>JAIDVM010000001.1 GCA_029059705.1 Clostridia bacterium
CCCACCCGCTTTCTGGGGGGCCTTTCTTTTTTTTTATATCTTACTTCTTTTTGGGCGTCGCCCTATCGTGGGCCCCCCCCCGCTTCTGTATTTTTTTGCCTTTTTATATGGAAAAATCCGTACTTTTCATGTAAAATACGGATATGCCTTTTATAAAAAACGATTAATTTTTAAGGGTTTTTTATCTTTTTTATAACTTTTTTCAAAATTTCCGCCGCGGCAAAAACCTCGTCTTCGGTGTTATATTTTCCGAAGGTGAAGCGAACCGCCGACTTAACTCTGTCCGCAGGCAGTCCCATTGCGGTTAGCACGTGCGAGGGGCTTACCGCGCCCGCCGAGCACGCCGAGCCCGTTGAAACGGCAACTCCGTTTAAATCCAAAAGAAACAGAATATTTTCGCCGTCGCAGCCTTTAAAGGAAATATTCGCGTTGGAAGGCAGACGCAAAAATTCGTCGCCGTTCAGCTCAGCGCCGTCGATTTCGGTTAATACCTTTTTTAAAAATCCGTTGCGGAGGGCGGTTATTTTTTTATTGTTTTGCTCGCGTTCGTTTACCGCAATTTCAAGCGCTTCCGCAAGCCCCACCGCCGCCGCCGCGTTTAACGTGCCGCCGCGGAAGCCGCGCTCCTGCATGCCGCCCGAAATGAGGCGGTTTATTTTTGAGCCGTTTTTAATGAACATTGCGCCGAAGCCGCGCGGGCCGTAAAATTTGTGCGAGGAAATTCCCAAGGCGTTGCAATGCTCCGTGGGAAAGGGCAGCGCGCCCGCCGTTTGCACGCAGTCGCAATAATAAAACACGCCGCGCGCTTTGCAGACCTTGCCAATCTCTTTTACGGGCTGGATTGTGCCCACCTCGTTATTAGCCGCCATTACAGCGCAAAAAATCGTGTTTGGGCGGATTGCCGCGCTTACGCTTTCGGCGGAAACAATTCCGCGGGAATTTGGCTTTAAAAAGGTTATTTCAAAGCCGAACTTTTGCATGTCCTTTGCGCTTTCTATCAGCGCGGGGTGCTCGATTGCGGAAACTATTAAATGCCCGTTGCCGTGAGCCGCGCACACGCCCTTTAAGGCTGTGTTGCCCGCCTCGGTGCCGCCCGAAACGAAGTAAACCTCTTCGCTTTTGCAGCCCAAAATTTGCGCGGTTTTGTCGCGCGCGGAAATAACCGCGTTTGCCGCGGCTCTGCCCGCCGAGTGCTGCGACTGGGGGTTGCCGAAGCTTTGGCGCATGAAAGGGAGCATTTTGTTTAAAACCGCCTCGTCTAATGGGGTTGTGGCGGCGTTATCGAGGTAAATCATGCTGACAGAGAATTGGAAATTGAAGTAAGCGCTTCGAGTTCGGATTTTTTGGCTTCGTACTCGCGGCCGAGGCGGGTGTTGCGGTTAATTTCGTTGCGCTTTACCTTTTGCGAGGCTTGCCACAAAAAGTGCGATGCAACTACGGTTGCGATAAACGCGACTGCCGTGAGCGCACCGAAAACGATTGTGATTATTACCAAAAGCCCGTCCTGACGGGAGTGCATCATGCTGCCGATGATTGCCGTGATTATGGCAAAAATTACGAGCGGGATTGCCGTTGCCGAGAAAAAGACGAGCGATTTTTTGCGCTTTGCCGCAAACACCTTGCGCCTTTCCGCCTTTTTCGTCTCGTTTTCTTCGCCGAGCGCGGTTAAGTTCTTTTCTGCTTGCGCAAGCTTTTCAGCAAGGGGGGCGGAAAGCTCGTTTAAAGCTGCTTTCTGCTCGGCGGTGCAATGCTCTTTTACGGCTTTGGCGACCTCCGCCGCCTCCTCCGCGAGGGTGTAGTCGGTGAAGTTTTGCGTGAGCGCTTTAAGCTGCAAAAAGCGGATTTCGCCGTTTTCGCCGTCTATTTCGGCGGCTTCGGACAAGAGATAGCGGGCAGCCTCGAAGTTGCCCTCTTCCATTGCCGTTTGCGAACCCGAAATCGCGTTTGCGATTTTTTCGGCGCGGCGGCGAGCCTCTTCCTCGCGCATTTTTTCGCGGGCGGCGAGCTGTTCGGGCGTCATAAGCGCCGCTTCCTCGTCGTCCGTTTCGAATTCGGGGATTTCGAAGGTTACTTCTTCTTCGCCCTCTTCGCTTTCTTCGCTTAAATAAAGCTCGTCCTCGCCCTTTTCGTTTTTGCGGATTTTATACTTTTTGTCCTTATCGTCGTCAATTAAGCGTTCTTCAGCCAAAATGAAACCTCTCTTTTTTATTTATATGGAGTTTAACACAAGGCAAGCATGCTTGCCGCGGTAGCGTGATTTTGCCCACTCGCACAGTTCTTTGCTTTCGAACAAGGCGTAAACGGCGCTGCCCGAGCCCGTCATGCTTACGCCGAGCGGCGAAAAGCTTTTAAGCTCTTCTATCGCTTCCGCTATATGCGGGTTAAGGTGCGTTGCGGGGGCGGTCAACGCGTTTGAAAGGCAGCCGCCGAGCGCGTTAAGGTTGCCGCTTGCAAGGGCGTTTATTGCGCTTTGGGTTTGATTTTTGCGCGGGAAATTGCTTTGCAATGCGCAAAAAGATTCTTCGGCTGCGGGCTGCGCCCTCCGCTCAGAATGACAATTTGGGGCGGAATGGCAATCGGGGGCGGAATGGCATGTGCCGGCGAGTTTGTCGTAGAGGGCGTAGCACTTGGGGGTGGAAACGCCGCCTTCGGGGAAAAGCGCAAAAAAGTGGAGCTTTTTAGTTACGTTTAAGCTTTGCACACGCTCGCCCCTGCCCGATATGCGCGCAAAGCCGCCCGAAAGCATGTAGCCCGTGTCGCTGCCGAGTTCGTCGGCAAGCTCTTTAAGTTGCGCCTCGCTGCCCGCGCCGTAAAGCTTTGCCATGCCGCGAAGTACGCCCGCCGCGTTTGCCGAGGAGCCGCCCATGCCCGCGCCCACGGGGATATTTTTAAAAATTTTTATATCCGCGCCGCCGCAGTTGAAGCGGGTTTGGTATTTTTTTGCCGCGAGATATGCGTTGTTTTTTTCGGGCTCGATTAATTCCGTGCCCATGCCGTGCATTTCGATTGTGATTTTGTCGTCGGTGCGGCGGTGGATTTTGATTAAATCGAATAAATCGACGGAGCACACGAGGCTGTCGAGCATGTGAAAGTCGCCCGAAGTGCCGAGGATATCCAAAGTTAAGTTGAGTTTGGCGTATGCCTTTATGCGGGCGTCCATACTTAAATTATAGCACACTATCGCGCGCGTTTCAATTGTTTTTGGAAAAAGGGTGAAAATTTGGGCAAAAATATGGCGGCGCGGGTTTTGCCCGCGCCGCCGCGAAAGATAAGGTTGAGATTCTTCGGCAAACCTCAGAATGACAAGGGGGCACTCAGAATGACAGCATATTTATAGTCCGCGCCTTAATTTTTGGGGCGGTAAATTAAAATCCGTTCCTTGCCGGTTAAAGGGAAGCTTAAATCGGGGTTGGACATTTTTATGTTTTCGGGGCTTTCGGAAAGGCGTTTTGCCGTTTCCCAAAGTCCGTCGCCAGCGGCGGGTATGTAAACGCTTACCGCGCAGTCTGAGGTCTGTTTGGGTGCGCCCTCGGCGGCTTCGGTTATATAGCTTACGACGCGCGTTTCGCCGTCGGCTGCCGTTATTTTAAGCACCGCCTCGCCCTCGCACTCGCCTTCGGCGCGCTGCCTTAAACTCATGCCGCACACCGAAACAGCCACCGACTTGCAGTCGGGCGAAAGCCCCGCAAGCTCGATTGAGAAGGGCATGTTCACTTCGGTGGAGTGGACTTCGCCGCTCTTGTCGTAAAGAAGGGTTGCGGTTACGCTGCCGTCAACACCCTTTTCGGTGCGGTTGAACTCGGCTTTGGGGAGCGCCGCCGCCAAAAACGCGCAGGTGTAGTCGAGCTTGGCTTTTGCGGCGCACAATCCGCCGACGCGCTCGGAATATACCTTTATTTCGTTGTCGAGCTTTACGCGCTCTTCGGCAAAGGTGAGCTGGGTTTCGCTTGCGGTGCAGAAGGCGTCGGAAAGGTAATTTACCTCCTCTTCCTCGTAAAAGTGACCGAAAAAGCCCAAGGTTGCGTTGAATTCGACGCCGCACTTGCCCTTTTCTTCGTAAACCTTGCAGTTTACCGAAAGATTTTTGATTTCCGCGCGGCAATAGGCGCGCTGGGACAAAAGCGCTTCGTCGCACGAAAGCTCGCAACGGAAGGGAACGGTTCTGTCTAAGTTTACGGGCGAGCCGTCGCGCACGGCAAGGAGCGAAAGATAAATTTCGCCGCCGATTTCGATTACGCCCGCACGCGCCGAGCAATCCAAAACCTGAACGCTTGCAGAGGGCACCAAAACGTCCTCTGCCATGCAGTCGAAGTCGTCGTCGACGTCGCTTTCGCCGCTGAAATTGCAAAGCGAATATAATTTTGCGCTGTCCGTTTTGCAGATTGCGCCGTCGATTGAGGTTATGAAGCTGCGCTGGGCGTTGTCGAACACGTCGATTTTTGCGCCGACGACGATTGAAACGACTATTGACGAGCCGTCGCGCTTGACCTTGCACTTTTCGCAGGTTAGCGCGCACTCACTCTTTTGCGCGGGGGCGAGAATTTCGTTATCGATAAAGTGCGAAAATTCCGCGCCCTTTTGAACGCGGCAGAGCTTGCCCTCTGCGTCGGCATAGACCAAGGTTGCGATTAATCTGCCCGAATAATTTACTCTGCCCGAAGAGATTTCGCAGGAATTTAAGGATATTTGCGGTTCTACCGCCGCTATTTCGCCCGCGTTTTCGTCGGAAAATTTGATTTCTACCATTGACTGGGCGGAAAGCGACGCCACCTGCCGCGTGAATACGCCCGTTTGAAACTGTGCTTGAATTGACATTATAACCTCCGTTACAAGGCTATAATATGCGCGGACGGCGCGGGTTATTACTTTTATTTTGTGCCGCGCGTTATTTTTGTGAAGTATTATCCAAAATTTTTACTCTGCCGCATAAAATTTCGGAATAGGAATAAGCCGTTTTACCGAGGAAGTTTTTGTCGGCGGGGCACACGGTGAAAAGCGAGGGATAAATTCCGTTTACCGTGGCGGGGAAGGTGACGTATTTGTTTCTGCCGAGGTTTAATTTAACGTTTACGGCTTTGCCGCTTAATGAGGCGACGGTTTCTTTTATGGCGTTAATAGTTGTGTTGACCTTTATCATACTACTATTTTTGCCGCTTTTTTCCAATTTTATGCGGTGTAGGGCGTGTTTACTCATCTGCCGCTTGTTTTTCAGCTTTAAATATAGTATAATGAAACTACGATAAACAGTAATTTAGATAAAGAAGGTCTAAGATGTTAAGTGTTTTTTTGATAGCTTTATTGGCTGTCGGCTTCTTTATAATCGGGTTTATGTTGAGAAAATATCCCGTTGAAGAAAGAACGAAAAAAGCAACCAAGCCACTATCGTTCATAATAGACTTATCGCCGCTGATAGGTATCATTGTTTTTAGCATATTATTCGCTTGCATTTTGAAAGGACGGTTACTTGAAAGAGTAACGCACGCTATTTTGGTGTTTGGAATTTGGATGTATGCGACAAAATTCTATTGTTATATATTGGCGCACTTTAAGACGAAGTGGGTATTGATAAGTTGCATAATAGGTATGCTTTACTCGATTGGGTTAGCCGTGTTCTTTACCCCTTTGGATAGATATGTTGAGGCATTGTATTCATTTACTGATTGGTATTCAATCTTGTTAGGTTGCGGCTTGCTGATAGTGTTTTATACTATAACAATAATAACCGTCATAAGCAAAGGTATCGCAGGGTACAAAGAAAGATAAATTTCAATTTACCTTACTTCGCAGATTAAAAAACGCTCTCGAACTATCGTCCGAGAGCTTTTATTATTTTTAGGTTAAATTTTAAAAATCATCGTCGTCGTCTTCGTCGTCGTCATCGTCGTAGTCGTCGTCTTCGAGGTCGGAAAGCGAATCGACGTCCTCGCTTTCGTAAAAGTCGTCCGCCTCTTCCTCCTCGTCGTCGGCAAACTCTTCTTCGATTTCCTCCTGCAAGGTTTCGTCGTCGACGGTTAAGTCGCCCTCGTCCTCTTCAAGGTAGTTTTTCCACTCCTCGTCTTTTTCGATATCTATATCCTCTTCTTCCTCGTAATTTTGCTGTTGTTTGCAGCTTTCACACATTTTTTCGCCGGGGGCGATATGGTTTACGCCGCAGACGGGGCAAAGTTCGTCCTGTTCTTCCTCCGCCGAAATTTCTTCGAATTCCTCGTCGTCGATATCGGCAAAGCGAAGCTTGCTTCCCTTCATTTCGGCTATGCACACGTCGCAATAATCCTGTTTATCCGGGTCGATATAGTTT
Source organism: Clostridia bacterium (assembly GCA_029059705.1). GTDB lineage: Bacteria > Bacillota > Clostridia > Christensenellales > Borkfalkiaceae > Coproplasma. The sequence continues at coordinate 6,299 of JAIDVM010000001.1, forward strand.
AAGTCGCATCTGGGACATTTTTCGTATTTAATCATTAACGTAATCTCCGTTGAAGTTGAAATTGCACTTTATGTTTCGTGGTAACATTATATTAATATTAACTTGGTTTGTAAACTGTTTTACGGAATTTTTTTCGGGGAATTTAAAAAAATTTTAGGGGGAGATGTTTCGGCAAGCCTCAACATGACAAGGGGCGCGGGTTACACGCAAATCATCGCGCTTCGCGCTCGGGCAGAATACAAAAAAGGCAGAATGACAGAGAGGCAATATTTATGTTGCACAAAAGCGCCCCCGTTATGCAACGGGGGCGCTTTTAATTTTAATTATTCTTTTGTAGTTTCTTCCGCTTCGGGAGCGGGTTCGTCCGTGCCGTAAACGTCGATGTTCTTATCGTCGTAGGTGTCTACCTTTATTCTCTTTTCCCTGCGTTCGGGCTGAGCCTTGCGCTTGCGCTTAACCAAAATAACCGTGAGCGCAACCACGCCGCCTATTACTGCAAGTCCGAGCGCGCACATGCCGACAATGAAGCCCGCCTTTGCGCCGTCGGAAAGGCTTTCGTACCAGCCCTTTTCGGCGGGAGGAGCCTGCAACAGCTTGTTTTTAAGCCCGCTTTGCAATTCCTCCGCGTCGGCATTCGTCACTTTGCCGAGCGTTGCATAGTAATATTCGCGCGTGTTCGCCTTTACGTCGGCGCCGTTTACCTTTTTGGTTGCAAGGTAAGCGCTCCACTCGTTATTCGCGGAGGGCGCGAGATAAGCGGTTAATTTTTCGAGCGTTTTATCCGAATAGACGGGTTTTTCGTCCTTTTCGAGCTCGGCGTTGAGCGCCGCGGCAAGCTCTTTGACGTAATTTATATCGCCGTTACGGAACAGATATTTATAAGCGTCGGTGAGGTGCGCGTAGGTTTCGCTGTCGTCCTCTTCGGGTTTGCCGAAAATTTCGGTTATTTCTTCGTATTCTTCGTTTAACGCTTCGAGCTGCTTGTTGGTCATAACCGCGCCGTAGGTTTTATTTTCGGCGTCGTAAGCGCGCAAATCGAAGGCGGTTATATAGTTTGCCGCATAATAATCGCTGTCGCCGAGGTTTGCGTAAAGAAGGTGCGTGCCGATGAGCTCGGGCTTGTACCAGTCGGAAACGGAAACAAGGTCTAAAATTTTGACGGGAGTGTAATCGTCGGTGCCGTCGTCGTCGTTAGCGCCCGGCATGCCCGCGTATTCCAGACAGTTGCCCGTATAGTCGATGCGGTAGAAGGTGTAGCCGCTGTCGCCGCTTACGGAATAATATAAATAATTGCGGTTGTCAACGTTGTCGGTGAAAAGAATCGTGCAGGTGCCTTCCTGAACTACTTTATAGTAGTTTGCGGTTTCGCTCATACCCGTGAGGTCGGTTTGGAGTTCGCCGTCCACTACTTTGTTCACGGAAATGCCCGCCGTTTCGGCGTAGAGCACCTTTTCAAGCTCGCTGTTTTCGTTGACGATATAGGTGTAACCCGAAGCCGAGCCGCCGTCCTTTAAAAGGGGCTTTTTGTCGGCGTTTAAGGTTAAAGGCGTTTTTTCGTCTGCGCCGATAGCGCTTTCTTTAAGCTCGTAAAGGCTGCTTTTGGAAACGGACGAGGTTTTGCCCGTGTAAAAGAGCACGCCGTCCTGATATTTTACGAGCGCGTAGGTGCAGGGCGAACGGTGCGCCTGCTGCTCTACGTCCTCTTTGCCGTATGCATAGTTGAAGGGGGTTACCTCGTTCATATAGCCTATGCCGTCGAACACGAGGTCGCCGCAGTTGATATAAAGGTCGTTTTCGTCGTCCCAGCCGATTATATTTTCGGAAGAGAGCTTATCCTTGAATTTGTCTTCGGTTGCCGAGGCGGTTACCGTGTAGACCTGATTGTAGGAATAGTTGGAGCCCGCCGAATAATTTTTTACGTTCATTGTGTAGAACACGCGGGGGTTGGACTTATCCTTTTCATCGAAAATTACGTTGTCAACGTTCGAGGCGAGCACGGTGTCCACTCCCGTTTCAAGGTTGAGCGAGCGAAGGTTTTTGGTTGCCGTTTCGGTTCCTTCGAGCTTTTCGTCGGTGGAAACGTAGAGAACGTAAACGGGGTCGCCGACATTTTCCTGCACGAAGCGGTATTGATACTTTTTGTCGCTGTCGCGCTTGGGGAGCTGTATATAAGCGCCCGAAACCTCGGTGCCGTCAAGCTTGGCGCGCTTTAATTCCAGAACGTCGCTGTATACCTTGCCTTCGGAGTCTTTATTTACCGAAGGAGTTGCGAAATAGATGTAATTTCCGTAGATGAAAAGCCCCGTGTTGTAGTCGAAGTTGTAGGCTACGTTGGGAACGACGCAATCGACAGCGGCATAATTGTGCTCGCTTAAATTGCTTTCGGAAATGCGGTAAATAGCGCCTTTTTCGGGCGTGCCGTAGGTATTGTCGGCGGTGTTGGACTGAACGCCGTTGATAAAGTAGACGTGTTTATCCTTTTTAACCGCAAAGCCGCCGTTGGATTCGGCTTGAATTTTTTCGAATTCGGGAGTAAAGTCGATACCGTCGAGCTTGACGGTTTTTGCGCAACCCGCCGCAAACAATGCGCCGAACGTGCAAACCGTTGCCACCGCGCCGCATATAATTTTAATGAAACGTTTTTTCATCGGAACTCCAAACACGCTTTTTGCGCGTTTTTTGCAATTAAATATAATTTCAGCAATGTTAATTATATACCAATCGTAGTTTTTAAGCAATAAAATTTGGCGTGATTTTAAAAAAAACACCAAAAAAGGAATAAAGTTTTGGAAAAATTTGCTCTTTTAAATTTACTTAAAGCCCTTGACGGGTTATCGGGGAAAACGCCCGCGGGCGAAAACAGCGCGGCGGAAGGAAATTTTGCCGAAAACAACGGCGCGGACGCGCCCGGCGGTTTGGGCGGTTTGGGTGGTTTAGGCGGTTTGGGCGGTTTTGGCGCGGACGGCGGCGCGGGCTTTGACGGGCTTGGAGGAATTTTAGGGAGCCTTTTAAAGGGCGGGCTGTTCGGCGGTTCGCCTCAAGGCGGGCAAAACGACGCGAACGGGAACGCGGCAAGCGGTTTTAATGCGGCGGACGGAAACGGCGGTTTTGGGGGTAACGGCGGCTTTGGCGGCAACGTCGGCGCGCAGGACGCGGGGCAGAACAACGTTATGGCAAGCGTTTTGGAGCGGCACGAGGCAATGGCGAACAGGGTGAAAAATAAAAAATAAAGCCCCCTTAAAAAGGGAGCTTTGAGATTCTTCACTGCGCTAAGAATGACAAGGAGTGTATTGCGGGAGCAATGCTTCCCACGGGTTAGAAACGAGCAAGACAAGGAAAACGAGCACTTGTGAGGGAGCGTACACAGAAGTACGTGACTGAACACGCGCGGAGCTTGTCGTACCGAAGGCTGAAAGCCTTACAAAGTATTGCGAAGTTTATAATCCGTGCCTAACTATTTAGTGGTTTTTTTGTTTAAGCGGATATGGCGGGGCAAGCCGTTAATCCACAAAGGCGTGATTTCCGCCTGAATTAAGGGCAGAATGTAGTGCACCAATTCGGGCTTTACGTTGGTGCCGTCCTCGGTTATCCATTCGCGGGGGACTTTCTTTTCAACGTTTGCGATTAAGTGAACGTCCGCCTCTTCGGTTATGCACATATAGGGGTCTTCGGAAACGCGCTTTAAGGTGATTACTTCGCCGCTCTTACCCTCGAAAGCGGCTTTTACGCCCGCGCCGCCGCAGTTGAAGGCTTCGGTTACGTCTATTCTCGCCTGAATGTGCGCCGCGCAGCGCTGCAACGAGGAAAGCTCTATCGCCCTCGTCTTTACGCCGTATTTTTCGGCAACCTTGCCCGCGAGGAACCTTGCGGTGCCTGCAAGCTGCTTGTGCCCGAACGCGTCTACGTAGTCAACGTGTTCGGAAAGCTCGCAAACGTATCTGCCGTCCGCCACCTTTACGCCCTCGGAAACGGCGATTACTATCGAGCGGTTTTCCTTTAAGAGCTTGCCTACGTCTTTGACGAATTTATCGACGTCGAAGGTTACTTCGGGCAGATAAATTAAGTCAACGCCCTCGCAGTCCTCGCTTTTTGCAAGCGCGGTTGCGGCGGTGAGCCAGCCCGCGTTTCTGCCCATTACTTCGATTACGGAAACCACGGGATAGTCGTAAACCAAGCCGTCGCGGATAATTTCCTTGGTGGTTGCCGCAATGTATTTTGCCGCGCTGCCGTAACCGGGGGTGTGGTCGGTTATTGCCAAATCGTTATCGATTGTTTTGGGAACGCCAATGAACTTTATGGGGCTGTTGATTATTTTTGCGTAGTCGGTGAGGCGCATGATTGTGTCCATCGAGTCGTTGCCGCCGATGTAGAAAAACGCGTAAATTTCAAGTTCTTTCAAAATGGCGAAAATTTTGTCGTAGGTTTTTTCGTTGCCTTTTATGTCGGGCAGTTTATAGCGGCACGAGCCGAGGAAGGACGACGGCGTGCGCTTTAACAAGTCCATGTCCAAATCGTTTGTGATGCGCGTGGAAAGGTCTACTATGTCGCCGTCCAAAAGCCCTTTTATGCCGTGAACCATGCCGTAAACCTTGTCCGCTCCCCTGTCCTTTGCCGTTTTGTATACGCCAAGAAGCGACGAATTGATTACCGACGTGGGTCCGCCCGATTGTCCTACGATTACGTTTTTCATTTTTATCCTCTTAAAAAATAATTATTGTCCGCCGAAAGTTTTTAACCTTCGGCACTCTCTCATTGTAATATAATTTTTAAAAAAAATCAACATTAAAATGTAAAATTTTTACTTTTTTTGTTGGAAACAACTAAAATTATGAAAAACGCAAATGAAACAAAGTTATGCGAAGTTTGTATGCGTTTTGAACGTGAACGGCGGCGCGCAATAATGCGCGCCGCCGTAAAAGAGATATATAGTGAGCGTGTAATTGAAGTTGTTGTGGCAAGATTCTTCGCTGCGCTCAGAATGACAGAAATGTGCTCAAGCTGACAAGGCGCCGCGCCTTACTTTTTGATTAAGAGAGTGCTTAATGCGCCTGCGCCCGCGAAAATGGACAATATTCCCGAAGCGATTGCGCCGCCCGCAAGGACGAACGTTTTTCTGAACGTTTCGATAAGGTTTTCGGAAACGGGAACGGTCATTTGCACCGCAAGGAAGAAAAGAACGCCCGCCGCGATATAGCAGCCCGTTGAAACGAAGGTTGAGATTTTGGGTAAAATTCCCAAAGCCGCCAAAAGCCCGAACACAATGCCGCCGATACATACCGCATAAGGCAAGATATAGGACGAAGCTTTAAGCACCTGCACGCTGACGGAAACCAAGCCGTCGTTTTTAGCAGAATAACCGAAAGCAACCTGCGCGCCCGTGTAGGATATGCCCGTGTCGTTGTTTATTACCGCGGGCGCGAACATAAGAAGCACCGCCACAAGCGCAAAAAGCGCCGAAACCAAAGTTACTATTTTCCCGATTTTTATTTTTGATTTTTTCTTTGCCATAAAAACCTTCCTTTTTGTTTTTATTTTATCATATGAAAATAAGGATTGCAAGTGTATTTTAAATTTTTTAGACAGTTGTCTATTATTGTTAGAATTTTAAAACAGTTGCGGGAATTGTTGTTGAAAATTGGAGACGAAATAAAAAACGCTTGCGGTGAACGCAAGCGTTTGGGTTTGTTTTGAAATTATCTCTTTGAGAACTGGGGAGCGCGGCGCGCTTTCTTTAAGCCGTACTTCTTTCTTTCCTTGACTCTGGGGTCGCGGGTAAGGAAGCCTTCCTTTTTCAAAGCTGCGCGGCTGCCTTCTTCAGCCTGCAAAAGTGCGCGGGCAATGCCCAGACGAATTGCGTTTGCCTGACCCGTGTAGCCGCCGCCGTAAACGTTTACCATAACGTCGTACTTGGCTTCTACGCCCAAAAGCGCGAGGGGCTGCTTTACTACGTACTGCAAAACCGACTGAGGGAAATAATCCTCGAAAGCTCTTTCGTTTATTTCAATGGTGCCTGTTCCGGCGGGGATAAGACGAACGCGGGCGATTGCCTTTTTTCTTCTTCCCGTTCCCCAGAATTGAAGTTTTTTCTTTAAATTAGCCTTTGCCATAACTTAATTATCCTCTCACCTTAAAATAATTTGAGCTCTTCGGGTTTCTGCGCAGCGTGGTTGTGCTCGCCGCCCTTATATACTCTGAGTTTTTTTATCATGTCTCTGCCGAGGGAATTTTTGGGTAACATACCGCGGACGGCTTCGTATACCGCCAAATCGCTCTTTTCGGCGAGCATTTTTTTGTAGGAAACTTCTTTAAGTCCGCTTATATAACCCGTGTGGTATCTGTAAAATTTGTCGTCGAGCTTTTTGCCGGTTAAAACCACTTTGTCGCTGTTTAAAACTATGACAAAATCGCCCGTATCTACGTTAGGGGTGAACGTGGGCTTGTTTTTGCCGCGAAGAATTGCCGCCACCTTTGACGCAAGTCTGCCCAAAGGTAAGCCGGTTGCATCTACGACGTACCACTTTCTTTCAACCGCTTCCGCCTTTGCCATGTAGGTTTTCATTATCTACTCCTTGAATATCCGCAACTTTGCGGACGCTTTTACGCCTTCATTAAATGTAAACTTATTTTATTATTTTATAAAATTTCTGTCAAGCCGTTTTGAGTTGGGTTTTAAAAGTTTTTTATAAATTTTGAATTATTTTATAAAGGGCGGGTTTGGGGCGGTTTTTACGCCGGAAAAGATTCTTCGGCAAGCCTCAGAATGACAATAATGGATGGACAGAATGACAGGGGCGGCGCCGCTAAAAACGACGCCGCCCTATATTTTTATTTATTTAATTTTAACCGTTATCCGGCGGGGCTGGCGGTTCGTCCGCCAAAGCGGATTGTTCCGCTTGTTCTTGCTGCGCCGAAAGCCGTTTTGCCTTGTTTTTGCGGTAGACGCCGCGGATTAGCTCGTATACGGTTAAGCAGATGCCAATTACTATATAGATATAGTAGACGACCATACGCCAGGTAAGCACCGACCACATTAAAACGGCGCTGGTTGCAATTGCCGAAAAGGCTTGCATTATCGCCGCCTCCATTGCGCCCGAGTTGCCGGGGGTGGGAATTATTGCCACCGCTTGTTGAACGAAGGCGTAAAGCGCCATTACTTCGATTAGTCTGCCGAAGCCCTCGCCGTCGCCGATTGCCGAAAACATACGCAGTATGCAGTAAGGAAAAGCAAAGCTGAGCATGACTTCTGCAATACAGAATACGATTAAGAAAATGAAATTCAAGGGCTTTTTTGACATTATGGCGATTGCCGAACGGAAATCGTTGACGGTGTTAAACGCCTTTGCCATTGCCTTGTCCTTATCCTTGACGATTTTCATTTTTGCGCCAAGTCCTATAAACGCCGAAGTGCATGCGTTTGCAAGCTTGGGAAAAACCGCAAAGAGAACGATAAGCGTGGGCAAAAGCAGATTGAACGCGATACCGAGCCAGCCGACAATCATTATTAACTGCGCCCACGTCTGGTCGGCCATTTGCGATAAAACACCCGTGTTGCTGACCATTAATATGAACGCGCAACCGAGCCAGCAATACATGTTGACGAAGTATTTTATTAAAACGACCGCGCTGGAAGCTCCGCCCGAAAAGCCTTTTTTGTGCAGATAATAAATCTGCATGGGCTGACCGCCCGCGGCAAACGGCGTTATGTTGTCGTAATATTTACCGAGGAAGGCGACCTTCGAGCTGGTTTTTAAGTTGCATTTGCCCGTGGTGGTTTTCATGATTACCACGTATTTGAACCAGTCGCATAAAAGTATACCCGCGAGCACGGCGAGAGTTACGAGCAAAAACCGCCAGTCGCCGCCCTTTACCACGTCTACGAACGAACCGGCGTTTTCGCCGTTCATATTGTCGGAAACGTCTTTAAAGATGAACCAAATGCCGAGCGCGATTACGCCTATTAACAAAACGTAGCTCAGCCACGACCACTTGCTCTTTTTGGGGGCTTCGATAGTGCGGTTTTCGAACTGCTTTAACGCCTCTTCTTTGGAAAGCTTTTTTCTTTCGAATGAAATAGCCGTTGCGCCGTCGGGATTTTCGGGATTTTCCCCGCCGTCGGTTTGCGTGTTTACGGGCTGCGCAACCTGCGTTTCGGGTGCAATCAAAGTTTCCGTTTCTGCGGCGGTCTCCGTTGCGGGAGTTGTTTCCCGTGCCGAATTTTCGGGAGCGGAGTCGGCTTGGGGGGAGTTATTTAATTGGTTTTCGTTATCTTTCATCGACGCTCCCTTTATTTTGCGTTAATAAGTTTAGTAACTACTTATTATTATATGTAAGGTTGGGTTATTATATCAAAAAACAATAAAATTGTCAAGGGCGGAATTTTTGCGCATAATCGCTGCGCGGGCGCAAAAAGATTCTTCGGCGTACCGATGCCTTGTCCGCGCTACGCGCGAGATTCTTCGACTACGCTCAGAATGACAAGGCATACTACGCTCAGAATGACAAGGCATACTACGCTCAGAATGACATAGGGCGCGCTTTTGGCAGAATGACATAGGGTGAATTGCGGAAGCGATGCTTTCCACGGGGACGTTTTACTTAATTAAAATTGCCTTAATGCGCTTAACGCCCGCCGAAACGTTTTCCTGCTTGGAAATTTTAAACGTGCCGAGCTCGCCGGTTGTTTGCGCGTGCGGGCCGCCGCAGATTTCTTTGGAAAATTCGCCTATGGAATAGGTTTTTACCTTTTCGCCGTACTTATCGGAGAATACGCCGACAAAGTTTTGCTCGCGCGCTTCTTCCAAAGTCATTTCTTTAAGCACAACGGGAACGTTTAATTTAATCTGCTCGTTGACGAGGCGCTCTACTTCCTTTACCTCTTCTTCGGTCAATTTGCGCGAGAAGTTGAAGTCGAAACGCAGCCTTTCTTCGGTTATGTTGCTACCCTTTTGCTGAATATCGGGCGAGCATACGATTTTGAGCGCCGCGTTTAAAAGGTGGGTTGCGGTGTGGTAGTTGGTTGCAGCTTGACTGTGGCTTTCGAGCCCGCCCTTGAACTGCCCCGCAGCGAGGACGCGGGATTTTTCCTGATGCTCTTTAAACGCCGCGTTAAAGCCCTCGTTGTCGACGGTTAAGCCGCGTTCGGCGGCAAGCTCTTCGGTGAGTTCAAGAGGGAAGCCGTAGGTGTCGTAAAGGCGGAAAGCCTGTTTGCCGCCGACTACCGTTTCCTTTACGTAGTCGGGGTTGGATTTGGACATGAACTCGTTTTTGCGCTCGATAGACTGCACGCACTTTTCGAATTCCTTTATGCCCTGCGCAAGCGTTGCCTCGAACCTGTCCGCTTCCTTTTTGATTTCGTCTAAAATGTAGCTTTCGTTTTTGACGAGCAAGGGATAAGCTTCGCCGTAGATTTCCTCTATGAAAATTTTTGCGGCTTCGAGCATTGCCGAGCTTTCGATTTGGAGCTGCTTGCAATAGCGGATTGCGCGGCGCATGAGGCGGCGCAGAATGTAGCCCGCGCCCGTGTTGGAGGGCAAAATTCCCTGCTCGTCGCCTATAAGCATTACCGCCGTGCGCGTGTGGTCGGCAATTATGCGCATTGCCTTTTGGTCCTCGCCGCCGTTATCGTAGGTTTTGCCGCTCAACGCTTCGAGCTTTTCAATTACGGGCAAAAAGAGGTCGGTTTTGTAACCGTCGTTTAAGCCGTTTAAAAATAAAAGCATTCTGTCGAAGCCGAAGCCCGTGTCAACGTTTTTGCCGTCCAAAGGCTCGTAACCGCTTTCGGTCTTTTTATACTGCATGTAAACGTCGTTGCCGATTTCGACGTAGTCGTCGGGGAAAACGGGGTTTTTCTTTTCCGCATTTAAGGGGTAAAACCACTCGTTGTCGGGGCCGCAGGGCGTGCCGACGGTACCCTCTAACTCCCACCAGTTGTCGCACTTTGGCAAATAAAAGATATGTTCGGGCTTTATGCCGAGGTTTTTTAAAAGGTTTGCCGTTTCTTCGTCGCGCGGGGCGGATTGGTTGCCTTCGAAAACCGTTGAGCAAAGCTTGTTTTTATCAAGCTTGAAAACGGTTGTCAATAGCTCGAACGTCCACGCGGTTTTTTCCTTTTTGAAGTAATCTCCCAGCGACCAGTTGCCCATCATTTCAAAGAATGTGAAGTGCGAGGCGTCGCCGACGGAATCGATATCCACCGTTCTTACGCACCCTTGGATATTGCAAAGGCGCTTGCCTTGCGGGTGGGGTTTGCCCAAAAGGTAGGGCATTAACGGCTGCATGCCCGCAACGTTGAACATAACGCCCGTGGAGCCGTCGCCGATAAGCGAAACCGCGCCTATATTTTTGTGCCCCTTACTCTCGTAAAAGGATATCCAGTTTTGTCTTAATTGTTTTGAAGTCATTTTCATTTATGTTTTACCTCTTTGCGGGATTGTACGCCGTAAATTTTTAAGTGAGATTCTTCGCTGCCGCTCAGAATGACAAGCGGGCGCGTTATTTTGACAAGTGCGGGCTATCGGAACGACAAGCGGTGCGGTTATTTTTTAATTATTGCGTAGCCGTCTTTGCCGTCTTTGATTAAGTAGCCCAGCGCGTCGATTTGGGCGCGGAGGGCGTCGGCTTGCGCCCAGTTTTTAGCTTGCTTTGCCTGCCAGCGCGCGGCTGCAAGTTCCTCAACCTCGGCGGGAATTTCCGCCCCGCTATCGGGATTTTTGGCGGCGACTTCCTTTAAATATTCGTCCGCGTCCTTTTTGAAGATGCCCAAAAGCGCATACGTTTTGCGGATTTGCGAAACGTCGTCCGCGGCGGTTATATCCCCGCTTTGCACCTTTGCCGAAATCGTTTTAAACAGCGAAAACAGCTCGGAAAGCGCAAGTGCGGTGTTAAAATCCTCGTCCATGTCGGCGTTGAATTTGTCGTCTATTTGCTTATTTTCGCCGCTGTAACATGCGGCTTTGCCGAACTTGTCCTCAGCCGCTTTTATTACGGTGTAGAAGTCGGTTAAGTGCTTTTCCGCCTCGGGGAAAAGGTTGTCGGTTACGTTTATATCCCCCCTGTAATTGTTTTGAAGGAGGGCGAATTTTATTGCCTCGTTGGTGTATTTTTTGAGCAAATCGGAAAGCAGCAGGCTGTTGCCGAGGCTTTTTGACATTTTTTGACCGTTTACCTTAATTAAGCCGTTGTGCGTCCAGAATTTTGCAAACTGTTTTCCCGTTAAGCTTTCGGACTGCGCTATTTCGTTTTCGTGGTGCGGGAAGATTAAGTCCCTGCCGCCGCCGTGGATATCTATCTGGTCGCCGAATGCGGCGCGGTTCATTGCCGAGCACTCGATGTGCCAGCCCGGTCTGCCCTTGCCCCAAGGGGAGTTCCAGCTTATTTCCCCTTCCTTTGCGGCTTTCCACAGCGCGAAGTCGGCGGGGCTTTTTTTAAGCTCGTCGTTTTCGACGCGCACGCCGTCGAGCATGTCCTCGACAGAGCGGTTTGAAAGGCAGCCGTAGCGTTTAAAGCTTGCAACCTCGAAATAAACGTCACCGTTTGCCGCGGGGTAGGCATGTCCGCTTTTGATTAAATCGGAAATAAAATTTATAATATTTTGAATGTTTTCGGTAGCTTTAAGCCACAGGGTGGGGTCGTCCACGTCAAATTCCGCCATGATTGCGTTTATGTTTTCAATCATTTGCGCGGCGTATTTATCGGCGGGGATACCCGTTTCTTTGGATTTTGCGATTATTTTGTCGTCTACGTCGGTGTAGTTGCGGGCGTAGGTGACGGCGTAGCCCTTTTTTTCGAGATATTTGCGCATTATGTCGTAAATGAGCGCCTGATAGCCGTGACCTATGTGGGCTTCGCCCGAAACGGTTATGCCGCAGGCGTACATTTTTACTTTGCCCTCTTCAAGCGGGGTGAATTCTTCTTTTCTGCGGGTTAAACTGTTATAAATTCTCATAAAATTACCTTTAAAAAGATTCTTCGCTGCGCTCAGAATGACAGAGTGAGCGGTAATGACGGAGTGAGCGGCAATGACGGAGTGAGCGGTAATGACGGAGTGAGCGGTAATGACGGAGTGAGCGGTTATGTAAAAACGCAGAAAAGCGAAGTTATGCGAAGCTTATATGCGTTTGACTTGTTTTGCGGGGACGCCGACGACGGTTGCATACGGCGGGACGTCATTTAACACTACCGCGCCAGCGCCGATTTTTGCGTGGTTGCCTATCGTTATGTTGCCTAAAATTTTTGCGCCAGCGCCGATTTGGCAGTATTCGCCCACGGTGGGGTGCCGTTTGCCCTTTTGCTTGCCCGTGCCGCCGAGCGTTGCGCCGTGATATAAAACCGTGCCCTTGCCGACTTGTGCCGTTTCGCCGATTACCACGCCCATTCCGTGGTCGATGAACACGCCCGCGGCAATTTGCGCGGCGGGGTGGATTTCTATGCCCGTTTTGCGGCGGGTGCGGCTTGCAAACAGCTTTGCAAGAAACTTTAAGCGGAGCTTATATAAAGCGTGTTCGAATCTGTGCCGCGACAGCGCGCGCACTCCTGCGTAGGTAAAAAATATTTCCAGCTTGCCGTTTGCGGCGGGGTCGTTAGCCTTTGCCGCGGCAATATCCGCTTTTAAGCTTTTAAAGAGCATGTTACCTTATTTTATTATATGTTGTAGGTTTTGTAAAAGCAAGCGTTTTTTTTAATTTGGATATAAGACGGCTGTTGTTTTAAATATTACACGGAATTTTTTGTAACTTTTTAACACTAAAAATAAATTTTTGTTAAAAGTTTAAAAAAATCCTTGACTTATTAGTGTTAAAAGTTTACAATAATTATGTAAATGAAATTTTTGTTAGTTTTTCACAGGAGAGAACGCTTATGAAACGGGAAAGAATTGAAGAGATTGCCGAAATTTTGGACAAACGCGGCAAAATGACACTTGAACAGCTTGAGGAATACTTCCCCAACGTGTCGCAAATGACTTTACGCCGCGACCTTTTTCAGCTTGAAGAAGACGGGCGCATAATCCGCATACGCGGCGGCGCGATGTCGGTTAAGGAAGTGCAAAAGGTTTCGGGCGAGGCGTACACGAAAAAAACCACCATTAACACGGACGCGAAGATTGTAATTGCGCAAAAGGCTGCGGGGCTGATTGACGAGGGCGCTTGCGTGTTCCTTGACGGCGGCACGACGGCAATGTATCTTTCAAAGGAAATGCCCGACATTAAGTGCAACGTGTTCACCAACGGCATTGCCGTTGCAATGGAGCTTGCGCAGAAAAAGAACGTTAATATTACCGTGGTAGGCGGACAGCTTATGAAAGACAACCTTTCCACCGCTTCCCCCGCCGCTAAGGTTTATTTCGACGCGACGAATTTTGAAATTGCAATCGTTTCGGCAACGGCGTTCACCCCCGAACAGGGATTTTCGTGCAACAGTCAGGTTGAGGCGGAGCTTTTAAAGAACTGCTTTAAAAAGGCAAGGCAGGTTTATATGATGCTCGACAGCTCGAAAATAGGCAAGATTAACCCTTACACCTTTGCGAACATCGAGGACATCGACGTTTTGATAACCGACGACCACTTCCCCAAGGAGTGCAAGCAGCTCTTCGAGGAAAACAACATCGTCGTAATGTAAGTTTTGTAAATTAAATTTAAGCGCCGCCCGCGGAAATTTCCGCGGGCGGCTTATTTTTGAAATTCTTCGGCTGCGCTTTGCGACCACTTGATAAGGTTAAACGAAGTGTGGCGACACGCAAACCATCGCGCTACGCGCTCGGGCAGAATGACAAAGGGGGTGAAATTGCGGGAGCGATTACGCTAACCCTAAAACGCAGAGAAGCAAGCAGAACGAGGAGTGCGCGGCTTGACGACGGGGAGTGTACATGAAGTACATGACCCGAGGAAAACGCAAGCACGACAATGTTATGCGTAGCTTATATGCGTTTTAATCAGACCACTTGTGCTTGTCGAGCACCCTGTCCTTTATATCGTCGTAAAATTCAAAGTACTTTTCGCGGATTTGTTCGGGAGTTGCACCGCTTTGCAGAAGCCCCAACATTTCGTCAAGCTCGTCGGGGGTGAAGTCGGCAAGGTTGAATTCGCCGTCGAACGCGGCGGAGAGCTTCATTAAGTCTAAATTCGTTGCTTTCATTGTTTTCCTGTTAATATAATTATTTTTGGATAAAGAGATGCTTCGTTACATTCAGCATGACATGGGGAGAAACGGTTATTTTTCCTTTTTGACTTTGAAAAAGTTTTTGATTGGCGGAAGCATGGTTATTGCGTCCAAAATCAGGTTTACGCCGAAAACGATTATGTGCACGAAGTGCGCGTCGTGGCTAATCGGGTCGTATAAAAGAAAGAACGCGACGGCGCACTCTATTATGCCCTTTAAAAAGAAGTAGACGCACTTCCACGACTTGAACACGGTTGCAAAGGCGTGATTAAAGGCGTGCGCGCCCTCGAAAAGCCCCACTAAGCCCCACGAAATCGATATTAAAATTATGGCGTCATCGTGTTGCCCCGCGATTTGTTCGAATAAAATGAGCGCGGCAAAGCCCATTAATATCAGCGAGGTTGCCGTTTTGTTGGTTTTTGCGCTTTTAAATTCGCGCGTGACAAGCGCGGTTATAAAGCGGATTAAACCGATTAGCGCCATTGCGGAGCCGATTATATAAGGCAAAACCTCGGCAATGGTGTGCGTGATTGAAACGCAGAGCACGCCGCAGGCAAAGTAAAGCGCGGCGAGTATATACGCGGCCAACTTTTTGGGAATGAACCTGCCCATGTGGTGAATGTGCGTATTGGGCGAAAGACTTTCTACTATTATATCGCAGCCGCTGCGCTCCTCTTCCTCGGGAAATTCTTTGTTGAGCTTTTCTTTTTCGCCCTCTTTTTCGCCTTCTTCATAGACGAAGGCTGCCGACCAAAGCGGGGCATTGAAACGTGTGGCGATATGCCCGCATTTGCAAGTGAATGAATAAAAAATTTCGTAGTCTTCGCCGTAAAGCGTTTCTAAATTGCCCAAGCCCTTGCTGATTATTACGTCGCTCGTTTTCAAGGCTTTATGCGTTTTGGAATTTATTTCCTTTAAGTACGTGCCGGGGATACCGGTGCCGTTGTTAATAACCTTTGCCACGGCGGGCAAATTTACGGCTTTTGCGTCCTGCACGGTGACGTCGTTGATTATCGGCGCACCGCGAACGACCGAAGTAACCGAAATTTGCGGGTAATTAGCCTTTATTACGCGGATTAGGATTTTGTCGAGGACGATTTCTCCGCAGTTATCATGCAAAAACAACAGCGTTTTTGCCGTTTGCAGTTTTTCTTTTAATTTATCGAGCGCATCTTTTTGCGGTTCGGCGCGCCTTGCGGCGCTTAAAACGTGCTCGATTGCCTCTTCGTTAAGGTCGGAAAGGCAGGCGAAATCGATGTAATTTGCCGCCATTGTGAATTTTAACGCCTCGCCGATTGGGTCGGGCGCGGCGATTATTTCTTTGTAAAGCTGCTCTTCAAGTGCGAGAAGTTTGCCGTTAAAAAGCGCTTTTTCGGCGGAATAGTCGATATCGCAACCAAAAATTTTGCGGGAAAGTCCGTTTATGTCGCGCATCAAAAGGGGCGCGCACGAGCTTTCGGGTGCGTTGTCAACAAGTTTTTGCACCTCTTCTTTAAATTGCTGCACCCCGTCGGCATTGTCGGCGTGGGAGCTTTCGATTTTTTTAAGCTGGCTCTTTAAAAGGCAGTCTTTACATTCTTCGTGTAGTTGCATAATGCGATTATAACACTTATAGTGCGCAATTGCAAGAGGAGCTACTCCAAAAAGTTTTGCGCGGCGAGAATTAGCCCCGGCTTAAAGCCCTGTTTAAAGTATTCGTCCGCAATAATCGCCTCAACCTCGCCTTGCGCCGCTTTAAATTGCATAATAATATTTTTACGGTAAAGACTTACTTACGCAATTACCGTAAAAGATGTTTCGGCTCCACTTAGTTCCGCTCAACATGACAAGATTACAGTCATTCTGTCGTATCGGCGGCTATTCCGCTACTAAGTGAAGAAGCTTTAAGATGTTTTAATTAAGCTCTCAGCATAACAAAAAAGGAATTTAATAAAACAAAAACGCACTTGTAACAAAGTTACAAGTGCGTTTTATTTTGAAATCCGGCAACTACCTTATCTCCCAGCCTTAAAAGGCAAGTACATCGGGCGTAAACGAGCTTAACTTCTGTGTTCGGTATGGGAACAGGTGGGACCTCGTTGCTATCGTCACCGGAATGGTTATATATCGGCTTTAAGCCGTTATATACTTAATTTTCAAACCGAAGTTTGGCAACTGCATAGGGGTGTGAAAGGGAAATTGGTTTTGGCAAGTAGTTTTAAAGGTCTTTGTTTTCTTTTAAAGTTGCTCGTTAAAAATGTAGCTAATCTTTGTGTTAGAATTCGTTAAATCTCTGTTCTTTAATCTCTTTT
>JAIDVM010000010.1 GCA_029059705.1 Clostridia bacterium
CGCGGGGCGGCTTTTTTATTGTTGTATTACATTATTTGTTTTCGCCGTCGTCGGTTTTTTCCGCAGGAGCTTCGCCGTTATCTTCGGCGGGGGCGTCCGCAGTTTCCTCGGCGGGCTGTTCCGCAACGTCTGCCGCGGGAGCTTCCGTTTCAACGTTTTCAGCGGGTTCGTCGGTTACTTCCTCGGCGTTAGCTTCTTCGGTAGCCGCTTCGGGCTGTTCCTCGGTTGCAGGTTCGTCGGTTTCGGGTTCTTCCGCAGGTTCTGCGCTGTCTGTGGAAAGGTGGAGCTTTCTGATATAGCGCTGGCGCTTGCGGTAGTTGTTCTTGCTGATTTCCTTTGCGTTCTTGTTGCGGCGGTGCTTCTTAAATACGTCTTTCAAAAGAAGAGATACAAGAGTGATAAGAATTGCAACCAGCAACACGATTGAGGAAACCAAAAGCCAGATTTCGCCCGCGTTGTCATCGGTGTCGTCGTCGGAGGTATCGTCGTCGTCAACGGTGTTCATTTCGATTTTCTGCTGAACTGCCGAATAATCCGCGAATACCGAAACGCTGTTCATTTCCTTATTGGTATAGGTGAAATAAGCAAGCTTTTCTGCCGAAATATCGTCGGTAACCGAATAATCGTAACCCGTTTCGCCGTCCTTAGCCGTTTCGGAATTGAATGGAACGTAAGCTTCGGAATCGTAAAGGGTGTAAGCGTAGTACTTGGCGGTGTAGCCGTATTTGCTCTGCAATTCAGCAACCTTTGCCGCGCCGACTTTTTCGGTTACGAGGTTTTCGTAAAATTCGAGGTCGGTTCTGCCGATGTCATCTTCAGGAATTTGAACGCCGCTTGTTTTTAAGATGTTGATATATTCTTCTCTAATTTCAAGCTCGCAATCGTTTAAAATGCCCGTATATTCGCTTTCGGTTACCGAAATCGCGCTGTAATCGAACGCAACCGCGCCCGTTTGCCATGTGTCGGTATCTTTGTCGTAACCCGTTTCGCCGCGCTCGCCGCTCCAAAGCTCCAAACGGTATTTAAGCTCTTCGCTGCCAGTGTGAATGAAGAAGTTCACCGTTACCCAGCCGTCTGCGTCAGCCGCCGCGTTGTTTGCATCTATTGCAACCGCGTATTCGCCGAAGCTGCCGTTTGCAACCCATCTTGCGATTTTGTCGTCGAAGGGTTTAACTTCAACGTTAGAGGTTACGTAACCTTCGCCGTCGCTTACAATATAATAATAAGCGCCGTTTTTGAATTCGTAAAGGTTTTTGCCTTCGGAGTTGACGAGGAAGTGCGCTGCTTCCGTGGTCTTGTTCGCGTCAGCCCAATACTGCTTGTCAAAGTCAAGCTTTTGCAGATTGTCGTAAGTTACGATTGCGCCGTTTTCGTCGTAGAAGTCCTTGTTTTCGTTATCGGAATACTTGTAAAGCTTTTTGTAATTTCTGAGGTTTGCATAAACCTTGCCGTCTTTACCGTCGTAAAGTCCGTCTTCGCGCAGGGTATAAACGATTGCCGCCTTGTGTTCCGCTTCGGTCATGCCGTCGAATTTAGCGTTCAAAACGTTGCCTTCGTCGTCATAGTAGTAGGTGTAAGCGGGAGTGGAGTAGCCGAGCACCTTGTGCGTGGTATCGTCAACCAGATAAACGTAAGCCGTTGCGTTGCCGCTTACTTTAACCTTAACCGAAACCGCCTCGTAGCTCGAAGCCGCAATGGTTTTTACAGCGCCTACAAAGCCGTAGTTTGCAACCTTTACTATATCGTCTTTGGAATAGTATTCGGTTTCTTCGCTGAATTTTTCGTCCTCGCCTACGCGTCTGTAAATCTTGCCGTTTACTTCAAAGGTGTCGGGGCCGCTGTAATCTTCTTCGGCTTCAACGTAATAATTTTTGTAATTATTTTCGTTTGCTTCGGCCTTGTCCACGTATTCGCGGAGGTTGTTAATTATAATCAAGGGCTGGTAGCAGGTTTTGCCGAACACCGCTTCCCATGCGCCGAGAGTATTCGAAAAGTCCGTTCCGCCGAATGCCTTTAAAATGTGCTCTCTCGTTACTTCGTTGTAGCTGTCCTGATAGTGCGTCTTGTTTATAAGACCTGCATAGCGGGTGATTTCGCCGTTATTATTAACGTAGTTGGTGTTTTTGCCGTCGTAGTTCTTTTTGTAAGCGCCGTCGGTTACCGAAGAGCTTGCGCCGTTCACGCCGTCGTAGTTGGCTGCGTTTACCACGCCGTTTTTAATATCGGAAGTGCCGCTTGCGTTGTCGAACACAACGCCCGAGGTTTCGTCCTTGTCCGCAGTGAACGTGAATTTTTGCGAAGTGGTGCCCGCGGTGGTGAGGTTGTAAACGTCCTCGTCAACCTTTAAAACCTGCATGTCGGCAAGCGCAACCCAACCGCCGCCGTAGTAATAGCTGTCGAGATTGGTTTCGCTTATCGAAGTGTTGCCGAACTGGAAGTCGATTTTAAAGCTCTGTTCGGTGGTGGTGTCGTTTGCAACGAAGAAGAAGCATTGCACCCAACCGTTGTAAATGTCTTCGTTGTCGGCAACGTCGGTCGTCTTGCCAGTGGTGTCAACCGCAAACGAGGCGGTGTTTTTATCGTCGGCAAGGTCGGTAATAACAAGCGTTGCCGCCGTTTTGCCTTTCATGTCAGAGGTTTTAACCCAGAACGAAAGTATAAGGTGTTCGCCGCCCTCAAGCTTAAACGCCGCGTCGTCGGTAATCGTGGAGGTGTATGCCGCGCTGTAACGGGAGTGCATTAAAAGGATGTTTCCGTTATACTCGGGGAGCCTTGCGTCCTCTGCCGTGAGTTTTTCCGTAAGCAGATTAGAATAAATCGAACCTGCAAACCCCGTTTCGTTATAGGGGAACGAGCCTATTGTGTCGTCCTTGGTTATAACGGGATTTTTAAGCCCCTTGGGAAGGGTGTATTCATTACCGTTGTTGTTTTGGGTTATATTAATGCCGCCCGCGGTTTTAATTCCGGTAAGTTCTTTTGCCGAAGCGTAAAGCTTGCCGGTTGCCGATTTTTCGGTGGTGAGCGCCGCCGTTACGTTGCTGCCGAAGGCAACAGCCGTTCCGTTGGCAGCCGAAGTGAGGTTGAGAAGGTAGTGGAAGTCCTGCGAGTTTCTTAACTTGTCCTCGTATCTTCCCAAATCTCTGTTGGTGATTGCTCTGTCGGCTACAAAAACCTTTTCGTCCTTTTCGCTCGTGATGTAGCAGGTTGTGTCTTTGTCAATCTTTGCCGCGTTGTCGGTGTAGGTGCAGCCCTCGTCGGTGAGGTTTACGTATTTCGTAACCTGAACGTCGTCGAAGAACGCATAGCCGTTAAGCTTTTCATAATTGTCCGACTGTCCCAAGCCGAGGTTTAAAGTTACGGTGCTTTCGCCAAAGTCGCAGCCCTCAACGTAAACGGTGTATTTAATCCAGCCGTTGCTCGAATTATCAAGGTTGGGGTTGTCCTTAAGAATTTTTTCGGTGTTTATCGCCTGAATGCGGAAGGGGTCGACTGTGTTGCCGCCTACGGATTGCGTAACTTCTATATACGCGCCCCTGTCTTCTTCGTTAAGCTGGCTGTAACCTCTTGCAAATTTAAGGTTGCTCGTCTTAACCCAAACGGAAATTTCCGCCGCGGTGTTTGCTTCCAGAGTTATCGACTGCGAGGTGTAGTATTGGTGAATACCGTTGTAGTTGCTGTCCGTGGGATAGTTGTGTAGCATCAAAACGTTAGAAATATAATTTCTGTCGTTTATATCTTCGCTGTCTTCTTTATCCTTCGTAAAGTAATAATCGTTGCCGTATTCGTCCTCGTGGACTTTATAAGTTTCGCCGTCGACTTTAACCGTGCGGTTTTCGCCCTCGCCCGTAATAACGTAGTGGGTGCCGGGGTTTTGAATAAGCTCGGTTCTTACCGAAAGGCAAACGGTGTAAGCCTCGTCGCGGTAAAATTCCTTGTCGTCGGGGTTTTGGTAAACGAGGGTTTCTTCCTCGCCCAAATACCACGCGCCGTCCTTTTCGACGGGCAGCTCATAATAATATTCGCCGTCGTCGCCGTTGCGGTAAACGGGCGTTTCCTTTTCGCCGTCTTTTAAAACGTAGCCGTCGTCCTTTTCGATTATGCCGAAGTAATCTTCGTATCCGCCGTGTTCCTTAACGATGTTGTCGTCCATTATCTTGTTTGCGGCAAGCAAAGCGGCGTAGGTGTCCTTATAGAAGATGTCGCGCGACTTCATTCCGTTATAGTCGATATAATCGTCCGCGGAGGAAGAGAGGTCGTCGTTATAATCGAGCTTAGCGGCAAGGGTTGCGTCGGTAAGCGCGTCCCAAGCCGTTTTGGTGGTGCCGATTATGCCCGATTTTGCGTTGGAGCTGTCGCCGCCCGAAGACCAGGTGCCCGAAACGGGAGTTTTTATTAAATATCTCGCCTTGTCTTTTTTAAGCGCCTCTTCCGTGGGCGTGTTAAAGAATTCGAAGTCACCGTTCTTTAAAAGCTGGGTATCTTCCTTTTTGGGTGTGTTATCCGTGGAATCGTCGTCGTTGTTTGCGCATGCCGCGGCAAGCCCCGTGCAGGAAACCGCCGTTGCAAGAAGAACGGCAATCAAAGCCTTTCTGGTTTTTTTGAATTTGTAATGATTTTTTGCCATAAAACACCTGAGTATATGCGGCGGATTAGCTCTGCCGCTTTTTCTATTTAATATAATCGTACTTTGTTATTTTAATATATTTGCGGTGTTTAGGCAAGCGTTTACGGCTAAAATAGCGCGAAAAATATTTATTATTTTTATATAAATTGCAAAAACTCTGTTTATACGGCGGCGATTTGCCGCCAAACGGTGAATTGTATTGAATTTTAACTCTTTTAACGCCGTGCTTGCGGGGCTTTTGACTGGCGCGGTAAACGGACTTTTCGGCGGCGGGGGCGGTATGGTTGCGGTGCCGCTAATGAAAAACATGCTCGGTTACAGCGAAAAGCGTTCGCACGCAACCGCAATTCTGGTAATCGCCCCAATATGCGCGGCAAGCGCAATTATTTATATAATAAACGGTTTTTTTGCCGCAAACGTAATTATACCCGCCGCAATAGGTTCGGTTGCGGGCGGGCTTTTGGGGGCGGAGCTTTTGGATAAGCTGCCCGAATTTATAGTAAATTTCGTGTTTATCGCGGTTATGCTTGCGGCGGGCGTAAGGCTACTTATATGAGTTTTATTTTGTATCTTGTCGCGGGATTTGTTTCGGGCATGCTCGGCGGCATGGGAATGGGCGGCGGAACGGTTTTAATCCCTGCTTTAACGCTGTTTTTCGGCGTCGAACAGCACGTTGCCCAGGCGACTAACTTAATAGCTTTTTTGCCGATGGCGGCGTTCAGCTTAAACGTCCACAAAAAGAAAGGGCTTTTAAAAACTGACGGCGTTTGGTGGATTGTCGTGCCCGCGCTAATAACTTCGGTTGCGGGCGGTTTTATCGCGGGGATTTTGCCCGCCGGAATTTTAAGAAAGCTTTTCGGTGCGTTTCTTGTTTTTCTTGCCGTTAAAGGCGCGTTTGCAATAAAAATCACGCCTAAAAAAGGGTAAATTCCGCTTTACTATTCTTTTGACAAAAGTCTTTTGAAAGGGTGGGTGGAAAACATTTCAAGCGCGTACAGTGCTCCCGCCGTAAACAACAAAAGCACGGGTGTGCATACGAGAATTTGCAGCACGGGCGAAAGCCAGCGGCAAAGCATGCCGTTTAAAAACCAGCCGAAAAGGCAGGTAACCGCGGTTACGCCTATGCTTCTTAAAGTGTACTTTAAGAATTTCACCTCGGGGCACTTTTTCTTTAAAAGCCGCAGGTTGAGCACGGCTGAAATCAAAAAGCTTAACCCGAGCCCCAAAACGTAGGAATAAACTCCCATATACCGCGTTAAAACCACCACCGAAACAAGCATTGCCGCCGCCCCTAAACAGAAGTATAAAAGGGTGCGTTTTTCGCAGTTCATCGAGTTTAAAACAGTGTTCGTAATCATTCCCAAACACATCGGCAGCATCATGACTGAGCTAATCGTAACAATCTGCCCGCAAAGTTCGCTGTCGTAGAGGAAAAGGCTTATGGGTTTGCCCAGCGCAAACAGCACGGGGGTGAGAAGGGTAGATATAAAAATCGTCGCTTTAATGGTTTTTTCCACGTCGTATTTAACGGCTTTTTTGTTTTGTTTGTAATAATTTTCCGAAAGCTCGGGCGCAACCACGACGGCTATTGAGCCTATTAACGAGTTGGGTATAAACAGCATGGGAATCGCCATGCCCACGGTTACGCCGTAAAGGGCTACGGCTTCGGAGCTTGTGTAACCGCAAACGCTCATCAAAAGCGCGGGCAAAATCACGGCTACCGCCGAATTCAAAAGCGAGGTGGAGGTGCGCATGGCGGTAATGGGCGCGGCTGAGGAAACGAGAGGCTTTAACTGCTTTTTCGGGTTGACGAACCGCCCGCCTTTTTTAAAATACCAGAACAGCGACACCGCAAATGAGAACACGTAAGAAATGAGTACGGCAAGCGTAGCGCCGTAAGCGCCGTCAACGGGGTCGCTCACCTTCCAGACGAGCAAAATCCCCACGGCAACCATTAAGGCGTCCTCCAAAAGCTCGATAACGCTGTAAGCCATAAACTGCTTGTTGCCCCAGAACGAACCGCGTATAACCGCGTAAACAGAGGTTAAAACCAGTCCGGGGAGCAAAATTACGAAAATCGCAATGCAGCGCTTATCCGAAAATAAAAAGCCGAATATGTTTCTGCCGAAAAACAGCAAAAGCGCGAGGGGAACGGTTATCATCAGCGTGCACAAAACGCCCGCCGTAACCGCCGCGTGCTTGCCCTTTAAGTCGCCCTTTGCCG
Organism: Clostridia bacterium; assembly: GCA_029059705.1. GTDB lineage: Bacteria > Bacillota > Clostridia > Christensenellales > Borkfalkiaceae > Coproplasma. The sequence goes on from JAIDVM010000010.1 coordinate 6,849, forward strand.
TGCTTTTTGCCATAAGGCGCGAAACGGTTACGGGAACACCGCTCGAAGCAATCGTCAAAAACACCGCGAAAACGGTTAAAACGATTTGGTATAAGCCCAGTCCTTCCGCGCCTATAAGGCGGGTTAAAGCTACTTTATAGAAAAAGCTTAAACTTTTTTCCACCGTGGAAAAGCCTGTAACCATTGCCGCGGACTTATAAATGTTGTCTTTTTTCTTTTTCTTTCTCATCGTAACTTCCTTAAATAACTTGTCTACATTATTCTACAAATTTCTCTTTGGAATTATGAACGAAAAGGCGGTTTTGCCGCGTATAATATTACAAATGTTTACGCTGACCATGCAAAAATGCGGTTATTTCAGAGTAAAAGAAGGGCAGACTGCCGAAGAAATAGAGCGAGTTCTGCGCGTGCCCGTTTCGGGCGAGGTCTTTTCGGGGAGAATAATCGTTTCCGAAGGGAATTTTATTCTGCACGTCGCCAAAGCTGGCGAGGGGTATAAGAGTATTGCCGCCCGCTACGGAGTTGACGAGGAGGAGCTTAAACGCGCCAATTCGTTTAAAGCAATTTACCCGACCTGCCGCGTTTTTGTGCCCGAGCATCAGCCCTTGTAAAAACGGCGTTGCGTTGCGGGCGAAAATAAAACGTTTTGCATATTATGTAATATGCGGCGCCGCGACTGCGGTTTAAGCGGCTGTTGCGGCGGCGTAAAGTCTTTTAAATTAACTAATAACGGAGGTTAAAATGTCATTTTTTTCCAACTTTCAATCGGATAAATGCCCCGGAACAATCAGCGGCAATCCCTTAAACGGAATGTGCGAAAAGGTTTGCATACAGGCTCGCAAAATATTCGACGCTTGCATAAAGCAAATCCAGCTCGAAAACTACGTGCTCACGCTTGAAGATTCCGTGCCCGCAAATCCTACATACCCCTTGACGTTCGTAAGCGCAAGGTCAACGCAGTCGTCGGGCGACATAACGTCGATTAACATCGAGCGGCTTGCCGATAAGCCCAACTGCGCGAGAGTGCAGGCAACGATAAGCATACCCGTCGAGGTTTTATACACCGACGCAAACGGCGTGGAGGGGGTTGCGCACAGCACGATAAGCGTATCCGAAGACGTGCTTTTGTTCGTGCCCGCGCCTTCCATTATGCCCTATAAGGCAACGGCGGAGGTTTCGGCGGTGTGCGCCGAAGGCACCTTTAACGATGACGGAACGTTTACGGTAAACGCTTGTCTTACCGTAATTTTAAAAATTTCGATTGACGTCGAAATTCTCGTTCCCAGCTACGGCTACTGCGCTATTCCGCCCGCACAGGACTATTCCCAAGAGGTGTGCGCGGGCTTCTTCGAACTGCCTCTTTATCCGCAGGGCAGAAGCTGCAACAATTGCAACAACCACTAACAAACCTGACCTTCCTTTGCGGGAGGTCTTTTTTGTTGCCGTCTTTAAGAGAAAATTAAGGTTTTCGAAGTACTATGTCACGCATAAACGCTAACTTATTAAACAAAAACAAGTAAAAATGTCTATTATTTTATTGTTGCAAAAAAACACTTTAAAAACGCTAAAAATCGTGGTAAAATTAGAATATGAAAGTTTTTTCGATAAGCGATTTACATCTTTCGGGGCTTGCGGATAAGCCCATGGACGTTTTCGGCGCGGGGTGGGAAAATCACTTTGAAAAAATTAAAGAGGACTGGAAAGCAAAGGTTTCTGACGAAGATATCGTTTTAATCTGCGGCGACATCAGCTGGGGCACCGACCTCGAAGAGGGGCTTTACGATTTAAAATCGCTTGCCTGCCTTCCCGGTAAAAAGGTGTTTATACGCGGCAACCACGATTATTGGTGGAACGGCATTACAAAGCTCCGCCGCGCCGCGCCCGACGAAAGCTTTTATTTTTTGCAAAATGACTGCGTAAAATTCGAAAACGTGGTAATTTGCGGTTCGCGCGGGTGGACTTGCCCCGGCAGCGCCGACTTTACCGAAAACGATTTAAGGCTTTATAAACGCGAGGCGGAACGGTTTAAGCTTTGCTTTAACGAGGTGGAAAAGGTGCGCGCCGAGGGCGACAAGCTGCTCGTCATGATTCATTACCCGCCCTTTTCGTTAAAGTCGCCCGAAACCGAGTTTACGAAATTATTCGAAGAACACGGCGCCGACAAGGTAATTTTCGGGCATTTGCACGGCGAAGTTTATTTTCCGTTCAGAACGGTTCGCGGCGGCGCCGAATATATTTTGACTTCGTGCGACAAAGTGGGATTTACTTTGCAAAGAATTTTATAAAGTCATTTTAAACGCTTTACTTTATCGCGCGCGGGTGCTATACTTTAAAACGATATGGCTGAAAAGTTTCGGGCGGCAACGCCCTTTAAGTTTAATAAGGAATTAATAAGCGGTGGGCGCTTTGATTAAGGCGCCTTTGCCGCTCATTTTTTTGTTTAAAAGATTTGGGAGTTTAAAAAATGTTTAAACACAAGGACTTACTCGGGTTAAAGGACGTAACGGCGGAGGAAATAACCGAGATTTTGGACGTAGCCGACGAGATGAAAAAATATCTCTGCGGCAGCGAAAGAAAATCCGACCTTTTGAAGGGGAAAACGCTTGTTACGCTCTTTTATGAAAACAGCACGAGAACGAGAACTTCGTTCGAACTCGCGGGCAAGCTTCTGGGCGCAAGCGAAGTGAATATTTCGGTTGCGACAAGCTCGGTGCAAAAGGGCGAAACGCTCATCGACACGGGCGAAACGCTCGACGCAATGAAAATCGACTTTATTGCAATCCGCCACCCCATGGCGGGCGCGCCAAAGCTTTTGGCGGAGCACGTTAAGGCAAGCGTTTTAAACGGCGGCGACGGCATGCACGAGCACCCCACGCAGGCGCTTTTGGACATGCTTACAATCCGCGAAAAGCTTGGCAAAATAGCGGGTTTAAAGGTTGCCATCTTAGGCGACATAAAGCACAGCCGCGTTGCTATGAGCAATTTGATAGGGCTTAAAAAGCTCGGCGCGGAGGTTTATTTTTACGCTCCCGCAACCATGGTGCCCAAGGATATCGAAAAATTGGGCGCGAAAATCGCAAAAAGCCGCGAGGAAGCCATTGACGGCGCGGACGCAGTTATGGGGCTGAGAATTCAGCTCGAACGCCAAAACGGCGGGCTGTTTCCATCGCTTTCGGAATACTCGCGCTTTTACGGCGTGAACGACGCGCTTTTAAAATACGCAAAAAAGGGCGCAATCGTTTTGCACCCCGGCCCTGTAAACCGCGGAGTGGAGCTGACCCCGCAGGTAATCGACGGCGACAAGAGCGTGATACTCGAACAGGTTACGGGCGGCGTTGCGGTTAGAATGGCGCTTTTGAAATTGCTTGCTGAATACAGGGAGAACTGCTTATGAAAACGATTATAAAGGGCGGCACGCTCGTTTTAAAGGACGGCGAAAAGAAAGCCGATTTGCTTATCGAAGAGGGCAAAATTGTTAAAATTGCGCAAAAAATAACCGCGCCCGCGGGCTGCAAGGTTATTAATGCCGAGGGCAGGCACGTAATCCCTGGAATTATCGACATGCACGTGCACTTGCGCGAGCCGGGGTTCGAGGGCAAGGAAGACATAGAAAGCGGTTGCCGCGCAGCGGTTGCGGGCGGGGTTACGCAGGTTTGCTGCATGCCCAACACAAAGCCCGTGTGCGACAACGCGGTGGTGGTAAGCTACGTTAAAAACCGCGCAAAGGAAGTGAATTTGTGCAAGGTGCACCCCATAGGCGCGATAACCGTCGGCGAAAACGGCGAAGCTCTTGCCGAGGCGGGTAAAATGAAAGCTGCGGGCGCTGCTGCGCTGTCCGACGACGGAAGGTCGGTTGCAAACTCGCACATAATGCGCCTTGCCATGGAATACGCAAACGATTTCAACTTAAAGTGCCTTTGCCATTGCGAGGATACCGCCCTCGTCGACGGCGGAGTGGTAAACGAGGGCTACAACTCCACCGTGTGCGGCTTAAAGGGCAGCCCCCGCGCGGCGGAGGACGTTATGATTGCACGCGACATCGCGCTTGCCGAAAGCTTGAACGTGCCCGTGCATATCTGCCACGTTTCCACTTACAGCGGAATAGACATAATCCGTTCGGCAAAGGCGCGCGGCGTTAAAGTCACCGCCGAAACGTGCCCGCATTACTTTATTCTGACGGACGATATAATTACGGGTTACGACACGAACACAAAGGTTAATCCCCCCGTGCGCGAGGAAAAGGACAGGCTTGCGGTTATAGAAGGGCTTAAAGACGGCACACTCGACTGCATAGTAACCGACCACGCGCCCCATTCCTTAAAGGACAAGCAGGTGGAATATAACCTTGCCGCATTCGGAATAAGCGGAATAGAAACGAGCTTTGCTTTGAGCTACACCTATCTCGTAAAATCGGGAATTATGCCGCTTTGCGGGCTTTGCAAAAGAATGAGCGCCGTTCCCGCGGAAATTTTGGGGCTTGACGGCGGCGAAATAAAGGAAGGCGGTGTTGCCGACCTTGCAATAGTCGATTTAAACGAAAAATACGTAATCGACGGCAACAAGTTTGTTTCAAAGGGCAAAAATACGCCGTTCAACGGCTTCGAGGTGTACGGCAAAGTAAAGTGCACCTTGGTTGACGGCGAAGTAAAATACGGAGAATAAGAGAAAATGATAGACAGGCTGATTGAAAGAATTATCGAACTTCAAAACCCCACCTGCGTAGGGCTTGACACGGATTTTAATTATCTTCCCGAGGAAATGAAGCGCGACGTTTCTACCTTTGAGGAGGTTTCCGAAAGAATTGCCGAATTCAACATGAATATAATCGACAAAATTTCGGATATAGTACCCGCCGTAAAGGTGCAGGTTGCCTATTACGAAATGTACGGTCACGCGGGCATGCAGGCGTTTGAATACACGCTTAATTATGCCCGCGGAAGAGGGCTTATCGTAATTGCCGACTGCAAGCGCAACGACATCGGTTCAACCGCGGGATGCTATTCCAAAGCGTATTTGGGCAAAACGGACGTAAACGGCAAAAAAACGCGCGCGTTCGCGGCGGATATGCTCACGGTAAACGGCTATCTCGGCTACGACGGCATTAAACCCTTCGTCGAAGATATCGCCGCGCACGACAAATCTATTTTCGCGCTCGTTAAAACTTCGAACCCTTCAAGCGGAGAATTTCAGAATTTAAAGCTTGAAAACGGCAAATTTATTTACGAAAAGATGGGCGAGCTCGTGCAAGAGTGGGGCAAGACCACCGTCGGCAAATACGGTTATTCCGAAGTCGGCGCGGTTGTCGGCGCAACCCACCCCGAGGAGGCGGCGCGTTTAAGGGCGCAAATGCCCAACACCTTTTTCCTTATCCCCGGCTACGGCGCGCAGGGCGGCAGCGCGGAAATGCTTAAAGTCTGCTTTGATAACCGCGGGCTCGGCGGGGTTGTCAACTCCTCGCGCGGGATAATCTGCGCTTATAAAAACCCGCAGTACAGCGGAATGAATTACAGCGAAGCGGCGCGCGCGGCGTGCATAGACATGCAGCAGGATTTGCTCGGCGCAATAGGTAAAATGGGAAGATGAAAGATTATTTAAGCACGGTTAAATCGAACGCGGCAATTGCCGAAAATATTTATATGCTCACGCTTATTTTACCAGAAACGGCGGAAGTAAGGGGCGGGCAGTTCGTAAATCTGGAAACGGGCGACGGCTCGCAGCTTTTAAGGCGCCCTCTCGGCGTATGCAAGGTTGAGGGAAAGGAAATTTCCGTGTGCTATCAGGTTAAGGGTGCGGGCACAAAAAAGCTGACCGAAGCTCAGGCGGGGCAAACCTTAAAGGTTTTAATGCCCCTCGGCAACGGCTTTAACCTTGAAAATTACAAAAATATCGCGGTAATCGGCGGCGGCGTGGGGATTTTTCCGTTAATCGCAACCATTCGCGAAAACGCAAAAAAGAAAAATTTCCACTCTTACATAGGTTTTAGGAATAAGGCGGCTGTGTGCCTTTTGGACGAGCTTGAAAAGAGCAAAAGCTTAACCGTAACCACCGACGACGGCAGCTACGGCAAAAAGGGCAACGCGGTTGAAGCTTATCTTGCGGAAGCGGGCAAAAACGGCGAGGACGCGATAATCGCGTGCGGTCCGCCCGTTATGCTTAAAATCTTAAAGCAGAAATTAAAGGAAAATAATATTACCGTGCCGTGCTACGTTTCCTTGGAGGAGCGCATGGGCTGCGGCATCGGCGCGTGCCTTGTGTGCGTTTGCAAGGGCGCAAGCGGCAAAAACAAGCGGGTGTGTAAGGACGGCCCCGTGTTCGATATAAACGCCGTCGAGTTATAAAAATGTCGCAGCAGAAAGAATTTGTTGTAACGCGCAAAAAGTCGGCGCAGTATATGTGCGTTTTGCCCGTGCTTGCGGGGGCGTATCTCGTAATCCGCGGCGCAATTCTTGCGGTCAATGAAAACGCTTTTTACGTTTCATTGTCGGTTGTCGGCGCTTTTTTAATAATTTTCGGCTTGATGGTCTTTCTTTCGGACGCGTTAAGGAACAAAAAAACTCCAAAGATAATAATTGCTTACGAAAACGGGATTTTGCATTTTCCCGATTTCGATTGCACGGCGGACAAAATTGTGGAAGTAAGGGGAGAGGGACACCTTTATCACGGAATAAGACACCGCTGGGGCAAAATCCGCATAGTGTTAGAGGACAGAACCGTAGAGTACGATTACGTTGACGAAGTGGAAATTGCATGCGAAAGATTAATCGAACTTATGCATGCAAGTAAAAATACGATTAAAGGTTAAATTATGGCTAATTTAGAGGTGGAAATTTGCGGGGTTAAGCTTAAAAATCCCGTAATCGCCGCAAGCGGAACTTACGGCTTCGGCAGAGAATTCAACGAAATTTACGACATTTCCCAAATAGGCGGAATAAGCACCAAGGGGCTTACGTTAGAACCGCGCGAGGGCAACCCCGTGCCGAGAATTGCCGAGGGCAAAAGCGTAATTTTAAACGCCGTGGGCTTGCAAAACCCCGGTGTGGAAAAGTTTATCGAAGCCGACTTGGGCTTTTTAAAATCAAAAAAAATATGCGTTATCGCCAACGTTGCGGGGCGCACTTTGGAGGACTACGGCAAAATCTGCAAGCGGCTTGACGGACTTGTGGATTTTATCGAGCTCAATATTTCGTGCCCCAACGTAAAGGCGGGCGGCATGGCGTTCGGCATAAAGCCCGAAAGCATAAAGGAAGTAACCAAAACCGCCAAAGCCTCGCTTTCTAAAACCCCGCTTATCGTCAAGCTTTCGCCCAACGTCGAAAGTATTGTAACAAACGCGCAGGCGGCGCAGAGCGGCGGCGCTGATTGCATTTCGCTAATCAACACGCTCACGGGAATGGTTATAGACATAGAAAAGCGCAAGCCGCTTATTGCCAACAATACGGGCGGCGTTTCGGGCGCGGGCATAAAGCCCGTTGCCGTAAGAATGGTTTACGAGGCGGCGCACGCCGTCAATATACCCGTAATAGGCATGGGCGGAATAGCATGCGCCGAGGACGCAATCGAATTTTTAATGGCGGGCGCAAGGGCGGTGCAGGTGGGCACGGCAAACTTCACAAATCCCAACGCAATGCCGCAGATTATAAGCGGCTTAAACGCTTGGCTCGAAGGGCATAAAATCGCCGATATAAACGAAATAACCGGCACGGCAACCTTAAACTGAAAACGCGCAAAACCTCAACATATTGCGGGGGCAATCTTATAAATCATGGAAAACAGAATAAACGAATTCGAAATTAAAAATTCAAAATGGATTTTTTATATCAGCATGGTTTTGTTTGTTCTCGAGCTGTGCGCGGCGGTTGTTTTAACCGTGCTCTATTGCGTTGAAATGATAGGGGACAGTATGTTTTTCGCGCTTATAATTGTGGTTGCCGTTTTTTTCTTCCCTACAGTCTTTATGTTGTACGGTTATTTTAAAGAAAGGTTTGCTTTTAAAAACGAAACGTTTATCTGCGTTAAATTAATCAAAAGGACGCAGGCGGTTAAAACCGAGGATTTGGACCGCGTTGAAATTTCAATTAGCCTTTGCCGCGGTTTTGTGCTTTCGCACATAAAAATGTATAATAAAGAGGGCAAAGTTGCCCTAAGTTTTTTAGACGACGGCACGGCGTTTAAGAACGGATTGTTTATGTCGGTTTTGGTGCAAAGAAATATTCCCGTAAAAGAAATCAGAAAATAATAGTAAGGAGTAAAAAATGTCTTTGACTTACAAGCAGCAGTTTATTAAATTCATGGTGGAAAACGGCGTTTTGAAATTCGGCGAATTCACGCTTAAAAGCGGGAGAAAAGCGCCCTATTTCATAAACACGGGCAATTACAAATCGGGTGCGCAGCTTTCCCGCCTCGGCGATTATTACGCGCAATGCATTGCGGATAATAAAATAGAGGCGGAAACGCTTGTCGGGCCCGCTTACAAGGGCATACCGCTTGCCGTAACAACGGCAGTTTCGCTTTTTAAAAACCACGGGCAGGATTTGAATTACTGCTTCGACAGAAAGGAAGTAAAAGACCACGGCGAGGGCGGGCTTTTCGTCGGCAAACAGCTTGAAAACGGCGAAAAGATTATAATAATCGAGGACGTAATGACCTCGGGCAAGGCGCTTAGGGAAATTTTGCCCAAGCTTAAACAGACGGCAAACGTTGAAATCGCGGGCATGGTCATTTCAGTCGACCGTATGGAAAAGGGGCTTGAAAGCGGGCTTTCCGCCGTTCAGGAGGTTTATAAGGAATTCGGCGTAAAGGTTTATTCCATAGTAACCATGGCGGACATAATAGAAGCCATCGAAACGGGCGTTATCGATGGCAAGGAATATCTTGATAAGATGAAGGAATACCGCAAAACCTACGGCGTGGGTTAAAACGTTTTAAAGGCGTAACCCTTTTCGCGGTAATATTTTATTATGCTTTTAAGGGCTTTTGCTGTGGTTGTTTTTGTGGTTGAATCGTGCGCCAAAAGCACAACTCTGTTTCGGTCGGCGGGGGTGGTAACCGCCGCCGTGTAAAGCTGTTCGGGCGTGGGAGCGGTTAATTCCGCGTCGCGGGTGGAAGCGTTCCAGTCCACGTAGCGCATTCCAAAGTTCGTTACCGCCGAAATAAGTTTTTCGTTCAGCCCGAAGCTTCCGCCGGGGAAGCGGTAAACGTTTGCCCTTTTACCCGTAACGCTTTCGATTATGTCATTGCATTTTTCAATGTCGTTTAAAAGACTTTCGGGCGAGGCGTAAATTTCTTTGTATACATGCGAATAGGAGTGTACGGCAACGGTGTGACCTTCGTCGGCGGCTCGCTTTAAAAGATTTTTGCGCGTTTCGGCGTTTTTACCGATTATAAAAAATGTGGCTTTAACGTTTTCTTCCTTTAAAACGTCCAAAATTTTCGGCGTTACCTTGTCGCTTGGACCGTCGTCAAAGGTAAGATAAATTTCCTTTTGGCAGGCTTCTTCGGCAAATGTCACGTTGTTTCCCAAAACGAACGTGCCGTAAAAAATGAATATCATAGCGCACATCAAAAGCGCGGCGCACACGGCGGTGAAATTTTTATTCATACCGCAAGTTTGCGCAATTTCAAAAATTTTACAATTATATTTTAAAAAAGATTGATATTGATAACCGTATCCAAAACGGCAATTTGCAGCTTTCGCAAATCTTTTGAATAAACGTAACCGTTTGCCGTATCGTCAGTCAAAGCTTTCAGTCGGCTTAGTTCGTTTGAAAAACAGTTATTCGTGTTGGTTGAAGCAAGTCCGTCAAGCCCGCTTTTTATGTTTTTAAGCACGCTTTTGGCTTTTTCCTGTCCGTATTCGCCCGTGTCCAAAAAATTTGCACATTCATATGCGATTTTCGAAAGCGAGTGAAGGGTGTTAAGGTTGCCCTCGTAAAGTTTTGCGTATTTTTTTGCGGCTGCGGACTGCAAGCGGTATTCGTTCGTCTTTATTTCCAGCACGCGGCAGCCGAAGGCGCGGTTTTGCAATTCGGCGCAAACCTTGTCGGCGTCTTTTTTTTCATAGTAGCATGAAATCGTAACGTAATAAACGCCGTTATATTCAAGAATATATCCCGCGCCGCCGAAATCTCTTACCGCCGAGGAAATGGAGCTTGCCGAAAGCGAGTTGTCCTCCATAGAGTATAAAACAAAGTAGTAACTGTTTTTAAAATGAATTTTGCCTGCATTGCACGATACCGCGCAAACGATAATCAATATAGTAACCGCAAAAACGGCGGTAACTGCAATAAAAAACGGAGATTTAAGGCGAGGGAATTTCATAATAATATAATATTTTGAAAAATCCCGTTTTATGTTTTGTGAAATGGGCGCTAAATCGCTTGCATTTTGTTTTTAATTTGCTATAATTAAAAAGTCAATTGAAGAAAAATATGAAAATGCTACTGTGGCTCAGTTGGTAGAGCAGCTGATTCGTAATCAGCAGGTCGCCGGTTCAAGTCCGGCCAGTAGCTCCATAGCCCCGCCGTTGCAAAAGCAACGGCGGGGTTTTTGTTGCCATAAATGTATTTTTGTAACCAAAATTTGTAATTTATAACAAAAATTACAAATTTTAAAATTAATCTTTCGTTTTGTTGCTCTTATTTTTATAATTTGATATAATTTTATCGATAAAAAAAGAGCGAATTAAACTTCCATACGAAAGGGTATAATATAAATAGTATGGAAAAGGAGATTACGATGGAGTTTAAATTAAATTACGGAATAGTGGACAGCGTGGAAAAACTCGAACGCGAAATCGAGAGAGTAAGAAGCGCCCAGCGGAAATTTGCTTCGTTTTCGCAGGAGCAGGTGGATAAAATCTTTTTCGCCTGCGCGGTTGCGGCAAACAAAGCAAGAATACCGCTTGCAAAGCTCGCCGTTGAAGAAACGGGCATGGGCGTGGTTGAAGATAAGGTAATCAAAAACCACTACGCGGCGGAATACATTTACAACGCTTATAAAGACGTTAAAACGTGCGGAGTAATAGAGGAAGACCCCGTTTACGGCGTGACAAAAGTGGCGGAGCCTATCGGCGTAATTGGTGCGGTTATTCCCACCACAAACCCTACGTCTACGGCGATTTTTAAAACTCTTATAAGCTTAAAAACCCGCAACGGCTGCATAATCAGCCCTCACCCCCGCGCAAAGAATTCAACGATAGCGGCGGCAAAAACCGTTTACGAAGCGGCGGTGGCGGCGGGCGCGCCCGAAGGCATTATAAGCTGGATAGACGTTCCCAATCTCGACATGACCAACCTTTTAATGAAGGAGGTTGACATAATTCTCGCAACCGGCGGCCCCGGCATGGTTAAGGCGGCTTATTCCAGCGGCAAGCCCGCAATCGGCGTTGGTGCGGGCAATACTCCCGCAATAATCGACGACAGCGCGGATTTATTGCTTGCGGTCAACTCGATTATTCATTCCAAAACGTTCGATAACGGCATGATTTGCGCTTCCGAGCAGTCGGTAATCGTCCTCGACAAGGTTTATAGCACGGTTAAAAAGGAATTTGCTTACCGCGGTTGCCATTTTTTGAAGGACGACGAGCTTGAAAAAGTAAGAAAGACCATCATAATCAACGGCTCGCTCAACGCCAAAATAGTTGGACAAAGCGCCTATAAAATAGCAAAGCTTGCGGGCGTAGAAGTTCCCGAAAACACCAAAATTTTAATAGGCGAAGTCGATTCCGTGGAGCTTTCCGAAGAGTTCGCCCACGAAAAGCTTTCGCCTGTGCTTGCAATGTACCGCGCAAAGAATTTTGAGGACGCTCTTAAAAAGGCTGAACGCCTCGTTGCGGACGGCGGCTACGGTCACACCTCGTCGCTCTATGTCAATGTAACCACTTCAAAAGAGAAGATTGCGGAATTTTCCGAAAGAATGAAAACCTGCCGTATTCTCGTAAACACCCCGTCGTCGCAGGGCGGCATAGGCGACTTATACAACTTTAAGCTTGCTCCGTCGCTCACGCTCGGCTGCGGAAGCTGGGGCGGCAACTCGGTTTCGGAAAACGTAGGCGTAAAACATCTTTTAAACGTAAAAACCGTGGCGGAAAGGAGAGAAAATATGTTGTGGTTCAGAGCGCCCCAAAAGGTATATTTAAAGAAAGGCTGTCTGCCCGTAGCGCTAAACGAATTAAAGCAGGTTATGGGCAAAAAGAGGGCGTTTATAGTAACCGACGCGTTCCTCTATAAAAACGGTTTCACCAAGTGCATAACCGACAAGCTCGACGAAATGGGCATTTCGCACAGCACCTTCTTCGACGTAGCACCCGACCCCACGCTTGCATGCGCGGTAGAAGGCACAAAACAGATGAAAGCGTTCGAGCCCGATACGATAATCGCGCTCGGCGGCGGTTCGGCTATGGACGCGGCGAAAATCATGTGGGTAATGTACGAGCACCCCGAGGTTGACTTCCTCGATATGGCAATGCGCTTTGCCGACATAAGAAAGCGCGTTTACACCTTCCCAAAAATGGGCGAAAAGGCTTACTTTATCGCAATTCCCACCTCTGCGGGCACGGGCTCCGAGGTTACGCCTTTTGCGGTAATAACCGACGAAAAGACGGGCGTTAAATATCCCCTTGCGGACTACGAGCTTCTTCCCAACATGGCGATAATCGACACCGATTTGCACATGTCCGCGCCCAAGGGCTTAACCGCTGCATCGGGTATAGACGCGGTTACCCACGCGCTCGAAGCGTATGCGTCGATTATGGCAACCGACTACACCGACGGGCTTGCATTGCAGGCGCTTAAAGTAATATTCAAATATCTGCCCGAAGCATACGACAACGGTCAGACGGCTGTAGTTGCAAGGGAGAAGATGGCAAACGCGGCAACTATGGCGGGCATGGCTTTTGCAAACGCGTTCCTCGGCGTGTGCCACTCCATGGCGCACAAGCTTGGCGCGTTCCATCATTTGCCCCACGGCGTTGCAAACGCTTTGATGATTAACGAAGTAATAAGGTTTAACTCTGCCGAAGTTCCCACCAAAATGGGCACGTTCAGCCAGTACGCTTATCCGCACACGCTTGCAAGATATGCCGAAGTTGCCGAAGGCTTGGGGCTTGGCGGCAAAACCGACAAGGAAAAGGTTGAAAACCTTATTAAAGCTATAGATAAGCTCAAAGAAAAGGTAGGCATCAAAAAGACCATAAAGGATTACGGCATAGACGAAAAAGATTTCCTTGAAAGGCTTGACGACATGGTGGAGCAGGCGTTCGACGACCAGTGCACGGGCGCTAACCCCAGATATCCTTTAATGAGCGAAATCAAGCAGATGTATTTAAACGCTTACTACGGAAAATAAGGAGGAAAATATGAACAAGACAAATTTGGTTTTTGAAAGGGCAGACAAAAAGATTTACCGCGACGGCGATAAGCTCGTAAAGGTTTTCGACGGTAATTATTCCAAGGCGAATATCTTAAACGAAGCTTTAAACCATGCAAGGATTGAAGAAACGGATTTAACCGTTCCCAAGCTGCAGGCGGTGCAGGTGGTTGACGGCAAGTGGGCGATAATTCTCGATTATATCGAAGGAACCACTTTGCAGGAGCTTATGGACAAAAACCCCGCAAAAGAGGATGAATATTTAAATCTTTTCGTCGATTTGCAGCGCACGGTGCTTTCGAAGAAAGTGCCCATGCTCAACAAGCTTAAAGACAAAATGCAGGCAAAAATTTCGGCTGCCGACCTCGACGCAACCGCGCGTTACGACTTGCACACCCGCCTCGATTCCATGCCCAAGCACGTAAATCTTTGCCACGGCGACTTTAACCCCACAAACGTAATTATAACTAAGGACGGCACGCCTTATATTATCGACTGGGCGCACGCAACGCAGGGCAACGCCTCGGCGGACGTGGCTCGCAGTTACCTTCTTTTCTACCTTGCGGGCAAAAAGGAGCTGGGCGACAAATACTTAAAGCTTTATTGCAAAAAGAGCGACACGGCAATCCAGTACGTTCAGCGCTGGATACCCATTGTAGCGGCGTCGCGCCTTTGCAAAGCTCCCGAAAGCGAAAGGGAATTTTTGCACGGCTGGATAGACGTGGTGGACTACGAATAAGCCAAAATACGTTTTTTGCCGCAAATTTGCTTGCCTTAAACGTAATAATGTGTTAAAATAATTTCAGATTGAATTTGAGGTGTGAGGAGTGATTATATTTTCTTGCTGAATTTTATATCGTAAGCCGTCGGCATTTTTGCGCCCTTTAGGCTTGCGTAATTGCAAGAAAGTTTAATCCGTCAATCTCTCGAATACAGATTTATATATTTGAGCATTTATTGAGTTATGAGATAACTTTCTCATAACTCTTTTTTTGCGTTGAGGAGGTGTTTTTATATGTCGATAATCAAAGTTGAAAATCTTACTTTTTCATATCCGTCGAGCTACGTCAACGTGTTCGAAAACGTTAATTTTCAAATCGACACGGAATGGAAGCTTGGCTTTATAGGCAGAAACGGCAGAGGCAAAACGACCTTTTTAAAGCTTTTGCAAGGAAAATACGATTACGGCGGCAAAATTGTTTCGTCCGTTCAGTTCGATTATTTTCCGTATTCCGTGCGCGAAAAGGAAAGCTTGACTCAAGACGTTTTGCATGAAGTTTGTCCCGCGGCGGAAGAGTGGCAGTTCATGCGCGAATTTTCATGCTTGGACGTTGATTGCGGAGTACTGTACCGACCTTTTAACACGCTGTCCAACGGCGAACAAACCAAAGTTCTGCTTGCCGCGCTGTTTTTAAACGAGGGGCGTTTTTTGCTGATTGACGAGCCGACCAACCATTTGGATACCGAGGCGCGCGAAGTTCTGGCGGCTTATTTGCGCAGAAAAAAGAGCTTTATTCTGGTTTCGCACGACAGATGCTTTTTAGACGGCTGCGTAGACCATATTCTTTCGATTAACCGCGCGGATATTGAAGTTCAAAGCGGCAATTTCAGCTCTTTTATGGAAAATTTCGAACGCAGACAAGAGTTTGAACGCCGACAAAACGACCGTTTGCAGACGGATATTCAACGCCTGCAAAAAACGGCAAAGCGCACCGCGGGCTGGGCGGACGCCGTAGAAGCTTCTAAAATCGGCGCCGTCGATAAAGGTTACGTCGGGCATAAATCGGCAAAAATGATGAAGCGCGCAAAGGTGGTTGAAGCGCGGCGGCAAATGGAAATAGAGCAAAAATCAAATCTGCTTGTAAATACCGAAAACGAAAGCAGCCTTAAAATTTCGCCGCTGCCCTACCGCAGCGAACGGCTTGCCGCGGTTTCTTCGGTCAGCCCGATTTACGGCGGAAAAAGCGTTTGCCCGCCCGTAACTTTTGAAATAACGCGCGGCGAAAGGATTGCGCTCGAGGGCAAAAACGGCAGCGGCAAAAGCAGCCTTTTAAAGCTGCTGTGCGGGCAAAAGATAGAGCATACGGGAGTAATTGAGGTTGGGTCGAACCTTATTATTTCTTACGTTCCGCAGGATACTTCGCACTTGCGGGGAACTTTAACGGATTTTGCCGCCTTGCACGGCGTGGACGAAAGCTTGTTTAAAGCCGTTCTCAACAAAATGGGGTTTGACAAACGGCAATTCGAAAAGGATATTTCAAGCTTTTCCGACGGGCAAAAGAAAAAGACTTTAATTGCCAAAAGTCTTTGTGAAAGGGCGCATTTATACGTTTGGGACGAGCCGCTGAATTTCATTGACGTTTACACGCGTATTCAGATTGAAAATTTATTGACGGAATTTCAACCAACAATGATTTTCGTCGAGCACGACAAAGCCTTTCAAAACAAAATCGCCACAAAAATTTTAAAGATATAATGTTTTTGCGGTTTTATAAAACCATTGACTTGCGCCGCCGATTAAATTATAATAATTTTGAATTTACAAAGGAATAAGGAAAAAATTATGAATACGGAACAAAACACGCCTAAAAAACATGGCTTTTTAAAGTTTGTAATTGCACTCATTGTTATTGCCGCCGCTATTTTTGGAGTGATTAAATTAGTAAACTATTTAATAAATCCTGATAATAAAGACAATGCGCCTTTAAGCAGAGTTGCAACAAATAGCGATATAAACATAGACTTATCAGAAGAATTTTCTTTAAGTGTAAATTATAAAGTTACTCCCAAAGTCGATATATCAAATTTGCAAATTACTTTTGATTTTTACGACGGTAACAAGCAACTTGTAACAACAAAAATCAAATCTGTTGGAAACGTAACAAAAAATATAACTACAACAGTAACTGTCAGCTTAAGCGAATTTTCATTCATTGAAATTTTTAAAATATCGTTTGTAAGCGCCAAAGTAACAGGCGGAACAGTAAGTTATTTTGCATAAAAATATTTTTACTGCAAATTTAAAACTACCGCTAAATTTATTGTTTTAATAATTTAATTAGTCTTGCCTTATTCAAAATTTTTGTTATAATAAGCTTATGAATAAATCATGTTTTGTTGCGGTTGAATTTGTAAACGACCCGAACGTGGTCGGTTATGCTTATTGGTATTTGTGCCCGTATGAAGAGGTTAAAGAGGGCGATAAGGTAATAGCGCCCCTCGGGCGGCACGACCGCGAGCAGGAGGGCGTGGTGAGAAAGGTTCTGTTTACCGAAGAGCAAAACGCGCCCTTCCCCATGACTTATATAAAGAGAATAAGAAAACTCGTTTAAAAATTAAAAAACAGCCGTCGACGGCTTATCCGTCGGCGGCTTTGCATTTGACATAAAACGATTAAAGTGATAAAATTTAACTACTTTAACGCGGAGGAAAAATCCTTGTATAAAATAGTAAAAAAGCGCGAACTGAATTCTACCGTGACGATGATGGATATTTTAGCGCCGCTTGTCGCAAAAAAAGCGCAGGCGGGGCAGTTTGTAATTTTGCGCGTGGACGCGGACGGCGAAAGAATACCGCTCACCGTTGCGGGCTTTGACAGAAAGGCGGGCACGGTTAAAATAATTTTCCAAATCGTCGGCGGCAGCACAATGCGCCTTAACGCAAAGAACGAGGGTGAGCATATCTGCGATTTTGTCGGGCCTTTGGGCTGCGAAACTAAGACCGAAGGGCTTAAAAAGGTGTGCATAGTCGGCGGCGGCGTGGGTTGCGCAATTGCCTTGCCCGTGGCGCAAAAGCTGCACGAACAAGGCGCGGAAGTGCACTCGATAATCGGTTTCAGAAACAAGGATTTGCTTATTTTAGAAGACGAATTTAAGGCTTGCTCAAATAAATTAACCGTAATGACCGATGACGGCAGTTACGGAGAAAAGGGTGTTGTAACGCTTCCGTTAAAGGAAGCCATAGTGCGCGGCGAAAATTACGACAATGTAATAGCTATCGGCCCGCTTGTAATGATGAAATTCGTTGTGGCGACCACAAAGCCTTTTAAAGTGCCTACAACCGTTTCGATGAACCCCATAATGATAGACGGCACGGGAATGTGCGGCGGCTGCCGCTTAACCGTAGGCGGCAAAACAAAGTTTGCATGCGTCGACGGCCCCGATTTTGACGGCTTCGAAGTGGATTTCAACGAGGCAATGGAGCGCGCAAACGCTTATGCCGAGTTTGAAAAAAGAGAGAGGGAAGCGTGCTGCAACCTCTTTAAAAAGGAGGTTAAATAATGGCAATTCAACCTAAAAAGCACGAAATGCCCGTTCAGGAGGCTTCCTTACGCGCAAGAAATTTTAACGAAGTTGCGCTCGGTTACGACGAAAAAACCGCCGTTGCCGAAGCGCAGCGTTGTTTAAACTGCAAAAACCGCCCTTGCGTTGAGGGCTGCCCCGTAAATATTTCCATTCCCGATTTCATTATGAAAGTTAAGGGCGGCGATTTCGAGGGCGCTTACGAAGTAATTTCAAAAAGCTCGTCGCTTCCTGCGGTATGCGGCAGAGTTTGCCCGCAGGAAACGCAATGCGAAAGCAAGTGCACGCTGGGGATTAAGTTCGAGCCCGTAGGCATAGGCAGGCTTGAACGCTTCGTTGCCGACAGACACAACGCACTCGGCGACGGCGAAATAACTTTACCCGCGGAAAACGGCCACAGGGTTGCCGTAATCGGTTCGGGGCCTTCGGGCTTGACTTGCGCGGGTGATTTGGCTAAAAAAGGCTATAAAGTAACCGTTTTCGAGGCGTTGCACCTTGCGGGCGGCGTGCTCGTTTACGGCATACCTGAATTCCGTCTGCCCAAAGAAATAGTTAAAAAAGAGGTGGAAACGCTTAAAAAACTCGGCGTGGACGTTGAAACGAACGTGGTTATAGGAAAAACCATAACAATTGACGAACTGTTTGAGGACGGTTACGAGGCTGTTTTTGTGGGCAGCGGCGCGGGACTTCCCCGCTTTATGGGCATTAACGGCGAAAGCTTGAAAGGCGTTTATTCCGCAAACGAGTTTTTAACGCGCGCAAACCTTATGAAGGCTTATAAAAAAGATTCGCAAACGCCCATTATGCGCGCGAAAAACGTGGCGGTAGTCGGCGGCGGCAACGTTGCAATGGACGCAGCGCGCACCGCGTTAAGGCTGGGCGCGGAAAACGTTTATATAATTTACCGCCGTTCTATGGACGAACTGCCCGCAAGAAAGGAAGAAGTGGAGCACGCGCAGGAAGAGGGCATAAAGTTTGAAATTTTAAGAAACCCCGTCGAAATTCTGGGCTTTGAAAATCCCGACGACAACCGCGACCCCAAAAACGGATTTGTAACGGGCGTTAAGGTTATTAAATGCGAGCTTGGCGAACCCGACGAAAAGGGCAGGCGGCGCCCCGTGGAAATTGCGGGCAGCGAATACGTTATTCCCGTAGACTGCATAATTATGGCAATAGGCACAAACCCCAATCCGCTGATTAAAAACACTACGGCGGGGCTTGAAGTCAACCGCCACGGCGGAATTATTGTCGAAGAGGAAACGGGCAAAACTTCAAAGCAGGGCGTTTATGCCGGCGGCGACGCGGTAACGGGCGCGGCAACCGTTATTCTTGCAATGGGAGCTGGAAAGACGGCGGCCAAGGCGATTGACGAATATCTTTCGGGCGGCGTCATTTCGGGCGCGGACGAATAAACTTAAAGGTTTGCGAATAACTTTTAAAAAAATAACAACAATAAGGATATGGTAATTATGGAAGAAATTTCCGAAGCTTTTGAACAAACGGAAAACATTAACGTTTATAACGACGGCGTAAAAACCGTTTACGCGGCGGGCAGCGACAATTACGAAACGATTATGTCGTGCTGGAAAAAAACGATTGGCGGCGCGCACGACATGCCCGCTTTGGGCGTAAGTTTAAACCACCTTACGGTAAAGGAGCTCGAAAAAAATCTGTGGGTTGAATTCGACTTCGGCAAGGCGCTCGTATGCAACGAAATGCCCTTTGAAAAGCTTTTAGTTCAGGTGGGAAAGGAGTATTACGGCTTTAATTTAATACGCTACAATTCCGCCCGCGGCTACGACGGCAGATGCTTTTATTTGGACCTTGACGGCAAAAATATGAACGATTTTTACGACTTGTTGGCTGATTTATAAGCTTTGCAAAGTACTATGCTACGCATTAACTGCTAAAATTGGAGAAAATACAATGAAAAACGTACAAAAGACTGTCGGTTTGATGGCCGACAAGCAAAAGGTTTGCTATATATCCTATATAGACGAAAGCGGATTTCCGCAAACTCGGGCAATGCTTAAACCGCGCGAAAGGGACGGAATAAACACGTTTTATTTTTCAACGAATACCTCGTCCAAAAAAGTGAGCTGTTTTTTGAAAAACCCCAACGCCTGCGTTTACTTTGTAGACAAAAGGTTTTACCGCGGCGTCTGTCTTTCGGGCACGATAGAGGTTTTGCAAACAGCCGAAGCAAAGGAAAGGCTTTGGCGCGTCGGCGACAAAATGTATTATCCTTTGGGCGTGACCGACCCCGATTACTGCGTGTTAAAATTTACCGCGGTTAAAGGCAGATATTATTCTTCCTTCAAAAGCGAGGAATTTGAAATTTAAATAAAAATAAAAAAGCGGGTTGCAAGACCCGCTTAAATTTTTGTTATTTATTTGTTTTCAACCGATTTTTTGTATGCCGCAATCGCCTTCGAAAGCTGGTCGGGGCAGGAGGTGTTGTTGCGGCACTTCACGCCCGATAAAAGAGCGGCAACCTCGTCGATGTCTTTTCCTTCGACAAGCCGCGAAACGCCCTGCAAATTTCCGCTGCAGCCGCCTATGAATTTAACGCCGTGCAGCTTGTTGTTTTTGTCGACTTCAAAAAGAATTTGTCTTGAGCACGTGCCCGAAGTAAAATAAGTAAACATCAGTAAAACTCCTTAATCGCAAAGATTTTCGTATACCACCGCATAAACGTCGGCGGCTTTTTCTTCCCATTTTTTATAAATAGCTTTTGCGGTTTTTTTGTCGGGAACAACGAATTTAAGTTCCAAAATAGGTTGAACGGGGGCTAAAATTTTCAAAACGACGGTAAAGGTGCCGTCCATGTTCTGAAAGTAGTCCGAGCGGCACTCCTGACGGTTGCGGTATCTTGCGCTGTTCTTTTTAACAAACTGCGAAATTTCTTCCCTT
This sequence comes from Clostridia bacterium, assembly GCA_029059705.1. GTDB lineage: Bacteria > Bacillota > Clostridia > Christensenellales > Borkfalkiaceae > Coproplasma. The sequence continues at coordinate 27,428 of JAIDVM010000010.1, forward strand.
ACGCTTTTGGGAATGTTGATATAAAAGTTCGCAAGCGTTTCTCTGCCGTCGGGTGTAATCGTGTAAAGCGTGTCGTCGTCCTCGTTTACTACGCAAATAAAATTGTCGTCCTTTAACTTGTGAATGACGTTTACGCAGTCCATGTAGCCCATCCAGCTGTTGGAGGTGGAGCACATGTCCACGATAGTGCGTTCCGAAAGGGCGCTCTCCATCTTATCGAAGACGAAAAGAATTATTAATTTGTTGGTGGAGGTTTCGCCCGTGTTCAACATAATAAAATAAAATCTTCTAAAAATTGCAAAATGTGAAATCATTATACTTAATAATTTCCGAAAAATCAAGATATTTGTCTCAAAATAATTTAATTTTGATTTAAACTGTGTTATAATAAAAAAAATAATAAATTTACGGGAAACGGAAAATGAACACAAGAGAACAGATTTTATCGTTTTTAGACTGTTGCAACGAGCTTTTTAAATGCAAATTTATTATGGCAACAACCAAAATAAAGGATATTTTAAAGTGCATAGTAAACTGCCCCGAGCTTTACAGGCTTTTCGAGGCGGTTACGCAAAACTTTAACTATCCCGAAGTAAAAGAGCAATGCCTTGTTAGTACCAACGACGGCGTTTATCCGCGCAGCTACATAATTTTGCCCCAAACGGTGGGCAACCGTCTTGCGTTCATCTTTTGCCTTTTGGTGGAATTTGACAAAGGGACTTTGAGCTTTAACGACTTTTTGCGCAAATATTACCCCGAGGACGGAAGTTATTTCGCAAGCCACCGCGCGTTTTGCAATAACATAATTAAACCCTTGCAGGACGCCGTTTCGCAGGTTTTTGCGGAAGAGCTTGCCGCACCCGCGGAACAAAACGCGCCCCAAACGCGCCCCGACGCGGGCAAGGCGCAGCTCATATCTGCAATTCTGCTTTCGATTTCCGAAGAAATCGAGTTTGTGCGCCAAAGCGGAATAAAAGCCGACGACAAGGGCGACGGCATAAAGATTTTAACGGCGCTCGCGCAAGCGGTAAGGGCTGAGGACGGCGACTTAATTGAAGCTTTAACCTACGGTTACGATTATTTCGTGCTGTATCACAACTGCGTGTCAGGCGGCGTTGCGGCGCTTGTTCAGTCGGTGGCAAATTTTAAAGAATTGATTTCGGTATGAGTTTTATTGAAAAGAAAATAAGCGGCAAACGTATTTACGAAGGAAAAATTTTAAATCTCGAGGTGGACGAAGTGGTGCTGCCCGACGGTTCGGTTTCCTCCCGCGAGTGCGTCCGTCACCACGGCGGGGCTGCGGTTTTGTGCGTTTTGGACGGCAAAGTGCTGCTCGTAAAACAGTTCCGTTATTTATACGGAAAAGAAATTTACGAAATCCCCGCGGGCAAGCTTGAAAAAGGCGAAAACCCGAAAGATGCTGCCGCAAGGGAGCTGAGGGAAGAAACGGGCTACGTTGCAAACGATTTAAAGCCTTTTTTAAAAATTTTTCCAACTCCCGGCTATACCGACGAAATTATTCACGTTTATCTCGCAAAATGCTGCGGTTTAGGCAGTCAACAGCTTGATAAGGGCGAGTTTTTAAACGTAAACCTCATAAAAATAGAAGAAGTTCTTAAAATGATAGAAAGCGGTGAAATCTGCGATTCAAAAACCGTTTCGGCAATTTACAAATATCTTTACGAAAATAAGTAAAATAATCCCCCGCCCAAACAAGAGCGGGGGTGTTTTTTGTTTTAGCCTTTCTTTTCCTTGCGGCGCTTGTCGTTTATTAGTTGCAGCGCGGCTTCGTCAATCACTGTTATGCCTTCTTCCTTGGCAATAGAAACCATTTGAGTGAGCGCAGCCTTTAAAAACACGCGCGGGATTTTAGTCAGCTTTGCGCAGGCTTCGTCGGTGAAGGTGACTTCGGGGTCTATGCGCTTTGCCGCATACTTAACCGAATTAATGTCGCCCTCTTTCGCCTGAATTTTTTCGGGGAAGGGCTTTTTAAAGGGGGAGCACCAAAAATTAGTGCTGTCGCGGTAACCGTAATCCACGGGCACGGACGGAAAGTCCTTAGCTTTAACGCCGTCTATAATCGCGTTATAATATTTTTCCTTCATCAAAATTTTATCTATTTTAAGAATAAAATGCGCGCCGAATTTGCTCGTTATGCCGTTAAAATTGCGGTAGGGCGGTTCGTAACCTTCTAAAAGCCCCGCCTTGTCAAGATAAGCGTCCTCTAAAGAGCTGTCCCAGGTGCACTCGAAAACCTGATAAGCTTCTTTAACAATCTGCGGGCGTTCGCCGTCCGCCTCGCCTTTTTCAAGCGTAAAAATGCAGTTTTTCATCTTTTCGGCGGTCGTATCGCCGGGGAAGCCAAGCCTTACCGCCTCGCGGAAATACTTTTTGTCGTCGGTTATAAAGTTTAACGAAACTTTGCTGCCGCGTAAAATGTTTTGCGCCGTGTTAGAGCTGTTTCTCGCTTCCAAAATCATTGCGTAATAATCTTTGCCCGCAATGTAATAGGGGAAGCAAAGGGAGTACGCGCCCAAATTTGTCGCTCCGTTTTCCGAAAGCGTGCCCACGAGTATTGTCGGCATGGGAAAGAATGCGGAAGTCTGATAAAAGTTGTCTACAATCCTCAAATCCTTAAAAGAGCTCATAAATTACCTCAAATAATTTTTAAATAGTTTTGTAAAAGATTTTTACAAAACTATTTGTTATTACAATTTCATATTAGTGCGCGTCAAATTAACTCTTTCATATATATCTCAGATAATGTATCTTCTATTCTTTCATATAAAGCATAGTCACTTATGTTGTAGTAAATAGCTCGATAAAATATTTTTATAACAATGCAAACTAAAATTGCACATAACATTAAGGAAAATAGCAGCATTAACAACAAAATTAAATCTCTATTTGTTTGAAATTTTATTGATGACAATATTATGCTGGTAATAGACATAACTAAAGATAAAATAGAAATAATAGTAAAATTTTTTGTTGATTTGCGTTGTAAAAGTCCTCTATAATATTTTATTGCTTCCTGAATTTTTGGGTAAGTGTTTATTTTGTGAGACTTAAGTATTGGTAATAAAATTTGTATGTCTTTTTTATTTAAATTACTTAGTGCCTTTATAATGTTGATAAAGTGAAAGTAATCTTTGAAGACAAAATTGCATTTTGCTTTTACTAAGAAATAAATAATTGTATATGCAATAATAATACTTAAACCAGCCAAAATTAAATTAGATAATAATATTACCAACCAATGATTAAAAATACTGAATAATATTAAGAAAACTATAATGTAAATTAAGAATAAAGCCGAAAATGAAATAATAACTATTATATCTAATTTTCTATCTATTAATTCATTTTTAAAATCACAAATTAATTTATCGTACATTAAATTTCACCGAAATGCAAAAATTTACTTAAAAAAACTTTACGATGAGAGTAGAATAGTAGTCACCAAAAAATTGTTATATTGTCTTTAACGTTTGTTTTACTTTTTCCAAATCCGTTTCGCATAAAAGCGGCAGAATATCCGCAAGCTTTTCGGGCGCAAAATCCCACCATTTCGTTTGCAATAACAGCTTGATAAGCTCGTCGTCAAACCGCTTTTTAATAAGCCTTGCGGGGTTTCCTCCAACAACGCTGTAAGGCTCCACGTTTTTTGCAACAACGGAATATGCCGCTATAATGCTGCCGTCGCCGATTTTTACGCCCGGCATAATAACGCTTTCGCGCCCAATCCACACGTCGTTGCCGATAACCGTATCGCCCTTGAAGGGAAGCTGCTCCAAATGCGGAGGCGTGTTCTCTTGCCACGCGCCCCCGAAAACGTTAAAGGGATAGGTGGTAACGCTTGAAAGCCTGTGGTTTGCCGCGCCCATAATAAATTTAACGTTTTGCGCAATTTGACAAAATTTACCGATAATCAGCTTGTCGCCGAATTCGGGATAGTTAAACAAAACGTTGTTGCGTTCGAATTCCGTTGCCGCAACGTCGTCGTCATAATAAGTATAATCGCCGATAATTATATTCGGCGCTTTAACAACGTTTTTAATAAAACACGAGGTCTTGTATTCGTTTGGGAAAATTGCGTCGGTGTTCGGCGCTTTAACGTCTTTATTTTTCATGTAATAAATACCTTATTTGCATTGTAATTTTATCAGGCGCATCGCTTCTTCCTCGGTCAGCTCTTCGTAGTCGCCGAATGTATAACCGCAGCAATTCATAGTTGCGTCGGAAAGACTTAAACTCATGTTATAGTCGTTTATCCACTCGCCGTCTATGTAAAATTCAAAACGGTTGCTTGCACACAAGTTGTTTCCTGTTTCTTCTCTTGCAATATGACCGTTGTGATAATCATAATATAAATACTTGGCGGGTACGTTTTTTTCTTCGGGCTTTGACATAACTTTTTGCCTCTCAAATTGTCTTATGATATTATAATTTAGTTTATCCTTATTTAATTATTTAGTCAAGCGTATAAAATAAACGAACGGTAAAAGAAGCGGTGCGCAAACCGATTTAGCAACAAAACTCTTATACGTCAAAAAAGACAGGTAAAAACCTGTCTTTTTTGCTGGTGGAGTATAAGCAACCTAAAACGAATAATTTATTATTTTTTAGGATACTTTGTTTTCACATCTGAAAGAAATTGTTCCACCATATTTTCGTGGTTATGTAAAAACCATTGAATATGATTTTTTATATAATCCTTACGATATTCTATATTATTCAAATCATTCGGTACTCTATACATTCGCGTATCAATACTATCAAAGCCTGTAAAAGGTTGTTCTAATCGTTCGTGCGCCATAGTAATATAATCACTATTATTATCAAAACCTATAAAGTTTCTATTTAGTTGTTGACATACTCTTGCGCTTGTACCAGACCCAACAAAAGGGTCAACAACTAAATCACCAATATTTGATGAGGCTAACACCATACGTTCAATCAATCCTTCTGGTTTTTGCGTTGGATGAGATTGTCTATTTTGATTGCAATAATGCACATGACTAAACTCCCAAACATTGCCTGGATTAGCTCCACGCATATTATTTACACTTCGATAAAATTTTTGTGGTATTCTAATATCATCAAGATTAAACGTAAAATTACTGCTTTTTGTAAACATCAAAATGTCATCGTGGCGTGGACTAAATCCTTTTGTTTTTCCTATGCCTTGCGTATAGTACCAAGTTATCCAACTATTAAATAAAAAACCGAGTTCCTTATCTAATAACTGATAAATATATGAAATATATTTCATACCCATAAAGACATAAATGGTGCCCGTCGGTTTTAGTATGCGTTTTGCTTCAAGTAACCATTGTTTTGAAAATTCCAAATATTGTTCAAAATTTAAATGATCAGAGTTTATGCCATAATTTTTAGAAAGGTTATAGGGAGGGTCTGTTACAATTAAATCAACTGTTTCACTCTTAATGTTTTTTAAGCCGTCAATTACATCTGTACAGTTTAATTCTATTTTTAATTCTTTATCCACCCGTGCAACCTCGCTTCTCTAAACCAATCGTCTTCCGTTCGCCTACTACTACGTAAATATTTTTTATCAAGCATTTGGCAAAATTCCCAAGTAGTGTGATACTGATAATTAACATAATGAATATCTTTAATTTGTATTTGTCCCGTTCCCAAGGCTGGATTATAATTTATATCATATTCGGAAATATATTTTAAGTCATAAGCTTGCGCCTCTGTAATTTCCATTATTCCATCAATCATCATTGTTGTTTCATTACGCCGTGAAAAAACTTTATGCTTTATACTCAATATAATAAATAAGAAATCAGGGTCCTTTATGTATTCTGTACGAATACGACTAAACGAAGTAATATTTGGTCCTTTCCCCGAATTTGGAATATCTTCGGCGGTAGCTTTTACATCAACGTTTCCAGTGCAAAAATCGCCCTTAACTTTAAACTGTAAAATTATATCTGCAACACCCAAACGTTGTTGCACTTCAACATTTATTAGATTATATGTATTATTAACATCATCTTTAATATCAGCAAAAACTTCTCCACACCAAGCCTCAACCATAGGTCCAGCAATCTTATTGATATTTTCAAGAGGCAAACCCATTTTAAGATTAGTATTGATAAAAATACGATTGGTTTTAGTTTTTATGCGTTGGTTTAAAATGTTTTTAATGCTGGCGCAAATAAAATCTGAATTGTGTTTGTAATTATCAGACTCTACTGGAATTTTGAAAATAGCTTCTTCGTATTTCATTGGCGGTTTTTCCTTAAAATAAAAATTACATATTTATCATAACACAAAACTCATTCATTTTCAAGCTTATTAGATAGGCAAAATAGCCTTTGGCGTCGTGGCGGGTGCTTGATATATTGTCGTATAAAAAAAGTACGAACGCAATGGTTCGTACTTTAACTATAGTGGTGGGAGGTGGTGGATTCGAACCACCGAAGTCGGAGACGTCAGATTTACAGTCTGATGCATTTGGCCACTCTGCAAACCGCCCATATTAAATTTATACCCCGTCTAAGCGGGGTAATGCTGGAGCTGGTGATTGGAATCGAACCCACAACCTGCTGATTACAAATCAGCTGCTCTGCCAATTGAGCTACACCAGCATTGCTGCCCGTATAGGGTGGTGCCTTGGGGTGGAATCGAACCGCCGACATACGGATTTTCAGTCCGGCGCTCTACCGACTGAGCTACCAAGGCATTTACGCCTTTCGGCGTTTAAAAAATTTTGGCGACCCGAAACGGGCTCGAACCGTCGACCTCCAGCGTGACAGGCTGGCGCTCTAACCAAACTGAGCTATCGGGCCAAAAAGTTTATTTTCCTTATTTAATATAAAGGATGGTGGGCCTTCACGGACTCGAACCGCGGACCAATCGGTTATGAGCCGACCGCTCTAACCAACTGAGCTAAAGGCCCTTAAAATAAGGAACTGCGTTTTGCACAACGCTTACATATAATAATATACCGCAAAAATTTTGTCAAGTAATTTTTAAAGCAATTTTCATAAATTTTTAGCGGCTTCAACAATACAAAACAATTTAAAAATTTACATAATTTTACAAATTTTTTAAACGTGAAAGCTGTAATATTTTAAAAAAACCACGGAGAAAAATATGGTAGTTACGGGATATTCAAAAAATCAAACGTTGTACATAAGCCTTTCGGGCGAAATGGACGAATGTTCGGCGCAAGCCGCTCGCAATAAATGCGATAAATTAATCGAGGACAACCTCGGCGTAAAAAAAATTGTAATAAATCTTTCCGACGTGGCGTTTATGGATTCCACGGGCATCGGTTTTTTAATAGGAAGATACAAAAAAGCCGCAAAGCTTTCGGTGCCGCTTTACATAGCAAAACCAAATTTTGCGGCTGACAAAATTCTTAATTTAAGCGGAATATACTCGCTTATACCCAAAGCGGAATAAAGGACGATAATATGACGAAAAATTATTTAAAACTTCAATTTTATTCACTTCCCCGCAATCAGGCGTTCGCTCGCGACGCCGTTGCCGCGTTCTGTCTTGAATTAAATCCAACGCTTGCCGACTTATCGGACGTAAAAACCGCCGTTTCCGAAGCGGTTACGAACTGCACGGTGCACGCCTACAAGGGCAATTTGGGGCTTGTAACCGTGGAGTGCGAAATCGAGGAAGAACAATTACATATAAAAATCAGCGACACGGGGCGGGGCATACCCGACGTAAGCAAGGCTATTCAGCCCTTTTTTACGTCTGCGCCGTCGGAAGAGCGCTCGGGCATGGGCTTTACCATTATGCAAACCTTTATGGACGAATTTAAAGTGAATTCCATTAAAGGCGAGGGCACCGTCGTTTATATGTCAAAAAGTTTTAAAGCGGAAGTGGAGAATGTTTGACGTCGAAGAGACGAACGACCTGATAAGAAGAGCAAAACAAGGTGACGGCGAGGCAAAGGAAAAGCTTTTGCTTGAAAACGGCAACCTGATAAAGAGCATAGTGCGCCGCTACCTTAACAAAGGTGTGGAATACGACGACTTGTATCAGCTTGCAAGCATGGGGCTTTTAAAGGCGATCAACGGCTTTGACGAAAGCTTTAACGTGCGGTTTTCAACCTACGCCGTGCCCATGATTGCGGGTGAAATAAAAAGATTTATGCGCGACGACGGCAGCATAAAGGTTTCGCGCGCAATGAAAAGCTGCGCAAAACAAATAAACGCTTATATCGAAAAATTTTCGTCTGCGCACGGCAGACAGCCAACCTTAAAGGAAATTTCAAAAGAGTTCTCTATGCCCGAAAGCGAAGTCGTATTCACAATGGGTTCTACGCGCATGCCCGTTTCGATTTATGCGCAAGGGGAGTATAAGGACGAAAAGGGGCAGGAGCTTTTGGATAAGCTGCCGGTCGAGGACAGACAGGAAGAAATTATTGAGTCGTTGCAGCTTAAAACGGCAATAGACGGCTTGCCCGAACGCGACAAAAAAGTTATAATGCTAAGGTATTTCAGGGATATGACGCAAAGCGAGGTTGCAACGATGCTCGGCGTTTCGCAGGTTCAGGTTTCTCGCATAGAAAACAAAATAATGGAAAATTTCAGAAAATCCTTAACGGGCTGAAAGGCGGGTGCAAAACCCGCCTTGTTTTTTGTTTTAAATCCTTGTCAAAAGCCGCGCGCGGTGGTATAATTGTTTTGATAATTAAGCGAGGTTTAACCGAATGATTAACGAAAAAAACGTGCGGCTCGGCAAGACGCGTTCGTCTATAAGGGAGCTGTTCGAATACGGCAAAAAGCGCAAGGCGGAAATAGGGGAAGAGAACGTTTTCGATTTTTCGCTCGGCAATCCCAGCGTTCCCGCGCCGCCCGAAGTAAGCGCGGCTTTAAAGGAAATAATCGACACCTTCGACCCCGTTTTATTGCACGGCTATACCTCGGCGCAAGGAGATTACTCCGTGCGTAAAACCGTTGCGGAATATATAAATTCGCGTTTTAAAACCGTGCTCACCGCCGATTGTATTTATATGACGTGCGGCGCGGCGGCTTCGCTTACCATAACCTTAAACGCACTTTTAAATGCGGGCGACGAGGTAATAACCTTTGCGCCGTACTTCCCCGAATACAAGGTTTTCACCGAGCACGCGGGCGGAAAACTGATTGCCGTAGAGTGCGAGGACGAAACCTTTCAGATAGATTTTGAAAAGCTTAAAAAAGCTTTGTCGCCCACAACCAAGGCGGTTATCGTCAACTCTCCCAACAACCCCAGCGGCGTAGTTTATAGCGAAAAGTCAATGATATTACTGGGGCAACTGCTTGAAGAGCACTCGAAAAAACATAATAATCCCGTTTATTTAATTTCGGACGAGCCTTACCGCGAGCTTGTATACGAAAAAAGCGTCAGGGTGCCGTATATCATGGACTTTTACGCAAACAGCGTTGTTTGTTATTCCTATTCCAAAAGCCTTTCTCTCCCCGGCGAGAGAATAGGTTATATTGCCGTGAACAACAAAATGAAAAGCTTTGAAGACGTTTACGCGGGCGTGTGCGGTGCGGGGCGCGCGCTGGGCTTCGTCTGCGCGCCAAACCTCTTTCAGCAGCTCGTCAAAAAAGCTTGCGGCTTAACCTCGGACGTTTCCGTTTATAAGAAAAACCGCGACGTGCTTTACGCCGCGCTTACCGAATACGGCTATAAAGCGGTTAAGCCCGACGGCGCGTTTTATATGTTTGTAAAAGCCTTTGAAGAGGACGCAAAGGCGTTTTGCGAGCGCGCTAAGGATTTTGAACTGCTGATAGTCGCCGGCGACGACTTCGGCTGCAAGGGCTATGCGCGAATTTCATATTGCGTTTCGCCCGAAATGCTGCACCGCGCTTTGCCCGCCTTTAAAAAACTTGCCGAAAGTTATAAAAAATAACCTTTAAAACAGTTGCCGTAAAAAATTTAACTGATATAATTTATTTGAAATCTAAGGAGGATTATTTAAATGATAAACGAAAAAATCGCAAAGCTCATAAACGAGCAGGTAAACAAGGAGCTCTATTCGGGATATCTCTATCTCGATTTTGCAAACTATTACGCTGACGAAGGGCTTGACGGCTTTGCGCATTGGTACGAAATTCAGGCGCAGGAAGAGCGCGACCACGCTATGATGATGAGAAGATACTTAATCGATAACGGCGTGCGCGTAACCTTTGACAAAATCGCAAAGCCCGACAAAACCTTTTCTAAAATAAGCGACCCTCTCGAAGCGGGTTACGAGCATGAAAAATACGTAACCTCGTTAATCAACGACATTTATTCCGCAGCTTTTGCAATTAAGGACTTTAAAACCATGCAGTTTTTGGATTGGTTCATTAAAGAGCAGGGCGAGGAAGAGAAGAACGCCGAGGACATGATTAAAAAAATGCAGCTTTTCGGGCACGACGCAAAGGGCTTATACGCGCTCAATCAGGAGCTTGCCGCAAGAGTTTACACCCCGTCGGCAACCGGCCCCGCAATGTAACCGTTTATTTAAAAACCGCTAAAATCAACGCCCCGCAAGGATAACCTTGCGGGGCGTTTTTGTTTGAACTTATTTTGCAAAAAACGCAACGGCAATCGCGTTGGGGCCGACGTGCGTGCCTATCGTGCTGCCTATCAGATAGGAGGGAACGCTGTCAGTGCTGTTCTTCCAAAGCTTTTCGCTGTCGTGCAGATATTTTTTTAAATAATCGTCCGAAAGTCCCGAATATCCAAGGGTGTACGGCTTTTCAAAGTCTATTCCGCCGCACTTTTCAACAAGCTGATTTAAAAGATTGTTGCCCTTTTTAGAGCCTATCGCCTTGCCCACGAGTTTAACTTCGCCTTTAATAACCGAAACGACAGGCTTAATAGAAAGTATTCCGCCCGCAACAGCCGCCGCCGCGGAAATTCTGCCGCCCTTTCTCAAATAAGTTAAAGTGTCTAAAAGCGCCAAAACCTGAATTTTATGTTTGCTTTGTTCAAGCTCTTTAACGATTTCGTCAACCGAAAGTCCGTCTTTTAACAGCCTAACGGCATATTGCAATAAAACCCGCTCGCCGATTGAAGCGTTTAAGCTGTCCACAACGCGCACCTTTCCGCCGAATTTTTTTGCGGCTTTCACGGCGCAGGAATACGTGCCCGAAAGCTTTGACGAAATGGTAATTGCTATCACCTCGTCGCCGTTTTCGGTAAGCTTTTTAAAGTTTTCCTCAAAACGGAACTCGTTAATCTGGCTCGTCTGCGGAAGCTCGTCGCTTTCGATAAGCTTTTCAAAAAATTCCTTGTGGGTTAAATTTATCCCGTCTAAAAATTCCTCGTTTCCAAACCGCACCTGCATAGGAATAAGGGTAACGCCAAGTTTTTCGGCTTCCGCAAGCTCCAAATCCGACGCCGAATCAACCAAAATTTTAATCATTGCTTCTCCTTATGTCGTTATTTTCAGTAAATAACGGACTTTTATCAACAATTATAATTATATTTGTTTTATATTCAACAAGTCAACTAAATATTGTCGATAAAATTAAATTACAAACAAAAAGGCGGCAAAACTGCCGCCCGAAAATATTGTAAATTTAATTATTGATTATCCGAACTGTAAACGAGCACGTGATTTGCCGTTGGCGCGGGTGCAACCGTCGTGCCATAATCGTAAAATCTGAATTCGGTTGTTAAATCCGAGCCGTCTTGTCCCATTACAAATCTGTTTAACAATGCATTGTCGCCGTTTCCGTTGAAATAGCATTTAAGCCAGGCGCCGTCTTCGGGCTGCGCTAAATAACAGTTATCCTCCGCATTGTAAGTAAATTCCATTTCCTTTATAATGTCAAGGTGGGCGGTGGCGGAAATATAAATTGCTGAAAGTTCGGCAAACGAAGTTATTTTTTTGCCCGCAATTTGTTCGCACATATCGGTTACGGAGTTTGTCGTTGTATAAGGCGGTTGTTCGGACGGTGACGGTACTTCGTACTCTTTAATAACGAAACTTTCTCCGTCGCCCTCTGCTACGACCGTATAATCCTCGCTCGTGTTCATAAACATTCTTTTGTTTGCGCCGTCCACAAAAATAGTGTTGTCAACGGGGTAGAGCGAAAAAGTTACGTTTTCGGCGTTTATCGTGTTGTCAAACGCCTTTTTAATCTGTTCCTTCGTCAGCTCTACGGCTACGGGCGGTTCGGGTGTTGGTGTGGGTACGTTTCCGCCTCCGCACGCCGCAAAGGCGAGTGAGAGCGCGAGTGCTGCGGAAATTGCCGCAAGTGTTGCAAAAAATTTTTTCATGGGTTCCTCCAATAGTTTTATTCGGGGATATTTTTGCGCAAAAAAAATGCGCCTCATCAAGAGACGCACCCCGTTAAAGCTATCTCCCGAGAGTCGCTAAACAAAATCTATGGGAAAATCCGCGCAAACAAATTGCCGAAATACCAAGATACCGGAAGAATAGCCGTTCGGCTGATTGATAGTATCCTGCTAATCAACAATATTATGCATGCGCGAAAAAATCCGCATAAAAAAACGCAGACTTCAACCCATATTCGATTTTGTTTAGCGTTTAAATTTTATCACACCGCAACGCAAATTGCAACCGTAATTAATGCAATTCACAAATTTCAATGAGTTGACATATTTTTTATTTTTAATTACAATAGAAAAGATGATTATTCTGGGTTTAGACCCCGGGCTTGCGACAATGGGCTACGGCGTGGTTGAAAAACTTAAAAACGACAATACGGTCGCCGTAGATTACGGCGTGGTGCTCACGCCGAAGGAAGAGAGCCTCCCCGTGCGGCTTGCCATGCTCGAAGAGGGCGTGAACAAAATTCTTCAAAAGTACAAACCCGAAGAAATAGCGATGGAAGAGCTGTTCTTTTCAAAGAATATAACGACGGGCATACCCGTTGCGCATGCAAGGGGGGTTATGCTGTTGACGTGCATAAAATATTGCGGCAGACTTTTCGAATACACCCCAAACCAGATAAAGCAGTCTTTAACGGGCTACGGCAAAGCGGACAAAATCCAGATGCAGCACGTGGTAACCTCGCTTTTGGGGCTTAAAAAAATTCCCCGCCCCGACGACGCCGCCGACGCGCTCGCGGTTGCGCTCTGCCACGCGCACACTTCAAGGTTCGGCAAACTTTTCAATATAAAATAAATTAATCTTCCCCGCGGGGAGAGTGCCCCCCCAGCTTGCGTAAGGGGCGGACGAGGTTTTTCTTGATTGGTTATTTAAAAGGTAAAATTTTATCGCTCGGCGGCGAAACGGCGCTCATCGAAACGGCTTCGGGTATAGGCTTCGAGGTAATGATTTCGGGCGCGGCTTTCGGCGCGCTTTCGGGCAAAAAAGAGGGCGAGCTTTACACCTATTTGCAGGTAAGCGAAAACGGCACGGCGCTTTTCGGGTTTTCCTCTTTGGAAGAAAAGGAAATGTTTTTAAAGCTCATTTCCGTTTCGGGCGTGGGGCCCAAAATGGGCATAACCGTGTTAAGCGGCATGAACGTGAACGACGTTGCCGCGGCAATAGCAACGAGCGACGTAAAAAGGCTTTCGTCCGTTAAAGGCTTGGGCAAAAAGACGGCGGAGCGCATAATTTTGGAGCTTAGGGAAAAGGTTTCGCAGATTGCCAAATCGGAAGGGGTAACCGCTTCCGACGTAGTCCGTTCCACGGGCGACGAGGACGCCGTCGTCGCGTTGATGACGCTCGGCTTCACACGCGCGGAAAGCGAAAAAGCTATTTCACGCGCAAAATCGCGCGGGGCAACCGAAATCGAGGATATTATAAGAATAGCGTTGCAGGGAATGTAACAATAAAGGTATAAGATGTTTTTTGACGACGACGAAGAAGAATACGGCGCGGACGACAGACTTGTAAAGAGCACTAAGGGCGAATACGACTTTGAAGAAAACGTTTTGCGCCCCAAAACTTTAGAAGCCTACGTAGGACAGAGCAAGGTTAAAGAAAACTTAAAGGTTTATATGAACGCCGCAAAGCAGAGGGGCGAGGTGTTGGAGCATGTGCTTTTATACGGCGCGCCGGGGCTTGGCAAAACAACGCTTGCGCACATTATCGCAAACGAGATGGGCGGCACGCTTAAATTGACAAGCGCGCCCGCAATAGAGCGCAGCGGCGATTTGGCGGCTATTCTCACCAACTTGAACGACGGCGACGTTTTGTTCATCGACGAAATCCACCGCTTAAACCACAGCGTTGAAGAAATTTTGTATTCCGCAATGGAGGATTACGCCCTCGACATAATCGTCGGCAAAGGCCCCAGCGCAAGAAATATCCGCTTTTCGCTTAAAAAGTTTACGCTAATCGGCGCAACCACAAGGGCGGGCATGCTTGCAAACCCTTTGCGCGACAGGTTCGGCATAATCTGCCGTTTGGAAACCTACACGCCCGACGAGCTTAAAGAGATAGTTTTAAGAAGCGCAAAAACTCTGGGCATACAAATAGACGACAGCGCCGCTTCCGAAATTTCAAAGCGTTCGAGAGGAACGCCCAGAATTGCAAACAGACTTTTAAAGCGCGTGCGCGACTTTTCCACGATAAACGGAAATTCCGCCGTAACCTTAGAGGACGCGAAATACGCCCTTAAAAGAATGGAGGTTGACGAGCTTGGTCTTGACGAGGTGGACAGAGCTTTGCTCAGGGCAATGATAGAAAAGTTCGACGGCCGCCCCGTGGGGCTTGAAACGCTTGCGGCAACCATAAACGAGGACGCGGGCACCATAGAGGACGTTTACGAGCCGTTCCTTTTACAGCTTGGCTTTATTTCGCGCACGCCGCGCGGCAGAATGATAATGCGCGGCGGTTACGAACACCTCGGCTATAAAATGACGGAAAAGCAGCGCGAACAGGTTTCCCTTTTCGATAAAAACGATTAATATGCAATACAAAAAGAGTGACTTTTATTACGATTTACCCGAAGAATTAATTGCGCAAACTCCCGCAAACCCGCGCGACGCCTCGCGGCTTTTAACTTATAACCGCGCCACGGGCGAGGTTAAACACGAAATTTTCAGGGACGTAATAAATTATTTAAAAGCGGGCGATGTGCTCGTTATAAACAACACAAAGGTTTTGCCCGCAAGGCTTTATGCGCACACCGAAAACGGCGGCGCGGTTGAAATTCTGCTATTAAAACGGCTTGAAAAAGACAAGTGGGAAGTGCTTGTAAAACCGGGCAAAAAATGCACCGTCGGCAAAAGGCTGTATATTTCGGACGGGCTTTCCCTAACAGTAGAGGGAATAACGGAAAGCGGCGAAAGGATAATAAAATTTTATTACGACGGCGTTTTTGAAGAAATTCTGGAAAAACTCGGCACAATGCCGTTGCCGCCCTATATAAAGACTAAATTGCAGGACAAAAACCGCTACCAAACCGTTTACGCCAAAGTTGACGGCTCCGCGGCTGCTCCCACAGCGGGGCTGCACTTCACCCCCGAGCTGCTTGAAAAAATAAAGGCAAAGGGCGTTTTGGTTGCCGAAGTTTTGCTGCACGTAGGGCTTGGCACGTTCCGCCCTGTGAAAGAGGACGTGATAACCGACCACAAAATGCACTCGGAATATTACGAGGTGGGCGCGGAGGCGGCTGAAATTATAAACGCGGCAAAGCGCGAGGGCAGAAGAATAATCGCCGTCGGCACGACTTCGGTAAGAACTTTAGAGAGCGCGGCGGACGAAAACGGCTTTTTAAAGCCGCAAAAGGGCAACACGCAGATATTCATTTACCCGCCCTATAAATTTAAGTGCGTGGACGCGCTTATTACAAATTTCCACTTGCCGGAAAGTACTCTCATAATGCTTGTCGCGGCGCTTACGGGCAGAGAGGAAATTTTAAACTTATATAAAACCGCCGTAAATGAAAGGTACCGCTTTTTCTCTTTCGGCGACGCTATGATGATTATTTAAACATGAGCAAATTTTTTTCTTACGAATTACAACATATCGATAAACATACGGGCGCAAGGGCGGGAGTGTTTCATACCCCGCACGGCGATATTTTAACGCCCGTTTATATGCCCGTGGGCACTCAAGCTACGGTTAAGGGCGTTTACCCGCGCGATTTAAAGGAAGCGGGCTCGCAGATTATTCTTGCAAACACTTACCATTTATATTTGCGCCCCAGTGACGAGCTCGTTAAAAAGGCGGGCGGTTTGCACAAATTTATGAACTGGGACAAGCCCATTTTAACGGACAGCGGCGGGTTTCAGGTTTTTTCTCTTACAAAACTGAATAAAATCAAGGACGAAGGGGTATATTTCAATTCGCATATAGACGGCTCCAAGCACTTGTTCACGCCCGAAAAGGTTATGTCGATAGAGGAAAACCTCGGCGCCGACATAATCATGCAGCTTGACCAATGCAGTGAATACGGTTATACGCATGCGCAGTCGCAGGAAGCTATGGATAAAACCACGCGGTGGCTGGAACGCTGCTTAAAGGCGAAAACGCGTGACGACCAAGCTCTTTTCCCCATAGTTCAGGGAAACATGTACGACGATTTGCGGCTTGAAAGCCTGCGCCGCGCAAAGCCTTACGCAACCGAGGGAATTGCAATAGGCGGGCTTTCCGTCGGCGAGCCGAAGCAGAGAATGTACGAAATTTTAGAACTTATGCGCCCCGAAATGCCCGAAAGCGTTCCCCGCTATTTAATGGGCGTGGGCAGTCCCGACTGCTTAATCGAGGGCGTAAAGCGCGGGGTGGACATGTTCGACTGCGTTTTGGCAACGCGCATAGCGCGCAACGGCACGGCTTTTACTTCGCACGGCAAAAAGGTTGTTCGCAACGCAGCTTACGCCGAAGATTTTACGCCGCTCGACGAAAACTGTAACTGCTACTGCTGCAAAAATTACACCAAAGCTTATTTAAGGCACCTTATAAACGTAAACGAAATGCTTGCTTCAATGCTTTTAAGCTTGCACAACATAACGTTTTTGCACAAGCTTATGGCGGGCATGCGCGAGGCAATCTTTGCCGACAGCTTAACGGAATTTGCCGAAGAATTTTATGCGAAATACGGCAAAGAAGAGTAAAACGTCGGTTATTTTTGTGAAATTTAGGTGCATTGGAATAATTTTACATCAAATTGCTTGCCAAATTAGTCAAAAAAAGTTATATTAATATTAATTGAAATTAAAATATGGAGTTCAAAATGATTTTTTCATTATTAGAGGGCGAAGCTGCTAAGCCCGCAAACGGCGGCGATTGGTGGACTTACGTCATTCTTGCCGTTGTTGCGGTTGCGTTTATCGTGCTTTTTATCGTATTACCTTCGAGAAAGCGCAAAAAGCAGGAGAAGGACGCTCAGGACTTAATCAACGCGGTCGGTCCCGGCAACAAGGTTAAAACTATAGGCGGCATTTGCGGCATAGTCGTTGAAGTTGACAACGAAGAGAGCACCTTCGTGCTTGAAACGGGCAGCGAAACAACCGGAAAGTGCTATATAAAGTTTGACAGACAAGCTATTTATCAGACGGACGCAAAGGTTGAAGAGGAAAAGAAACCCGAAACCGAAACAGCTCCCGCGGCGGAACCCGCTACGGAAAATCCCGAAGCTGCGCCCGTTGCCGAAGAGCCTAAGGTTGAAGAACCTGCTCCCGAACCCGTTCCCGCAGAGGAACCTGCGGCGGAAGTTGCGCCAGAAACCGCTCCCGCGGCACCCAAAAAGAAGGGCGGCAAGAAAAAATCCAGCGATAATAATTAATAATGTTTAAAGCCTCCGCATAGATTAAAGCGGAGGTTTTTATATGCGCACAACAATTTTTCAGATTTTAAAGGCGGTGCTTGCGGCGGTTTTGTGTTCGCTTGCGTTCGTTCTCGTTTTTACGGTTATTATTCAGTTGTTTACGTTGCCTGCAACGGTCGTCAAGCCCGTAAATCAGGTTTTTAAGATAATAGCAATTCTTGTCGGCGGGCTGATATTTATCCGCGGTGACAAGGGGCTTGTTAAGGGAGTAATCCACGGCGTTGCTTCCGTTATTATAACCTTTTTGATTTTCGCGCTGATTTCTCTTTCGTTTTCCATTAGCTGGCTGTTCCTTTTAGACCTTTTACTCGGTGCGGTAGCGGGCGGAATTTCGGGCATAATTGCGGTTAATATAAAAAAGAGCGTTTAAATTGCTTGCAATTTCGGTTTGCGTATTTTATAATTGAATAAGAAAGACGACGTAAGGAGAAATCTAATTATGATAAAGACTGTGGCTAAACCCAACGAAAAGAAGGTTACCGGATGCGGCGAATGCAGAAGCACCTGCCAGTCGGCTTGCAAAACAAGTTGCACGGTAGGCAACCAAAGCTGCGAAAGAGTTACGCGCGAGCAGAAGCCCGACGGGGAAAACAAGTAAAGATAAATTAAAATTTTAAACAAGGAGCAGAAAATCTCTGCTCCTTAAATTTCGTTATAATGGTACACGTTTTTAACTATAAGGATAAATTTTATATTTACGATTCGGGCAGCGGCAGCCTGCACGAGTGCGATAAGGACACGGCTGATTACACAAAAGCAAAGTACGAGGGGGTGGGAACCGTTCCCGCGCTTTCCGCCGAAAAAATTGCCGAAATCGAAAGCGATTTGGCGGCTTTAAAGGAGCAGGGGCTGTTTTTAAAGGAAGAAATAAAGGCTTATCCCTTAAAATCTCACGAGGTTAAAGCGCTCTGTCTGCATATCTGCCATGACTGTAATTTAAGGTGCCGCTATTGCTTTGCCGACGAGGGTGCTTATCACAGCGCGCGCGAGTTTATGAGCGAGGAAACGGCAAAAAAGGCGATTGATTTTTTAATTGAAAACAGCGGCAAAAGAAAAGTTCTTGAAGTGGACTTTTTCGGCGGCGAGCCTTTAATGTGTTTGCAAACCATAAAAAACGTGGTTGCTTACGCTCGCAAAAAGGGCGAAAAGGCGGGCAAAAAGTTTTTGTTCACCACCACGACGAACGCGCTTTTGCTTGACGACGACGCAATCGACTTTTTCAACCGCGAAATGGAAAACGTCGTTTTAAGCTTGGACGGCAGAAAAGAAGTGCACGACGCCATAAGAAAGACGGTAAACGGCAAAGGCAGCTTCGATTACGTTATCGACCACGTTAAAAAATTCGTGCGTTCCCGCGGCGACAAAAATTATTACGTGCGCGGCACGTTTACGGCTAAAAATCTCGATTTTTCCGAAGACGTTATATTTTTGGCGGAAAACGGCTTCGACAGCATTTCGATGGAGCCCGTAGTAACCGAAATAGACGACCTTGCGATAAAGGAAGAGCATCTGCCGCAAATATTAAACGAGTATGAAAGGCTGTGCGACAGATATCTTGAAAAACATGAAAACGGCGAAGGCTTTAACTTCTTCCACTTCAATATCGATTTGGAGGGCGGGGTTTGCCTTCAAAAAAAGGTTTCGGCGTGTGGCGCGGGCAACGAGTATTTTTCCGTTGTTCCAAACGGCGATATTTACCCTTGCCACCAGTTTGCGGGCGATAAAGACTTTTTTATGGGCAACGTTTACGAAGGAAAATTAAACGAAAACATCCGCAACAAATTCGCTTCTTCGTGTCTTTTTACCCGCGAGGACTGCGGCGACTGCTTTGCAAAATTTATTTGCAGCGGCGGCTGTGCGGCAAACAATTATCACTTTGAGGGCGACGTAAACAAGCCTTATAAGGTAACCTGCGAAATGATGAAAAAGCGCATAGAGTGCGGTATGCACGTTCTTGCGAAGAAAAAAGAACTTAAAAAGAATTGAAATCGGCGAAATAGAGATTAAAATTATTGACGGCGGTAAAATTTTTTTATATAATAAAGTAGTTAGTTTTTAAAGTATTCCCGCAATACGGCTTTAAATACGGAAAAAGCGGTTGTCGGGGAACAGGAGTAAAGATGGGCAAAGTAAAATCGGCGATAATAACTGCGTTGTTCGTCGCGGCGGTTGCGGTTTTGGCGTTTTTTGCCACGGTTTCCTTTGGGCTGCCGGGCGGCGTCGATACCTATAATTCTTTCGTTGCGAATATTCACCTCGGCGCAGACCTTACAGGCAACGCATACGCTACGTTGTATCCCGAAGGCGTTATTTCGACCGCGGATTATCAGCTTGTGGCAAACGACGAGGAAAATTCCGACAGTGAAGTTTATGCGGAAAAATATCTTGAACGCGGCGGCGCTTACGTCAGCAAGGACAAGCTGGGTTACACTTATGTAGACGGGAATTATGTTGAACCGGCTGAAGGCGACAAAACCGAAAGCGAATTCAAGGCAAGCATAAAGCACGACGCCGAAGTTCTTTTAAAGCGCTTGGGTGACAAGGGCTATTCGAGCTATTCCGTGCTTGTGGGCGACGAGGGCTTTTCGATAAAGGTTTCGCTTCCTACTAATTTTTCTTACGTGGAATACAAGGAAAGCCAAAACACTTACAGCTCCGATAACCTCGCCGACCAGATTTCGGCAATAAACGTGCTTTCTTACAGCGGAGAAATCAGTTTGAGGGATTCAAACACATACGACGGTTCGAATTCCGTCGTTTCGGTTATCAAGCACGATTTCAAAAGCTTTTTCAGCGGTGCAAGCGCGCTTACCCGCGGCGGTTCTTCATGGATATTAATTAACCTTAACGACTACGGTTTTGAAAAGCTTAATGAAGCGCTCGGCAATTACGGCGGCAGCGAAACAACCGCGTATTTCTATATCGGCGAAACCTGCCTCGGTTTAAGCGTTACTATTGCCGACGGTATTGCGGACAAGACCTTGGCGTTCCAGCCCAGCAATATGACTGCAAGCGCCGTTCAGGACGTTGCAATACTTCTTAATTCTGCGATAGCGGGCAACGAAATTTCAAACGTTTATAACGACGAAGCCGAAAACTCGGGCACGAACGTAATCGCCACCACGTCAAAGTTCGGCGCATACGCTCCCGTATATCTCTTTGCGGCGCTGCTTGCAATAGTGGTTGCGGCAATAATCGGACCTTCGGTCAAATATAAAAAACTCGGACTTGTAAATGCTTTATCCGTGCTTATCTACGCGCTTGCGATGGTGACTGCGATAATGCTCATTGATATACAGGTGACGATAGCGGGCGCGTTTGCCGCAATTCTGGGGCTTGCGCTGTTGCTGTTCTCAAACATCGTTTCCTTCGAGGCGATTAGAAAAGAAACCTTAACGGGCAGAACAATTCAGGCTTCGGTAAAGCTCGGATATAAAAAGACCGTGTTCGCCGTGCTCGATATCCACGTTTTACTTTTGGTAATTGCAGTTATGCTCGCGCTTATAGGCGTCGGCGAGGTTGCGGCGTTCGGGTTCATTTCGCTTATCGGCGTAATCGCGTCTTACGTGTTGCATTGGTTTACGAGGTTTATGTGGTTCGTAACCTCTTCGCCCGCACGCGATAAATTCAAATTCTGCGGCTTTGCAAGGGAGGTAGAAGACGATGAAGACTAATTTAAAGCTTTCCTCCAAAATGCACTTGTTTATCATAGTTTCTTCGGTGCTTATCGCGCTGGGAATTATGGTCGGCGTAATTTGCCACTTCGTCGCAAACGGTTATTTCAACTACGGCGGCGACTGGGCAAGCTATAAGGAAGTAACGGTATCCTACGCATACGTTGATTATTCCGACGAAAGCGAAGTTATTGAAATCTGCAATAAAAATTTCAGTGATTGCGGACTTAAATATCAGTCGTTGACCACCGGTAAATCCTCCGAGGGCGGCGAAATAGTTTATACTTTTTCGATTGCAGCCGACGACACGCAATTAAGCAATGCGGTTGTGCTTATTGGCACCGCTTTCAACGGCGCAATCCAAACCTCGGTTTCGGCTCACACGCAGGAGGCGCTTTTGGGCGGCGCGCTCACAATCGACAGATGCTGTATAGCGCTTGCGTGCATAATAGTAGTTCATTTCTTATATTTCGTAATCCGTTACAAGCTCACCATGGCGCTTGCCGCAGTTTTGGCGGATATCCACAATCTCGGCATTTTCTTGTCGCTTTTGTCGCTGACGAGAATACCCGTTGCGTCGTCGGTGCTTGCGTTTGCGACGCTCACGCTTTTAATAACAGTAATCGGCACGTCGCTTCTGTTTGACAGAATGAGAAGGAACGCGAAAAACGAGGACTTGAAAAAGCTTTCCGCTTTCG
Source organism: Clostridia bacterium (assembly GCA_029059705.1). Taxonomy (GTDB): domain Bacteria; phylum Bacillota; class Clostridia; order Christensenellales; family Borkfalkiaceae; genus Coproplasma. The sequence continues at coordinate 49,532 of JAIDVM010000010.1, forward strand.
AGCATGCCGACCTCGGCGCAAACGAGTGCCTGACGTTAAATTTAATAATTCCCGCTTGTCTTGCTTCGGTGGCGGCGTTGCTGTTCGTGCTTCTTTCAATCAGCTCGCTTTCGCCGGTAGTAATTCTCGCGCCGGTGTTTGCCGCGCTTGTAAGCTTTATTTCTTGCGCATACGGCACGGTGTTCTTCACACCTTCCGTATATTCCCGCTTTAAGCTTTTGGGCGACAATTATAAATCGCAACATGCGCGCGCAAGCAAAACAAAGGGCACAAGCAAATAAAAAACATTTTTAAGGCGGGTTAATCCCGCCTTTTTGTCTATAATTATGAAAAGAATACTTCCGGAGTTTGAATTTTCGGACGAACAACTTAATATCGTGCGTAAACTCGCTTTGGAATGCGGGTTGTGCGAGGACACCGTAAAAATTTTGTACGGCAGAGGAATATGCGCCAAGGACGACATAATAAAATTTATGCATCCTTCAAAAGAGCACTTTATTTCGCCGTACAAAATGAGCGGCATGCGCGAGGCGGTGGAACTCATTAAACGCGCGCGCGACGAGGAGTGGTCGGTAGTCGTTTACGGCGATTACGACGCCGACGGCGTTTGCGCCGCGACGATACTCGGCAATTCCCTGCGCGATTTCGGCATAGAGCCGTACGTGTGCGTGCCCGAACGTAAGGACGGTTACGGGCTTTCAGCCGCGCTTATCGACGGTATTTTCGACGAGTATTTTCCTCAACTTTTTATAACGGTGGACTGCGGAATTTCATGCGCGGACGAGGTGGATTATATAAAGGAGCTTGGAGCGGAGGTGATAGTAACCGACCATCACGAGCTTCCCGAAAGAATACCCGACTGTATTTGTATAAACCCCAAATTCAACGACGGCTATATTTACGACAATCTTTGCGGCGCGGGCGTTGCCTTTAAGGTGGGCTGTGCGCTCAACGGCGAAAGTGCCTATAAATACCTCGATTTTGCCGCAATCGCCACCGTTGCGGACAGCGTTCCGCTCACGGGCGAAAACCGCGACATAGTTTACGAGGGGTTAAAGCTGATAAATTCCAACCCCAAGGAATGTTATTCGTATTTTTTGAATAAGAACGATTGCGCAAATTCGCATACGCTTGCTTTTTCCGTTGCGCCGAAAATAAATGCGGCGGGCAGAATGGGCGACGCTAAGGCTGCGCTTTCGCTTTTTAATTCAACGGACAAATCCGAAATTTTTACGCTTGCGGCAAAGCTTTCGGAGTATAATCTCGAACGGCAGAAGTATTGCGACGAGCTGTATTCGAGCGCAAAGGAAATGCTCAAAGCAGACGACGGCGGCTTCGGCAACATAATTATGCTTTACAACGAAAACTGGAACTCGGGCTTTGTTGGCATTGTTGCTGCAAGGCTTGCCGAAGAGTATTCGCGCCCCGCAATTTTGTTTGTAAAAAACGGCGATATGTTAAAGGGGTCTGCGCGCTCGGTTGAAAACGTAAACATTTTCGAGGCGTTAAGGCATTGCAACAGATTTATTACGGAATTCGGCGGACACTCGCAGGCGGCGGGCGTAAACGTTTGTATAGACAATTTTAAAGCCCTTCACGAGGCGCTCGAAGAATACATTTCCCAAAATTACACCGCGCAAGACTTTATTCCTACCGTTTACATAAGCGGCGTGTTGAAGTCGGCTTATTCCGCACGTTTTGTAAAGGAGCTTGAAATGCTCGAACCCTTCGGCGTGGGGAACAAGCGTCCCGTTTTCGAGCTTGACGAAGGTGCGCTTGCGGTAAAACCCGTAAAGCCGTTGTCGCCGCATATAAACATAAAGAGCGACAAGCTCGAATTGATGTATTTCGGCGGCAGCAAGTTTGGCTGTCTTTTGGAAAGCCGTGCGCCCAAAAAGCTAATTTTCGAATACAACGTTTCAAGCTTCAGGGGCAAGGAATACGTAAAGGGCTTTGTGCGCGACGTTATTTATTCCGCAGACGCGGGCAAATTTATCGGCGAGGACGCGCTTATGTGCGCCGTAAGTTCGCTGTCGCAGCCGCAAGCGGAATGTGAAATAACCGAAATTTCAAAAAAGACCGCCGAAGAAGCAATGCAAAATTGCGGCAGCTTCGGCACGGTTTTCGTGTGCTGGAATTATTCTTTAATCGAAAGATTTGCGGGCGCAGACAAATTGAATGCGGAATTGTTTTATCCTTCCGCAAAAAACAACGCGACCTTGATTTTGGTTTCGCCCATGCCCGACGCCGATTTAAGCGGCTTTTCCGAAGTTGTTTTCCTTGAAAATCCCGCGGGCGTCAGGTTGCCTTCTTTAAATAATAAGCAGGTTAAAGTTTGCAAAGTGGAAAACGGCAATAATATGTTTAAACCGCTCACGTGCGAAAGGCAGACGCTGTTAAAAATTTTTGCGTGTCTTTCGGCAAACGAAAATGTGGTTGAGGGCGCAACGGCGGAAGAGGTTGCCAAAAAGAGCAATCTCGGCTTTGATAAAACGCAAATTTTACTCGCTTTAAAAATTTTTGAACAGCTTTCGCTCGTTTCGTTTGATGGCGGCAGACTTAAAGTTATAAGAGGCGTTAAAAGCGAGCTTACTAATTCCGAAATTTATAACACGGTTTTGAGGTTGACTACGGAGTAAAGGCATGGACGTAATAGAAAAAATTCAAAAGAATTACAGCGCGGAAGACGGTCAACTGTTGTTGGCTGCCTATAATTATGCCGAGCAGATGCACAGCGGACAAAAACGCGCTTCTGGCGAGCCTTACTTTTCGCACCCCTGCGCCGTAGCCGAAATTTTAATTGATTTGGGGCTTGATACGCCCACGGTTGCCGCCGCGTTTTTGCACGACGTGGTCGAGGACACGCCCGCCACCGACGAGGACATTTTAAAGCGCTTCGGCAAGGAAATTATGACGCTTGTCGACGGCGTAACAAAGCTCGATAAAATACATTTTCAAACGCACGAAGAGGAAGACGCCGAAAATTTCAGAAAGATTTTCGTTGCCATGGCAAACGACGTGCGAGTGATTATAATAAAGCTTGCCGACCGCCTTCATAACATGCGCTCACTTAATTATCTTTCAACCGAGCGGCAACAGAGAATTTCGCGCGAAACGCTCGAAATTTTTACGCCGCTTGCGGGCAGGCTGGGTATTTCGCAGATTAAGTGCGAGCTTGAAGACTTGTGCCTTAAATATCTCGACCCCGAAGCTTATGAGTTTTTGGTTAAAAATATACATCAAAAGCTGGAAGAAAGAAAGTCCTTCGTCGAGTTTGTCGTAAACGAAATAAAAGAAATATTAAAAGAGAGCGGCATAAAGGGTGAAGTAATAGGCCGCCCCAAGCATTTCTATTCCATTTACCGCAAAATGAAAAATCAGGGCAAAAGCCTTGACCAGATTTACGACTTAACCGCCGTGCGCGTAATAGTGGATAAAACGGACGAGTGTTACGAAATTATGGGCAAAATCCACATGAAGTGGAAGCCCGTGCCGGGGAGGATTAAGGATTATATTGCCACGCCCAAACGCAACATGTACCAGTCACTCCACACCACGGTAGTAACCAACTTCGGGCAGTTTTTCGAAATTCAGATACGCACATACGAAATGCACCGCATGGCTGAATACGGTATTGCCGCGCATTGGAAGTATAAGGAAAACAAGTCGATTGAAAACAATTTCGACGCGCGCCTTTCGTGGATTCGCGACGTTATGGACTGGCAGGGCAGCTTAAACGAATCGAAGGAGTTTGTAGACAGCCTTAAAAACGACTTGTACGACAACGAGCTTTTGGTATTCACGCCGCACGGCAAGGTTATTTCATTGCCGTTGGAGGCAACCCCCGTCGACTTCGCTTATGCAATTCACTCCGAAGTAGGCAACAAGTGCGTGGGTGCAAAGGTAAACGGCAAAATAGTTGCGCTCAATTCTGCATTGAATACGGGCGACGTTGTCGAAATTTTAACGCAATCCAACGGCAAAGGGCCTTCGTGGGACTGGCTTAAATTCGTAAAGTCGGGTTCCGCCCGCGCGAAAATTCGCCAGTACTTCAAGCGCGAAATGAAGGAGGACAACGTTAAAACGGGCAGAGCTATGCTCGAAGCCGAGGCAAAGCGCAAGGGCTATGCCTTAAACGATATTTTAACGGAATCGTCTTTTAAAAAGCTTTCGAACAAGCTTGTTTTCAGTTCGGTGAACGAAATGCTTGCCTCCGTCGGCTACGGCGCGGTTGGCGTAAATCAGGTAATATACAAATTAATCGACTATTATAAAAAGGAAATACCCAAACCCGTAGAGGTTGTCGATTCAAGCAAGCTGAAACATACGCCCGCTTCAAGCGTAACCATAAAAGGCATGGGCGGCTTGCTCGTTAAATTTGCGCATTGCTGCAACCCCGTGCCGGGGGACGACATAGTCGGCTTTGTGTCAAGAGGTAGGGGGGTTATCGTCCACCGCGCCGATTGCAGCAACCTTTCGGATATCGATAAAAACCGCTTGCAGCCCGCGCAATGGACGGGCGATGTCGGTTCGGAATTCGTTGCGGGCATAAGAATAGTCGCCGACAATTACGAGGGCTTAACCGCGGACGTAATTGCCGAGCTTGCGGTTATGCACCTTTCCATGACGCAGATAAACGGCAGAATAAACAAAGATAAGCTTGCCGAAATCGACTTGCGCATAAAGCTTAACAAGCGTTCGGATATCGATTTGCTTGTCAACCGCTTAAAGAAAAATAAGCGCATTGTAGACGTTTTCAGGACGACGAATTGATGAAAGTTTTTAAATTAACTTCGTTTGACGCCTGCAACAGCTACGTTGTAACCGCGGACGGCAAAACCGCCGTTGTTATCGACTGCGGTGAGGCGGGCGTTAATCAAAAGGTTGTAAATATGAACTTAAAGCCCGTTGCCGTTCTGTTGACGCACGGGCATTTTGACCACGTTGGCGGCGCGGGCGAATTTTTTAACGCGGGCGTGCCCGTTTATTGCAGCGAAAAGGAAAAGGATTTTATTTTCAGCAAAGCAAACCGCAGTATTTTCGGGGGCGTGTATATTCCCGATTTTGAAATTTCCGCAACGCTCGCCGACGGCGAAGAGGCGGAATTTGCAGGCGTAAAATTTAAGGTTTTGCAAACTGCAGGGCACACCGCGGGCAGCGTTTGCTATATTGCCGAAAACAATATTTTTTCTGGTGATACGCTGTTTTTCGGCAGTATAGGCAGAACCGATTTGCCCACAGGTAACTATTTCGATTTGGAAAAAAGCGTAAAAAAGCTTTACGCGCTTAAAGGCGATTACAAAATATTTTGCGGACACGGTGAAGAAACCACGCTCGGTTACGAGCGCAAAAACAACGCGTTCATAAGGGGGGAAGATGCTTAACACAAACAGTGAATATCTGCGCCCCGAAATTATGGACGTTTTGCGCGCGTTCGGCTGCGAGGAAGAAGATTTCAATCATTATTTTTCATGCGCGTGCGGAAAGTATTTAAACGTAATAGAATACGGTGGCGAATTTTACGACTTCGAAGAGGATTGCGAGGAAGAGGACGAGCTGGTTTTTAAGCGCCTTGCAAAGCGTTCGTGCAAGCTCGCTTTTTACAAAGTGCTGTCAAAGGCGAAAAATATTAACTTACCTTGGGGCGCGCTAACGGGTATAAGACCGACAAAAATGGCTTATACCGAGCTTGCAGCGGGCAGAGATTTTAAGCCGCTTTTTGAAAAGCTTTGCGTAATTGCCCCCAATATATCATTGATTGAATGCGTTTTGGCGGCTCAAAAGCCCGTTTATAAAAAGGGCGGGCAGGATTTATATATTTCTTTGCCCTTTTGCCCCACAAAGTGCGAATATTGCTCGTTTATAACCGCGCCAATCGAAAAAACGCGTGCCTACGTCGAAAAATATATCGATTGTTTAGTGCGCGAAATAGCTTCGGTTAAGCCTTTTTTAAAGGATTTGCACAGCGTTTATGTTGGCGGCGGCACGCCGTTTGTGCTTTCCGCCGAGCAATTAACCCCCATATATGCCGCAATTAACGATATTTTGCCCAAAAAAGTCGAATACACGGTAGAGGCGGGCAGACCCGACGTTTTTTCAGAGGACAAGCTTAAACTTTCAAAGGAATACGGCGTTACGCGCATTTGTGTAAACCCGCAGTCCTTTAACGACAAAACGCTTGAAAAGATAGGCAGAAAGCACACCGCCGCGCAAACCGTTAAAGCTTACGAAACGGCTAAAAAATTCGGCTTCGATATCAATCTCGATTTAATTGCGGGGCTTGCCGACGAAACCGTTTTCGACTTTGAAAAGTCGCTCAATACCGCGATTTCGTTAAATCCCGAAAACATCACCGTGCACACGCTTTCGTTAAAGGCGGGCGCAAAATTAAAGGAAAACGTAAAGCGTTTAAACGTTGCGGGCATTGCCGATATGATAGCCCTTTCCCGCGAAAAGCTGACAAAAGCGGGCTACCAGCCCTATTACCTTTACCGCCAGAAATATCAGGCGGGCGGGCTTGAAAACGTGGGCTGGACTAAACCCGATAAAGCTTGCGTTTACAATATCGACACAATGGAAGAAATTTCCGACAACGTCGCCGTGGGCGCAAACGCAATTTCAAAGCGTTATTTCGGCGAAGAGGAGCGCATCGAAAGGTACGCCTCGCCAAAAGACATTCCAACTTATATCGAAAAAACGGAAAAAATAATCGAAGAGCGCAACAAGCTTTTCAAATAAAAAAAGCGCAGTTAATTCTGCGCTTTAATTTTTTTGTAACCGTTTAATCCTTCAAACCCAAAAGGTAATCGACGGATATCCCGAAAAATTTTGAAATTTTAATCAGCATTTCAATATCGGGTTCTGTTCGTCCACATTCCCAATCGCATATGCTGCTGTTGGTTGTGCCCAAAGCCTGTGCAAGCTGTTTTTGACTTAAATTATTTTCCTTGCGAAGTGTTTTCAGTTTGGCTAAATTTTGTTTCATGCTTCAATTATAGTAAAATTCCCTAATTTTTGCTTGACATTCGTTAAAATTCCTAATATAATTAAGCCAAATAGGGAAATTCCCTAAAATTGCGAGGTGAATTTATGAAAAATTCTTTGATTGATTTTATATTTTCGACGGACTGCGGAATGATAGAAAAAATAGAGCTGGGGGAAGAATGTGGCAATCTCAGCGCGAATGCGTTGGATTTTTATCAAAAAATGAAAGAATTGCTGAACAAAGAGCAAAACGAGTTATTTGAAAAGTTCGTTAATGCAAATATGCAATATGAGGGAAGGTGCGAAGAAATTTATTTTAACGAGGGCTTTAAAGCGGGCTTTCGCATTGCCGTTGAGTGTTTGTACGATTGCTGAAATTTATTGTAATTTACCTTTTAAAACGTTTGCTTTTTAAATAATAAGGTGTTAAAATAATATTCGTTACGGCTACAAGGCGGTGCGAACACTCAACGCCCAAGCTTTGTTGCCCGCAAATATTTCCATAGGAGGATAAATTGAAATGGAAAAGCAGGAAATTATCGCAAAATACGCATTAAAGGAAGGCGACACCGGTTCGCCCGAAGTGCAGATTGCTCTTTTAACCGAAAGGATTAACCACCTTAACGAGCACCTTAAAGAGCACATTCACGATAACCATTCCCGCCGCGGTCTTTTAAAGATGGTCGGTCGCCGTCGCGGTCTTTTAGACTATCTTAAAAGCAAGGATATCGAAAGATACCGTGCTATTATTGCGGCACTCAATTTAAGAAAATAATCGAAAAAATCGGGCGGGTTGCTTTAACTCGCTCATTTTTCTTTTAATTATTGTCAAAAATTATTGTAAAAAAATCGGCTTGCGGCGGGCGCCGCAGGTTTAGTAGAAGGAAAGGAGAAAGGAAATGAATTACAAAGAATTTACACTAACAGTCGGCGGTAAAAAGGTTATTATCGAAACCGGAAAATACGCCGAACAGACCAACGGTTCGTGCCTTGTAAGATGCGGCGACACGGCGGTTATGGTTTCGGTATGTATGTCGGCAAGCCCCCGCGAGGGAATGGATTTCTTCCCCTTGCAGGTGGATTACGAAGAGAAGATGTATTCCGTAGGCAAAATCCCCGGCGGATTTAAAAAGCGCGAAGGCAGAGCGAGCGACAAGGCTATTTTAACTTCAAGGCTTATCGACCGCCCTCTTCGTCCGTTATTCCCCAAGGGGCTTTTCAACGACGTGGTTGTTACCGCGCAGGCGATTTCGGTTGAACCCGACGTTTCGCCCGAACCCCTTGCAATGATAGGCTCGTCGGTTGCGCTTGCAATTTCGGATATCCCTTGGGCAGGTCCCACGGGCTCGGTTGTGGTAGGTTTGGTTGACGGCAAATACGTAATCAACCCCGACCTCGCGCAGCGCGCGAAGAGCACGATTCACCTCAATCTCGCGGGCACTAAGGACGCGATTTTGATGATTGAAGCGGGCGCTGACGAAGTTACCAACGACGAAATGGTCGGCGCGATTATGTTCGGACACGAAGAAATTAAAAAGATTTGCGCGTTCATCGAAGAAAAAATCGTTCCCGTCGTCGGCAAGCAAAAGCTTGAAATCGAGCTTTATCACGTTCCCGAAGAGCTTGACAAAGCCGTACGCGAATATGCGAGCGCAAAAATCGACTGGGCTATCGACACGTTCGACAGACAGGAAAGAGAAAAGAGACAAAACGAAGCCGAAAAGGAAATTTTGGAGCACTTCGCCGCAATCTATCCCGACAACACGAGAGAGGTTAAGGACAGCGTTTATTACCTCACCAAGGAAAAGGTTCGCGCAAAGATATTCGACAAGGGTATCCGCCCCGACGGCAGAGGCTTAAAGGACGTTCGCCCCATCTGGTGCGAAAGAGGCGTTTTGCCCCGCGTTCACGGTTCCGCCGTGTTCACGAGAGGACAAACCCAAACTCTTACAAGCTGCACTCTCGGCATGCTTACCGAAGCGCAGAAGCTTGAAGGTCTTGACGAGGAAACCTCGAAAAGATATATGCACCATTACAACTTCCCCGGCTACTGCACGGGCGAGGCAAAGGCTCTCCGTTCCCCCGGCAGACGCGAAATCGGTCACGGCGCGCTTGCGGAACGCGCGCTCATTCCCGTACTTCCCGACGAGGACAGCTTCCCTTACGCAATAAGGGTGGTAAACGATATCATGTCGTCAAACGGCTCTTCTTCGATGGCTTCGGTGTGCGGTTCGACCATGGCGCTTATGGACGCAGGCGTTCCCATCAAAGCGCCCGTTGCAGGCGTTGCCATGGGCTTAATCAAAAATCAGGAAACGGGCGAATTCAAGGTAATGACCGACATTCAGGGACTTGAAGACTTCCTCGGCGACATGGACTTTAAGGTTGCGGGTACCGTAAACGGCATAACCGCAATTCAGATGGACATTAAAATCAAGGGCATTTCGGAAGAAATCATGCACACGGCAATCAATCAGGCAAACGAGGGCAGACAGTTCATCCTTTCCAAAATGCTTGAATGCGTTCCCGAAGTTGCGCCCCAGCTTTCCGTTTACGCTCCCAAGATTATCAGCTTTGAAATTGACCCCGACAAAATCGGCGACGTTATCGGCAAGCAGGGCTGCGTAATAAAGAAGATTATGGAAGAAACGGGCACCGAAATCGAATTCAACGACGACGACAGCGGCAGAGGTTATATTTCCTGCGTAGGCCCTATCGAAAACGCGGAAAGAGCAAAGGCGATTGTTTTGGGAATTGCTCACGACCCCGAAATCGGCGACATGTTCGTCGGCACGGTTGTAAGGCTTATGAAGTTCGGCGCGTTCGTGGAATTTGCCCCCGGCAAGGACGGCATGATTCACATTTCCAAGCTTTCGGACAAGCGCGTTGACAAGGTGGAGGACGTTGTAAATATTGGCGATACGGTAAAGGTTGAAATTATCGAAATCGGCGACAAGGGCATCAACTTCCGTCTTTTGGAAAAGCTTTCTTAAATTATAATAAACGTTCGGCGGCAAAGCGAAACGCTTTGCCGCTTGTTTTTTGCACTAAAATAAACAAAAGTTTACAATTTAACAAAACAAGCGTTTAAACAGTTGTAAAAATTTTAAAAATGGTATATAATTTTTGTTGGTATGAAGTTTGAATTACATTCAAAATTTAATCCCACGGGCGACCAGCCGCAGGCAATCGAAAGCCTTACCGAAGGGGTGTTGGACGGTATCCGCACGCAGGTTTTGGTCGGCGTCACGGGCAGCGGCAAAACGTTTACTATGGCAAACGTAATTAAAAACGTAAACCGCCCCACGCTCGTAATCGCGCACAACAAAACGCTTGCCGCGCAGCTCTGCAACGAGTTTAAGGAGTTTTTCCCGAATAACCGCGTGGAATACTTCGTTTCTTACTACGATTATTACCAGCCCGAAAGCTATATCCCGTCAACCGATACTTATATCGAAAAGGATATGAGCTTAAACGACGAAATAGACAAGCTCAGAAATTCCGCCACAAGCTCGCTCGGCGAGCGTGAGGACGTAATCGTCGTCGCGTCGGTCAGCTGCATTTACGGTTTGGGCGCGCCCGAAGAATATTTCAGGCTTGCGATTTCGCTCCGCCCTCAAATGGAAATGGAACGCGACGCGCTCGTACGCAAGCTAGTTGAAATCCAGTACGCCCGCCGTGATATCGATTTTCAGCGTTCTTCGTTCAGGGTAAGAGGGGATACGGTTGAAATTTTTCCCGCAAGCAATTCCGAAATTGCGATAAGAGTTGAATTTTTCGGCGACGAAATAGACAGAATTTGCGAAGAGGACGCCTTAACCGGCAATATTATTTCTGAGCTGAAACACGTTTTAATCTTCCCCGCAAGCCAATATGCTGTCGGCAACGATAAAATGCAGTCGGCGCTTTCTATGATAGAGCGCGACATGGCGGACGAGGTAAAAGCCTTCCGCAACGACGGTAAGCTTTTGGAAGCCCAGCGCCTTGAACAACGTGTGACTTACGATTTGGAAATGATGCGCGAAATAGGCTATTGCAGCGGGGTTGAAAATTACAGCCGCTACTTCGACGGCAGAACCCCCGGCGAGCCTTCGTTTACGCTTCTGGATTATTTCCCCGCTGGCAAATTTTTGGTGTTTATAGACGAAAGCCACATGACAATCCCGCAGATACGCGCCATGTACCACGGCGACCGTTCCCGCAAGGAAAATCTGGTGAATTACGGGTTCCGTTTAAACGCGGCTTACGACAACCGTCCGCTAACGTTCGAAGAATTCGACGCGCGCGTTCCGCAACTCATATGCGTTTCGGCAACGCCCGCGCCCTACGAAATGGAGCAGGCGGGCAACGTGGTTGAGCAGCTAATCCGCCCCACGGGACTTTTAGACCCTGAGGTTTCAATCCGTCCCACAAAAACGCAGATTGACGACTTGCTCGGCGAAACGAAAAAAGTAATAGCAAGCGGCGGCAGGGTGCTTGTGACCACCATGACGAAGCGCATGGCGGAAAGTCTGACCGACTTTTTAAAGGAACACGGTTTAAAGGTGCGCTATATGCACAGCGACATAGACGCGCTTGAAAGAATTGACATAATTAACGGTTTGCGCGGCGGCGAGTTCGACGTTTTATGCGGTATAAACCTTTTGAGGGAAGGGCTTGACTTGCCCGAAGTTAAGCTTGTTGCCATTCTCGACGCCGACAAAGAGGGCTTTTTAAGAAGCGAAACTTCGCTCGTCCAAACGATAGGCCGCGCCGCTCGAAACTCCGAGGGCAGAGTAATTATGTACGCCGACACAGTTACGGGCAGCATGAAGAGGGCGATAGACGAAACCAACCGCCGCCGTAAAATTCAGTCCGAATACAACGCGGCGCACGGAATAGTGCCCAAAACAATTATTAAGGAAGTTAAAAATTCGATAGGGATTACCGGCAAACAGAAGGTCGGCGACGAAGTTAAGCTTGCCGATATTCCCGCCGAAATAGAAAAATTGAAGGCGCTGATGAAGGTTGCTTCGGCGCAGCTGGACTTTGAAAGGGCAATTGAAATTCGCGATACGATATCCGAACTTCGCAAAAAATTATTTAAAGCAAAAAAGCAATAAGTTATGAAAGAAGAAATTTACGTTAAAGGCGCAAAGGAAAACAACTTAAAAAATATTGACGTTCACATTCCCCGCAACACGCTTACGGTGTTTACGGGGCTTTCTGGCAGCGGAAAATCCACGCTCGCCTTTGACACGATTTTTGCCGAGGGGCAAAGAAGGTATATCGAAAGTCTTTCGTCGTACGCCCGCCAGTTTTTGGGGCAGATGGAAAAGCCCGATGTTGAGCTAATCGACGGACTTTCGCCCGCAATTTCAATCGACCAGAAAACCACTTCGCACAACCCGCGCTCAACCGTGGGCACGGTAACCGAAATTTACGACTATTTCAGGCTTTTGTTCGCAAGGGTTGGAATTCCCCATTGCCCCAAATGCGGGCTTGAAATCCGCAAACAGTCGGTTGACGAAATTGCGGACAAGGTTGTGCTCATGCCCGCGGGCAGTAAAATAATGGTGGAAGCGCCCACCGTCCGCGGCAAAAAAGGCGCGTTCGAAAAGGAACTTGCAGGCTATAAAAAGAGCGGCTACGCAAGGGTAAAAATAGACGGAATAGTTTACGATTTGCAGGAAGAAATCCGTCTTGAAAAGAACATTCGTCACAGTATTTCCGTCGTTATAGACAGACTTGTGATAAAAGAGGGCGTGTTAAAACGCTTAACCGACAGCCTTGAAAACGCTTTAAGGCTTGCCGACGGACTTGTAATTATTGAATGCGACGGCGTTGAGCAGTTGTATTCCTCCAAATACGCGTGCCCCGATTGCGGTATATCGATTGAAGAAATCGAGCCTCGCTTGTTTTCGTTCAATACGCCGTGGGGCGCTTGTCCCGATTGTTCGGGCTTGGGCTTTAAGCAGGCTGTCGACCCCGATTTGATTTGCCCCGACAAAACGAAAACCTTGCGCGAGGGCGCTATTAAAATAAGCGGCTGGAATCTCGATTCGTCCGCAATGACGCAGATGTATTTAAACGCGCTTTCAAAGGTTTACAACTTTTCGCTTGACGTGCCCGTAAAGGATTTGCCCAAAGGCGTCTACGAAATGCTTATGTTCGGCAACGGCGGCGAAAAGATAGAGCTTGAATATAACGCTTACCGTTTTTCGGGCAGCTACAAAACCGCATGGGAAGGCTTTGCAACAAACCTTCAGCGCCGTTACAACCAAACCTCTTCCGACAGCGTAAAATGGGATATCGAGCGCTATATGCGAACCTCCGATTGCCCCGCGTGCCACGGAAAAAGACTTAAAAAGGAAGCGCTTGCGGTTACCGTCGGCGGCAAAAATATCGCCGAGGTGTGCGATATGTCCGTAAACGATTTGTCCGAGTTTACCGATTTCGGCTTTTTCGGCAAGTCGGAGCACCTTATTGCCGACAGTATCATTAAAGAAATTGACGCCCGCCTCAGCTTTTTGCGCAACGTGGGGCTTGGATATTTAACTCTTGCGCGCAGCGCGGCAACCCTTTCGGGCGGCGAAAGCCAAAGAATTCGCCTTGCAACGCAGATAGGCAGCGCGCTTACGGGCGTTTTGTATATTCTCGACGAACCGAGCATAGGCTTGCACCAACGCGACAACGAAAGGCTTTTGAATTCGCTTTTGGGCCTGCGCGATTTGGGCAACACGCTAATCGTCGTCGAACACGACGAGGACACCATGCGCGCGGCGGATTTTATAGTGGACATAGGCCCTAAGGCGGGCGTGCACGGCGGCGAAATCGTTGCAAGCGGCACGGTTGAGGATATTATGAACGAACCGCGTTCGATAACGGGCGATTATCTTTCGGGCAGAAGAAAAATAGCCGTTCCCGAAATCCGCCAAAAGCCCGACGGGAGATGGCTTAAAATAAAAAACTGCGCGCAAAACAATTTAAAACACATAAACGTGCAAATCCCCGCGGGGCTGATAACCGCGGTTACGGGCGTTTCGGGCAGCGGTAAATCGAGCTTGGTAAACGAAATAGTCGAACCTTGCCTTGCAAACAAGCTTAACGGCGCGCGGCGGTTGCAGGGGAAGGCTGATGAGTTTGAAGGACTTGAATACTTCGATAAGGTAATCGCGATAGACCAGCAGCCCATAGGCAGAACGCCGAGGAGCAACCCCGCAACCTATACGGGCGTGTTTACCACAATCCGCGAGCTGTTCGCTGCAACGCCCGACGCAAAAGAGAGGGGATATAAGAGCGGAAGATTTTCGTTTAACGTTGCGGGCGGCAGGTGCGAGCATTGTCAGGGCGACGGAATTATACAAATCGAAATGCACTTTTTGCCCGATATTTACGTTCCCTGCGAGGTGTGCGGCGGAAAGCGCTATAACCGCGAAACGTTAGAGGTTAAGTATAAGGGCAAATCCATTTCCGACGTTTTGGAAATGACGGTGGAGGAAGCTACCGAATTTTTCAAGCCCGTTTCGGCAATCCACAACAAAATGCAAACGCTGTGCGACGTGGGGCTTGGGTATATAAAGCTCGGACAAAGCGCAACTACGCTTTCGGGCGGCGAAGCGCAGCGCGTAAAGCTTGCCACCGAGCTTTCCAAACGCGGCACAGGAAAAACCTTTTATATTTTAGACGAACCAACTACAGGGTTACACAGCTACGACGTGGAAAAGCTTGTAAATATAATCACTCGGCTAAGGAGCAACGGCAACACAGTGCTCGTTATCGAACACAACCTTGACGTAATAAAAAGCGCCGACTGGATTATAGATTTAGGCCCCGAAGGCGGAGACAAGGGCGGCAATATAGTTGCTGTCGGCACGCCCGAAGAGGTTGCCGAAAACAAAAACAGTTTTACGGGGCAATTCCTTAAAAAGATATTAAATTAAGTAAAAAGCGGCTGATTTGGCCGCTTTTTTGATATTTACAAAGTACTATGCTACGCATAACTAAGGCGTTTTAACAAAAATCGAGCGATTTTCATAATTTATACTATGTCAAAATCCATGATTTTAGATTCGCCTTATCCCACGACAGACGGCATAAAAAACGATTCTTTAAGCTTGCAAATTATTTCTCCCGCATACGCAACCTCGGTAGGGGAGCTCAACGCAATTTTACAGTACGTTTACCATTCCTTTTGCTTTTATAAGCACGGGCTTAAAGATTACGCCGAAACGCTTATGGGTATCGCAAAAGCCGAAATGATTCACCTTGATATTTTGGGCAAGACGATTTTTGCGCTCGGCGCCGCGCCCGTGTTCGCCCAA
The DNA here is from genome assembly GCA_029059705.1 of Clostridia bacterium. Classification (GTDB taxonomy): domain Bacteria; phylum Bacillota; class Clostridia; order Christensenellales; family Borkfalkiaceae; genus Coproplasma. Next base: position 64,819 of record JAIDVM010000010.1, read on the forward strand.
TATCCGTTGACGGGCTTTAATTTTTATTCCGCAAAATACGTTTCTTATTCCAACACGCTTAAAAACATGCTCGAGGACGATTTGATAGGCGAACGCCGCGCGATAGCCGATTACAACAAAATGCTCAAATGCCTTAAAAACAGACAAGTGAGCGACATTATCGCAAGAATAGTAGAAGACGAAAAGCTTCACGTTTCCGCACTCGAAGAGATTTTAAAAGAGTTTAAATGTTGACGGTTTACTAAAATTACGCTATAATTTATTTATAATGAATTACGACATAATTATTGTCGGCGGCGGCGCTGCCGGGCTTGCGTGCGCTGCGCGGCTGAACAAAAGCGGAAAAAATTTAAAAATCTGCCTTATCGACGCGGGCGACAGGCTTGGAAAAAAGCTTGCGGCTACGGGCAACGGACAGGGCAATGTTTCGAATGAGGAAATGACCGCCGAGCACTTTCACGGCGGCAACATAAATTTGGCGGAAAAAATTGCGTGCGCCGACCCGTATGCGGGAGCCGCGCTTTTCGGTTGCCTTTTCACCGCCGACGAAAAGGGCAGAATTTACCCCGCGGGCAAGCAGGCTTCCGCCCTCGTGGACGACTTGTCAAATTCCTTAAAAAATCCGCCGCTCGCGCTTATTGCAATAGGGCGCAAGGTTGAAAAAATTAATAAAACCGCGCAGGGATTTGAAATTCCGTTTGGCGACGGCGCGGTTTACAAATCGAAATTTCTCGTTTTGTGCACGGGCGGCATGGCGCAAAAACAGTTCAAAACGGACGGCTCGGCTTACCCGCTGGCAACCGCGTTCGGCCACACGCTAACGCCGCTTTTTCCGTCGCTTGTACAGCTTAAAACCGAAACAACGCACATAAAAACGTTGAAAGGCATACGCGCGGACTGTGCGGTAACCGCAATTTACAACGGAAAACCTATAAAAAAGGTTCGCGGCGACGTAATTTTTACCGATTACGGCGTTTCGGGCAACGCTATTTTTTATATTTCCTCTTACGTTGCGGACAAGCACGGCGCAACGCTTTCGCTTGAATTTTTACCCGATTTTTCCTCGGAAGATATTGAAAAGTCCGTTTTCGTCCGTAAAAATGCGGGCTACGAAACAAGCGAGCTTTTGTCGGGCACGCTTCATAATCAAATAGGCAGAGCGATAATTAAGCGCGCGGGCACGGTAAATTCACAAAAAATCGTCCAAACGCTGAAAAATTTCACGTTGTCCGTTTCGGGAACCTTGGGCTTCGACTATGCACAGGTTACGAAGGGTGGCATAAATATGAACGAAATAACCGAAAAGCTTGAAAGCAAGCTCGTTAAAAATCTGTTTTTTGCGGGTGAAATTCTTGACGTTGACGGCGACTGCGGCGGTTATAATCTGCAATGGGCTTTCACGAGCGGCATGGCTGTTGCGGACGAAATTTTAAAAAGAATATGATTTTAAGGCTTGATAATGTAAAACTCAATATAGCCGAAAACGAGGACAAGCTGCTTTCAATTGCCCGCAAAAAGCTCGGCAAAGAGGTTAAATTTTTTAAAATCCTCAAAAAATCGCTTGACGCGCGCAATAAAGGCAACGTAAACTGGGTTTATTCTATCGCGTTTTCTTCTGAAAACGAAACGGAAAAGCCCGCGGTTTTCGAAAAAGTCAAAAACCCGCCAAAGGTTGTTATGATCGGCAGCGGACCGGCGGGGCTTATGTGCGCCGTGCGGCTTATAGAACACGGAATTGCGCCTATTATAGTCGAGCGCGGCGAATGTGTGGAGGAGCGTACCAAAACCTGCGAAAGCTTTTTTAAAAGCGCTTCTTTAAACGTAAATTCCAACGTGCAATTCGGCGAGGGCGGCGCGGGAACCTTTTCCGACGGCAAGCTTAACACCCAGACGCACGACGGATTTAATAAAGACGTGCTCGAAATTTTTGCCCGTTTCGGCGCGCCAAAAGAAATTTTGTATTTGAATAAGCCGCATATCGGCAGCGACAAGCTTGCGGAGGTTTTAAAGAATATCCGCAAATTTATAACCGATAACGGCGGAAAATATCTTTTTAATACTGTTTTTTGCGGTTTTAAGCAACAAAACGGCGCAATTTTAAGCGTAAATTTAAAAAACTGCAATACGAGCGAAGAAAGCGAGCTTTGCGCCGACTGCGTAGTAGCGGCTTTGGGGCACTCTTCGAGGGATACGTTTGAAATGCTCAATAAATCGGGCGTGAAAATGGAGCCGCGCGATTTTGCCATAGGCGTGCGAATAGAGCACCTTGCCGAGGAAATAAGTCTGGCGCAGTACGGCAAAAGCTACAAGCTGTTGCCCGCCGCCGATTACAAGCTCGTTTCCCACGCGCACGAACGCACGGTCTTTACCTTTTGCATGTGCCCCGGCGGAGTGGTTATTCCCGCCGCAAGCGAAGAGGGCGGGGTGGTTGTCAACGGCATGAGCCGCTACGCCCGCAACGAGATAAATTCGAATTCCGCGCTCATGGTGCAGATGAAAAGCTGCGACTTTGGCGAAGGGCTTTTCGACGGCATGAATTTTCAGCGGCAAATCGAACGGCGCGCCTTTGAAGCGGGCGGAAGAACTTACAAAGCCCCCGTGCAGCTTTACGGCGATTTTGCGGCAGACAAAACTTCCTCGCGCTTTAAAAGCGTTTTGCCCACCTATGCGTGCGGCACGGCGTTTGCGCCTCTTGCAGAGGTGCTGCCGAAAATTACGGTGCAGGCGTTAAATGCGGCAATCCCCGATATGGATAAAAGATTACGCGGCTTTGCCTCGCCAGACGCGGTGCTTACGGGTGTGGAAACGCGCTTTTCCTCGCCGGTCAGAATATTAAGGGACGAAAACTGCGAAAGCGTTTCTTTAAAAGGTTTTTACCCTTGCGGCGAGGGCAGCGGCTATTCGGGCGGCATAACCAGCTCCGCCGCGGACGGTTTAAAGGTTGCCGAAAAAATTTTCGAAAAATATAAAAATCATTAAATTATCATATTTTCAACACATTCGGCGGCTATAATAAAACCGTTGAAAGTTGATATACACTAACTTTTTTTCATATTCTCTCTGGGAACGTCGAGCCTTTGCGCTCGGCGTTCTTATGTAAAAAAGCCCGCTATTTTCATAAACGAAGAATAGCGGGCTAAATTTTGTTTTTATTTAAATGCGAAAAATTGAAATCAATCTAACTTAATGTATCAACGCGGCAACCGATGCGTTCATAGTAGTCTAACATTTCGGGTATTTTCTTTTTATCGTAACTTGTAATACAGTTTGAAAGAACGTGAACTAAGTAACCGTACTTTGCCATATTATAGCAAGTCGATTTTACACAAGCGACAGCGTCGGCACCCGTTATATAAAACTCTTTAATATTGTTTTTATTTATAAAAGTGGCAAATTCTTCGCTCGTCAAAGCGTTACCTTTGCTTTTTAAAAATATGTTTTCGGACGCGATTTTTAAATCGGGTACTAATTCGGCTCCGCGGGTATTTGGCTTAAACGTTCGTGTTCCTGCCGACAAATTGTTATGCTTGATATATACTATATGAATATTTTTTTGAATAGCCCAATCAATAGCGGCATTGATATTGTCGATTATTTCTTTATAGTTTTTTGTGATATCGTTTTGAATATCGATTACGACTAATGCTTTATCTGCCATATAAATTTACCTCGCTTAATTAATGGAATTTACGGCAATTTTAAAGCCGTCTGCGCGATATGTGAATTTTACTTCACGGTTTCAACGTTTATTAAGTTGCTGTTGCCGCTTTTGCCGTTGGGCGTACCGCCCGTAAGCACAATCGTGTCTCCTTTTTTAACAAGTCCCGTGTCTATTGCCGCGCGCTTTGCATAGTGGAAGAGTACGTCAACCGAATAAAATTCCTCGCTCATCACGGGGATAACGCCCCAGCTTAAAGCAAGCTTTCTGTATGCGCGCTCTTCCGTGGTCATGCCTATTATGTCAATCATGGGGCGGAAGCGCGAAACGGTTTTTGCCGTGCCGCCCGTTCTTGTGCAAACCACGATGACTTTCGCGCCGATATCCCGCGCAAGCGTGCACGCGGAGTGCGAAAGCGCTTCGGAAAGCTTTGTAATTTTATATTCGCTCTCGTCAATGTGCGCTATGTAATTAGTGTTTGCTTCGGCTTGCTGCGCAATTTTAGCCATTGCGCGAACCGCCTCAACGGGGTAAGCGCCCGCAGCGGTTTCGCCCGAAAGCATAATGGCGGAGGAGCCGTCGTAAACGGCGTTCGCCACGTCGGAAATTTCCGCGCGCGTAGGGCGGGGCTGCTTAATCATAGATTCAAGCATTTCGGTTGCGGTTATGCTGCGCTTGCCGCTCTTGCGGCAGGAATTGATTATGGTTTTCTGTATTCCGGGGAGCTCCTCAAAGGGAACTTCCACGCCCAAATCGCCGCGCGCAACCATTATGCCGTCGCAAACCTCTAAAATACTTTTAAGGTTGTTTACGCCCGCGCGGCTTTCTATTTTTGCAATAATTTCAATTTCGCCCTCTGGCGAGCCGCACTCTTTAAGCCAGTTGCGAATGTCCACAACGTCCTGCGCCCGCGAAACGAACGACGCCGCAATAAAGTCAACGCCCTGTTCAACGCCGAATTTTATGTCCGCCTTGTCTTGTTCAGAAAGGTAATCCATTTTAAGTTCCTTGTCGGGGAAAAACATGCTCTTGCGGTTTGAAAGCTCGCCGCCGACAACCGTTTTGCATATGACTTCGGGCTTTTTAATTTTTACAACCTCAAAAACCATAAGCCCGTTGTTTAAAAGAATTTTATCTCCCGGGAACATCTGCTCGCAAATTCCTTTAAACGAAACCGAAACCTTGGTTTTGTCGCCTATTACGTCCTCGGTCGTAAAAGTGAAGGCGTCGCCTGCTTTTAAAGTTATTTTACCTTCGGCAAACGTCTTAATTCTGAATTCGGGGCCTTTGGTGTCGAGCATAATGGGCAGGGGAACGCGCTTTTCGTCGCGCACTTTTTTAATTTTAGCAATTTTCTGTGCGTGCTCTTCGTGCGTGCCGTGCGAAAAGTTGAGCCTTGCAACGTTCATGCCAGCGTCTATTAAATCGGATAAAATTTTTTCGGTATCGCTGGCGGGGCCGAGCGTGCAGATTATTTTTGTCTTTTTCATTAAAATTCACCTCGTTTAAATCTTATTTATTTTAAAATAAATTAGTTCAAAAATCAACAACAAAAGCCTAAATACTTGCCTTTTTTACTATAAAAATGTACAATGTAAGTAATTTGAGTTAATTATACGGTTGCGGGCTACGAAAGTAGCGTGAGGAAAGTCCGAGCATCGCAGGGCAAGGGTGCCTGTTAACGGCAGGTGAAGGCGACTTTAAGGAAAGTGAACAGAAATATACCGCAGTTTTTACTGTAAGGTTGGAATGGCGAGGTAAGAGCTCACCGTCCCCTTGGCAACAAGGGGAGCCAATTAAACCCCACCCGATGCAAGATTGGGCTATCGGCTTGCTTAAATGCAAAGGCTGCCCGTCTGCCGACAGCCGTAAATATCGCTTGAACTTACAGGCGACTGTAAGATTAGATAGATAACCGTACACGACAGAACTCGGCTTACAGATTAATCTCAAATTGTCATGACCCCCTCGGCGTAAATCCGCCGAGGGGGTTTTAATATTTGCGTTTAAACGCTTGACAAACGGCAAAAAAGCGAATAAAATAACAAACGTTATTAATAACTTGTGTTATCTTTAATTTTTATAAAGAGGTGAAAAGTTGCCCGCAAAAAAACAGATTACAAAGGAAAAAATTTTGGAAAAAGCGGTGGGGCTGGTGCGGAAGGGAGGCATATCCTGTTTGAATATGCGCACGCTTGCGCAAGCGTGCAAATGCTCTACACAGCCCATTTATCTTTCGTTCAGCGGAACGGAAGAGTTGAAAACCGAAGTTTCAAGAGCAATTTTAAAGATTTTCGATGAAACTATCGAAAGAGAAATCGCAAAGCGCGATTATCCCGAATATAAAGCCGTGGGGATGGGTTATATACGCTTCGCAAAAGAAGAAAAGCAGTTTTTTAAATATCTTTTAATGAACGACGGAATGAAACAGACGGGGCTTGAACAGCAAAGCTTTGACCAATCCGTGTTTATTATAATGAAAAACTACGGGCTTTATCAGGGCGACGCGGCGAAGCTGCATATGCAAATGTGGATATTCGTCCATGGCATTGCAAGTATGTTTGCAACCGATTATATTGATTTGGATTGGGAAACGGTAAGCAAAATGGTAACCGATGCGTATAACTGCTTTGTCAAGAATTTAAAGGAGGAAAAAGATGATAATTGAAATAACCGACCTTAAAAAGTCTTTTAAGGAAGTAAAGGCTGTGGACGGCGTTTCGTTTAAGGTAAAAGAGGGCGAGCTTTTCGCGTTTTTAGGGGTAAACGGCGCGGGTAAATCAACGACGATTAATATAATAAGCGGAATACTCCAAAAGGACGGCGGCAAGGTTAAGGTTTGCGGCTATGACTTGGATAAAGAAGCCGACAAAATCAAAAACGAGTTGGGTATAGTTTTTCAAAATTCGGTGCTCGATAAAAAGATGACCGTTTACGACAATTTGAGGTCCCGCGCGGGTTTATACGGGATTTACGGCAAAGCGTTTAAAGTGCGACTGAACGAAATAAGCGAACTTTTAGACTTAAAGGACATATTAAAACGCCCTCTCGTTAAGCTTTCGGGCGGACAGAAAAGGCGCATAGATATTGCCCGCGCGCTTTTTCACAATCCAAAGCTGCTTATTTTAGACGAGCCGACTACGGGGCTTGACCCGAAAACCCGCATAACCGTGTGGAACGTAATTGAAAAACTGAGAAAAGAAAACGGCTTAACCGTGTTTTTAACCACTCATTATATGGAAGAGGCAGCAACCGCCGATTATGTGGTAATTCTCGACGACGGCAAAAAGGTTGCCGAAGGCACTCCTCATGAGCTGAAAAACAAGTATGCAAACGATTTTATCAAATTTTATAACCGTCTTGACGAGGCGGAAAGATATTTCAAAGCGCTCGGCTATTCGGTTAAGTGCAAAAACGATTACGTTGAAGTTGAACTGAATAAAACATCGGAGGTTGCCGCGCTTATAAAAGCCAAACCCGAAATTTTCGACGATTTCGAAGTTTTAAAGGGCAATATGGACAACGTGTTTTTAAAGGTCACGGGCAAAGACATAAAGGAGGTGTAAAATGGAAAACATGTCTACGGTTGGTTCAAATTTTAAGGGCGGAACTATCAGGGACGGTGCGGAATTTAAAAAATTGTGCTCGCTTGTTTTGCGCAACACAAAGTGCTATTTCAAGGACAAATTCACGTTCTTTATGTCCATGATTACGCCCATAATTCTGTTTATTCTTTTTGTAACGTTTTTAAGGAACGTTTATATTGAGCAGTTTACAAGTTCCTTCAAGGCAAACAATATTGTCGTTGACCCTAAAATAATAGAAGGCTGTGCGGGCGCGTGGCTGATGTCGTCGATTTTAAGCGTAAGCGCGGTAACAGTTGCTTTTTGCTCGAATACGATAATGATTGACGACAGAATTAATTCTGCGGTAAACGATTTCCGTATATCGCCCGTAAAGGGAACTACGATTTCTCTATCTTATTTTATTTCGAACTTTTTAGTAACGACCGTCGTGCTCGTCGTGGTTATGTTAATCGGGCATGTTTATCTTGCGTGCGTGGGCTGGTATATTTCGCTTGCCGATACGTTTATGATTATCGTTGATATTCTCTGTCTTGTGCTTTTCGGTACTCTTCTTGCGGGCGTTGTCGAAAGCTTTATAAAAACGCAGGGCGGACTTTCGGCGGTTTCAACGCTGGTTTCTTCTATGTACGGCTTTATATGCGGCGCATACATGCCCATTTCGTCCTTTTCGGCAGGGCTTCAAAACGTTTTATCGCTCTTGCCCGGCACATACGGAGTTGGAATTATGCGCAATCACTATCTTAACGGTTATATGGCCGCGTTTATCGAAGAGATGCGGGCGGCTTCCGTAGACGAGAATATTATAAGCGAAGTTATTAAAGGCATACGCGACAGCTTCGACACGAATTTGTATTCCTTCGGCACGGATATCGGGCTTGGCGCTATGTTCGGTATTCTGCTGGGAACCTGCTGCGTTTTGCTTGCCGTTTACGTGCTTATCGTAATATTAAAAAATAAAAAGAAAAAAGCTGTTTAACTTGCATAAACCTAAATTTTTGTGCTATAATTAACCCAAATTAATTTTATTCCGACCGTCGCCCCGAGCGAAGCCGAGGGGGCTATTGATACGGGCGGAAAAACGAGGTTTATATGCAGAAATCGAGATTGCAAAAATATGCCGAACTTGTAGTAAAGTGCGGCTTGAACGTGCAAAAAGGGCAGGAGGTTATAATCCGTTGCGGACTTGACCAGCCCGACTTTGTAACGATGTGTGTTGAGGAATGCTACAAATGCGGCGCTGAGCGCGTTAAAGTGGAATGGTCGTATATGCCCGTTTCCAAGCTCGGCTATAAATACAGAAGTTTGGAAACCCTTTCGGAGTTCACCGCCGTTGAAAAGGCGGAGTGGGAAAGAAAGGTTGAAAAACTGACGTGCCTTTTATGGCTCGAATCGGACGACCCCGACGGATTAAACGGAACGGACAGCGAAAAAATTTCAAAGGCAAATCAGGCAAGATATCCTTTTATAAAGCCCTACCGCGATGCGCTTGAAAACAAATATCAATGGTGCATTGCCGCCGTTCCGGGCAAGGAATGGGCGCAAAAGATATTCCCCAACCTTTCCGCAGAGCAAGCGATAGAAGCGCTTTGGGAAAATATTTTGGTTTGCTCGCGCGTTTATGCGGATAACGACCCCGTTAAAGCGTGGGAAATTCATAACGAAAATCTTGCAAAACGTTGCGAATTTTTAAATAATTACAGGTTCGATAAATTGGAATATAAAAGCTCGAACGGCACCGATTTTACGGTGGGCTTAAACCCCATAGGCATATTTATGGGCGGCGGCGAAACCACGCTCGGCAGCAATATCTATTTTAACCCCAACATTCCCAGCGAAGAAGTCTTCACCTCGCCCATGCGCGGAAGAGCGGAAGGAAAGGTTGTGGCGACCAAGCCGTTATCCTATCAGGGCAAGCTTATTGAAAACTTTTGGGTGCGCTTTAAAGACGGAAAGGTGGTTGAAGTCGGCGCGGAGAAAAATCAGGATTTGCTCGAAAAAATGGTTTCTATGGACGAGGGCGCGGCTTACCTTGGCGAGTGCGCGTTAATCGCCTACGATTCGCCTATAAACAACACGGGAATTTTGTTCTATAACACGCTGTTCGACGAAAACGCAAGCTGCCATTTGGCTTTGGGAAGAGGCTTTAACAACTGTCTTGAAAATTACGAAAATTACAGCGTTGAGGAGTGCGAAAAGCTTGGCATAAACAGCTCGATGATTCACGTTGACTTTATGATTGGCAGCAAGGATATGTCCATAACAGGTATAACCAAGGACGGCAAGCGCGTTGCTGTTTTCAAAAACGGAAACTGGGCGATTTAAATAAATTTTTAAATCATGGACAAATCAGAACGAAAAAGAGTGTGGAAAGGCGGAAAAAAGACGTTGCCGCTTTATATAATTTCAACCGCAGTTTTGCTTATTTTCGGCGTGGTTTTTATAATCGGTTATTTTGATTTGTGGTATGTTAAAGACAACGTAGACTTTACGCAATCGGTTGAAGCGACTGTTACCGACGTGCACAGTCACGGGCATGACGGAGCATATCATTATGACCTTTTTTATGAATATACCTCTCAGGACGGAATTTATTATTCCGGAACTACCGGCTATTTTGAGAAAAGGGAAGAAGCCGCGGAGCATATCGGCGAAAAGGTGCGGATTTATATTGACGGAAACGGAACAAGCGTGCCGTCGCTCGCCTACCGTAATACGCCCAACATATGGATTTTAATTTTTGGAATTGTATTTTCGGTTTTGGGATTTGCGGATTTTATAATATTTGTCATTCCGCATAAATGGAAATACGAATAAAATTCTTTAAAAAATCAACAAAAAAGCTCCCGAACGGGTTGGTTCGGGAGCTTTTTTGTTGTTTATCAAGTACTTCGTCACGCATAAATACGTGATTTTTTTGTTTAAGCGATGTTTAGCACAAAAAATTTCAAATATTGCGTTTCGTCGGCGGAAAGCGTTGCGGGATGGTCTGGGGCTTGCGTTTTTATTTCAACGTAGCGCACCGTCCGTCCGCTTTCTTTTGCGGCCTCGGCAAGCATTTTTTCAAACAGCGACGACGACATGTAGTGCGAGCACGAGCAGGTTATTAAAAATCCGCCGCTTTTTACGATTTTCATTGCTGTCACGTTAATGTCTTTATATCCGCGGTAAGCGTCCTTAACTTCGTCCGAGGTTTTACAAAAGGCGGGCGGGTCTAAAATCACCGTGTTGAACTGCCGCTTATCTTTTTTGAAATTCCTTAAAACCTCGAAAACGTCGCCTTGCAACGTTTCTACGTTTTTAAAACCGTTTAACTTTGCGTTATCCTCAACGTTTTTTAAAGCGAGGGGAGAAATATCGCACGCGATAACCTTGTCGGCAACCGTTGCTGCGTTCAATGAAAACCCGCCGCTGTTGCAAAAACAGTCCAAAACCTCGCCGCGGCAATATCTTCTCGCGGCAAAGCGGTTTTCCTTTTGGTCTAAAAAATACCCCGTCTTTTGTCCGTTTTTAATATCAACGAGCATTTTTACGCCGTTCTCGGTTATTTCAACGTAGTCGGGCACTTCGCCGAACAAAACGCCCTTAACTTCTTCAAGACCTTCCTTTTTGCGCACGGCAACGTCGCTCCGCTCGAAAATTCCCTTGGGGTTAAACAGCTTAACAAGGCTGTCTACGATTATTTTCTTTCTCAAATCAACGCCCAAAGCAAGAAACTGCACCGAAAGGTAGTCGCCGTATTTATCGATTATCAGCGCGGGCAGATTGTCGCTTTCGGCAAAAACCACTCGGTAGCAGTTGCTGTAACCGAGTTTGACGCGATAATCGTTCGCCGCCTTAATTCTCTCGAAATAAAAATTTTCGTCGTCCGTTTCGTTTCCGCGGATAAAAATCCGCACTAAAATTTTAGAAGCGTGGTTTATGTAACCCTTTCCGATAAACCTTCCGTCACAGGAAAACACTGAGGCAAGCGAACCGTTTTTGTCCTTGCCCGCAATTTTGGCAACTTCGTTTGCGTAAACCCAGCTGTGCCCCGCAACAATGCGTTTTTCTTCACCCTTTTTTAAAGTAATTTCGTAAGCCATAAAATAAGTTTAGCAAATTCGGCTAATAATTGCAATAAAAATTGCTTTTTAATTATATAAATGGTATAATCGTGCGGTATGAGGAAACTCTTAAAATATTTAAAGCATTATAAATTGCAATCGGCTCTCGCGCCGCTTTTCAAGCTGTTGGAAGCGCTGTTCGAGCTGTTCGTTCCCATAGTTGTTGCGGCGATTATCGACAACGGAATTAACGGTGGGGCGGGGGTAAGCTACGTTGTTTACGCGTGCCTTATTTTGGTTGCTTTGGGAGTAATCGGTTTAATCAGCGCGGTATCCGCACAATATTTTGCGGCAAAGGCGGCGGTGGGCTTTTCAAAGGAGCTGCGGCACGACCTTTTTTCAAAAATGCAAAGCCTTTCATACAGCCAGATTGACGGTTTGGGCACGGGCAAAATGATTACGCGCATGACCAGCGACGTAAATCAGCTGCAATCGGGCGTAAACCTTGTTTTAAGGCTTTTCATGCGCTCGCCGTTTATTGTGTTCGGCGCAATGGTTATGGCGTTCATCGTAGACCCTTCGGGCGTTTCGGGCGGCGTTTTCGGCATATCGATTGCCGTTTTGTGCGTAATAGTTTTCGGCATAATGCTTGCAAGCATACCGCTTTATAAAAAAGTTCAGGGAAAGTTGGATAAGGTTACGACCGCCACGCGCGAAACGCTTACCGGCGCAAGAGTTTTAAGGGCTTTTTGCAAGGAAGAGGACGAAATTGCCGCCTATAACAAAAAGAACGGCGAGCTTACAAAAGTTCAGCTCTTCGTCGGCAAAATTTCCGCGCTTATGAACCCTTTGACTTACGCGGTTATAAACGCGGCGATAATCGTTTTGTTATACGTCGGCGCAATCAAAATAGACGGCGGCACGCTCACGCAAGGGCAGGTCGTTTCGCTCTATAATTACATGTCGCAGATTTTAGTCGAGCTTATAAAGCTTGCAAATTTGATAATAACGGTTACAAAATCGTTTGCGTGCGCGGGCAGAATTACTGAAATTCTCGATATGAAGACGGAACTTGTCCGCGGCGAAAAAACCGAACAGCCCGCAGGCGGGGAAGCTCCTTTTATAGAATATAAAAACGTAAGCGTAAACTACGGCAACGCGCAGGTGAACGCGCTCGATAACGTTTCGTTTTCGGTTGAACGCGGGCAAACCGTTGGCATAATCGGCGGCACGGGCGCGGGAAAAACTACGCTTGTAAACGTTTTGCCGCACTTTTACGACGTGCGCGAAGGTCAGGTTTTGATTGACGGCGTAAACGTAAACGGTATCGGCGACGAGGCGTTGAGGGATAAATGCGGAATCGTGCCACAGCGCGCCGTGCTCTTTAAGGGAACTATACGCGAAAACATGCAATGGGGCAAAAACGACGCGGGCGATGATGAAATTACGGCGGCGGTAGCAGCAGCGCAGGCAACCGACGTTATAAACTCCAAGGACGGCGGGCTTGACGAGCCCGTGGAGCAGGGCGGCAAAAATTTTTCGGGCGGACAGCGGCAAAGGCTTACAATTGCCCGCGCGCTCGTCAAAAAGCCCGAAATTCTTATTCTCGACGACAGCGCGTCCGCGCTCGACTACGCAACCGACGCAAATTTGAGAAAATCGCTTAAAAATCTCGATTATAACCCCACGGTTTTCATAGTTTCGCAACGCACTTCGTCCATAAGGCACGCCGATAAAATAATAGTTTTGGACGGCGGCAAAATGGTGGGCTTAGGCACGCACGACGAGCTTATGCAAAGCTGCGGGGTATACCGCGAAATAAATAATTCCCAGTTCGGGAAAGAGGAGGCGCAAAATGGCTGACCTTTCCCGCAAAAAAGTGTTTAAACGCATTTTAAAACAGTTAAAGCACTACAAGCTTATGCTTGCGCTCACGATATTCTTCGCGCTTGTAACCGTGGCGGGCAACTTAATAGTGCCCGTGTTCTTCGGGCAGGTTGTCGACCTCTTCGATTTAACCAAATATTCCGAAGTCGATTTTGCGCAGGTTTTCCAAAAATTTATAATAATCGGCGCGGTGGTTGCGGCAACGTGCGTTGCGCAATGGCTAACAAGCATAATAAATAACCGCATAACCTACAACGTCGTAAAGGACGTAAGGGAAGAAGCTTTTGCAAATCTGCAAAAGCTGCCGCTCAGCTTTATCGATTCGCACTCCTACGGCGATATAGTGGGGCGCAACATTGCGGACGTAGACCAGTTTGCCGACGGACTGTTAATGGGCTTTACGCAGCTTTTTACAGGCGTTTTAACCATAATCGGCACGCTTGTAATAATGTTCGTTTTAAACTGGATAATTGCGCTCATCGTTTTCGTTTTAACGCCGCTTTCGCTGTTCGTCGCAAAGTTTATCGCCACGCGAACTTATTCCATGTTTAAAACCGCTTCGGAAATCCGCGGCGAGCAGACGGCTTTCATAGACGAAATAATCGGTAATTTAAAGGTGGTGCAGGCTTTCAACCGCGAGGACGAAAACCTTGAAAAATTTGACGAAATAAACGGCAGACTTACCAAAGCCTCGCTTAAATCAATTTTCTTCTCGTCGCTCACAAATCCTTCTACGCGGTTCGTAAACGCAGTCGTTTACGCCGCCGTTGCGCTGTCGGGCGCGTTAATGCTCGTTTGCAACGTTTCGCTCCCGCTCGCGTTTTCGGTGGGTATTCTTACAAGCCTTTTGTCATACGCCAACCAATACACAAAGCCCTTTAACGAAATTTCGGGCGTAATAACCGAATTGCAAAACGCGGTTGCGTGCGCGGGCAGAATTTATGAAATAATAGACGAAACCCCGCAAACGCCCGACGCGGAGAACGCGTTCGTGCTTGAAAACGCGGAGGGCAACGTCGCTTTCGACAATGTTTGTTTTTCGTATACGGCGGATAAAAAGCTTATCGAAAATTTAAACGTAAAGGCTAAAGCTGGGCAAAGAATTGCAATAGTCGGGCCTACCGGTTGCGGAAAGACTACGCTTATTAACCTTTTAATGCGCTTTTACGAGCCGACGGACGGCACTATTTCCGTAGACGGCAAAAATATAATAAAAACCACGCGCAAATCGCTGCGCAAAAACTACGGCATGGTGTTGCAGGATACGTGGTTAAAGAGCGGCACCGTGCGCGAAAATATAGCTATGGGCAAGCCCGACGCTACCGAAGAAGAGATTATTGCCGCAGCTAAGGCTTCGCACTCGCACAACTTTATTATGCAGCTTCCGCAGGGTTACGACACCGTGCTTGCCGAGGACGGCGGCAATCTTTCGCAGGGGCAAAAACAGCTTTTATGTATAACGAGAATAATGCTCTGTCTGCCGCCCATGCTCATTTTGGACGAGGCTACTTCGTCGATAGACACGCGTACGGAGCTGAAAATACAAAAAGCCTTTGCTAGGCTTATGAACGGCAGAACAAGCTTTATCGTCGCGCACCGTCTTTCAACGATTAAAGAGGCGGATTTGATTTTGGTAATGAATGACGGCAACATCGTGGAGCAGGGCACGCATAAAGAACTGCTTGCGGCGGGCGGCTTTTATTCCAAATTATATAACAGTCAGTTTTCCGTATAACGCGGCAAAACGCAATTCAAATAAAAATAATCGGAGATTTTATGTTACAGGTAAATAATGTTTCGCTGCAATACGGCAGTAAAAAGCTTTTCGAGGACGTAAACCTTAAATTTACAAAGGGCAACTGCTACGGCATAATCGGCGCAAACGGCGCGGGCAAATCCACCTTTTTAAAGGTGTTAAGCGGCGAGGTTGAACCCAACAAGGGCGACGTTACGCTTGATAAAACCGAGCGTATGTCCGTTTTGCAACAAAACCAAAACGCGTTCGACCATGTAACCGTACTTCGCGCGGTTATGCTCGGGCACAAGCGTTTGGTTGATATAATGGACGAAAAGGACGCGCTTTACGCAAAAGCCGATTTTTCGGAAGAGGACGGCGTGCGCGCAAGCGAGCTTGAAAGCGAGTTTGCCGAGCTTGGCGGCTGGGAAGCCGAGTATGAGGCGCAAACGCTTTTAAACGCGCTTGATATTACCGACGAGCACCACGATACGCTTATGGCGGATTTGGACGCTAAGTTGAAGATTAAGGTGCTTTTGGCGCAGGCGCTTTTCGGCAACCCCGACGTGCTTTTATTGGATGAGCCTACGAACAACCTCGATATAAAAACCGTGCGCTGGCTTGAAAACTATCTTTTGGATTTCGAAAACACGATAATTATCGTTTCGCATAACCGTCACTTTTTAAATAAGGTTTGCACGCACATCTGCGACGTGGATTTCGGCAAAATCAACATGATGCTCGGCAATTACGATTTCTGGTACGAAACCAGCCAGCTAATCGCCCGCCAGCAGCGCGACCAGAATAAAAAGAACGAGCAGCGCGCAAAGGAATTGCAGGACTTTATTGCAAGGTTTGCCGCAAACGCCTCAAAGTCACGTCAGGCGACCTCGAGAAAGAAGGAGCTTGAAAAGCTCACCATTTCCGACTTTAAGCCTTCGTTAAGAAAATATCCCTATATCGATTTCAAATTCGAAAAGGAAATAGGCAACGATATATTAATGGTAGAGGGGCTTACGAAAAAGGGCTACTTCGAAAACGTTTCCTTTACTGTACAAAAGGACGATAAAATCGGTATAGTCAGCGACAAGAGCACCACGGTTTCGATGCTTTACGACGTGTTGACGGGCAAGGTTCAGCCCGACGCGGGCACGGTAAAGTGGGGCAAAACCATTTCTGTATCCTACTTCCCCGAAAATAACAACGAATATTTTGCGGGGTGCAATCTTTCGCTTGTCGAATGGCTCAGCCAGTATTCCAAAGACCATTACGAGGAGTATTTAAGGGGCTGGCTCGGCAGAATGTTGTTTTCGGGCGAGGAAGCGCTTAAACAGGCAAAGGTTTTGTCGGGCGGTGAAAAGGTGCGCTGCATGCTTTCAAAAATGATGCTCGAAGGCGGCAATTTCTTAATTTTGGACGAGCCGACCAACCATCTCGACCTCGAATCGATAACCGCGCTCAACAACGGAATGAAGAATTTTAAGGGCTGCATGCTGTTCACGTCGCACGACCAGGAGCTTATGAATACGGTTGCGAACAGAATTATAGAAATTAACGGCACCAAAAAATTCGATAAATGTGTAAATTACGACGAATATTTAGACATCATAACGCAGTAAACTTGCCGCGGTGGCAAATTATTTTACAATAATCTAAAATTCGACAAAATATTTTAAAATAATTTTTTCATTATTTTACAAAATTACTTTACTTTTGCAATTATGTGTAATATAATCATTTCGCGTAGGGCAAATAAGACTAGGAGTAAAGAGATAATGAAAAAAATTAATGTTGCAATTTTTGAGAACAACGAAGATTTACTTAACGAACTTACAAGTTATATTTCGTCCGTAGACGGTTACGAGGTTTGCGCGGCTTCTGCAAACGGCAACTCGGCAACGGAATTAATTAAGCGTAACGTGCCCGACGTTGCCATAGTTGATTTGGTTTTGAGCGGGCTTGACGGGTTTGGAGTGCTCGATACCATAAAGGAATCGTGTGCGGGCTGCCTTTCAATAGCGATAGGCGGGTTTGCCGACGATAAAATCGTGGACAGAGCAATCGAACACGGCGCCGTTTATTATTTGGCAAAGCCCGTTAAGGCGGAAACGCTGATGAACAGAATCCGCGAGCTTTCAAGCGATAAGTCCATAGAATATAAGGTGGGCACGGATATCCGCGACAAGCGCAAAATCAGCTCTCTCGACGAAAAAATAAGTAATATTTTTATTACGATAGGTATTCCGCCGCATATAAAAGGATTTTCGTATCTTCGCGAAAGCATAAAAATGGCGGTTGCCGAACCGAGCATAATCAACCGCGTAACAAAAGAGCTTTATCCAAGCGTGGGCGAAAAATTCAGCACGAGCGCAAGCAAGGTTGAAAGAGCGATAAGGCACGCAATAGAGGTTGCCTGGAACCGCGGCAGAACGGACGCGATAAGCTCGATTTTCGGAGCGCGCGTTTACATAGGCAGCGAAAGACCTACCAACAGCGAATTTATTGCGCTGGTTGCGGACAAGCTCATTTTGGAATCGCTGGATTGATAATTTAATAAATTAAAAACGCGGCTGAAATTCAGCCGCGTTAATTTTTTTAAGAAGTTTTTATGATATTCGAGTAATAGTAAATAAATTCGGTAATAGTGGGAACGCCTCTGTCCGATTTTACCGTCGCTCTGTAATGCTTTAAAAGATTTTCGGGAGGAGCGGTATTCCAGGCTCGGTTAATCGCGTTTTGCATGGCTCTTTCAACCGCCGCTTCGGATTTCATGTTCTTTTTTGCAACCATCTGGTAAACGCGTTCGTTTTTGCCTTGCGCAAGAAAAACTATTGCGTCGGCAAGGTATTGATAGCCCGAAGATTTAGGGTTAATTCCAACAAGGTTCATTTCTTCGTAGGCAAGTCTTCTGAAACGCTTTTCGGCGTATTCCGTCTGCTGCGTTGCGGTAACGATAATTCCGTGTTCAACCGACTTGCGCGACAAAATCATTTCTCTGCTCATCTTCAAAAATTCAATGGGCAGTTTGGCAGTGTAGCCTTCCTGACACTTAGTCATTATGTAATCCGCGCCGAGCTTTCTTGCAATGTCGTGCGTAACCGTGCTTATGTTGTGGGTTACGATTAAAATAAAGGGAGGACGGCTGAACGCTGCGTCGTGAATTTTTTTGAGTAAGTCCATGCCGTCGCCGTAGCCTTTTTGCAGTTCAAGGTCTAAAATAAGCACGTCGGGGCGAATTTCGGAAACCATTTCAAAGGCTTGCTCTGCGTTTCCCGTATTGCCAACCAGGCTTAAAAGTTCTCTGTTCGCGTCTATTTCTACTATAAGGTCGCTTAAATCCTTAGGGTCGTCTTCAACGATAACTATTTCAAGTTTAATATCCATAATATTGCTCCTTTTATTTTGAATACATTATAACCCATTATTTTACAAAAATCAACGCAAATCGACAAATTTCGACAATAAAAAGACTACCGCCGACGCGGCGGTAGCTTTTTTAGGCTCTTTCAAATCCGTTTTTGGGTTTATTTTTGATAAACAGCCTGTATCTGAAGGAATAAAGGCATATTGCAGCCGCAAGAATTATTATTATTCCCGCTACGATTCCTACGGTCACGGGCGAAAAATCCAAAAGGTCGGGGCACCTTACGTTTATCCACATCTGGTTTATTTCGCCGAGCTTTTCGCCGAAATCGAGCATAATCACGCTGCGGTCAATTACGTTTTGAGGGGGGTACTGCGCAAACAACTGCCTGCCGCGGTTTATTTCTGTTTTTGTTTCGTCGGAAAATTCGAAGTTTGCCGCGTCTACCGAAAGGGAATAACCTTCACCGAATAAATAGCTCAAATCGTAATCGAAAACTTCTTCGGCGTCTTCGTCCGCGCCGTAATTCCATTCCATATAATCGAAAACCGTTTGGTCGGTAATGGCGGAGGAGTAGCCTATGTAATTCATATTTCTTATGGCGTTATCGGGGCGGGAAAGGAAATTTACAAACGCTTCCGCGGCAGTCTTTCTCTGTTCGTTGCCGTCAATGCCGGTTTTTAGCATAAGCCAGCCGTCAAACCAAAGGTTTGCGCACTCGTCGGGCACCGAATACCAAAGCTCGGTGGGGTTTGTTTTGTCGCTTTCGGCTTCGTCCAGAATATACACCGCGTCGCCCGACCATTGATAGTTTGCAAGTACTTTTCCCGTAACCATATCGGATTTTCCCGAATCGGTTTCAAAGGAGTAAACGTTTTCTTTAATGGCTTTTAAAACGTCCTGGGCTTTTGAAATAGTAAGTTCGTCGGTTGCGTTTAAAAGGCTGCTTTTTGTTGCGTCGTCAATTGCCCCGCCCGTAAGCGTATCTTTATTTATAATGCCGAGGGTGGCAAAATACGCGTCGCGCACGTTGTCTTTAATGGTAACCTGCCGTTTGTACTTTTCGTTTAAAAGCAGGCCCCAGCTCGAAACTTCCTCGGAGGAAAGCTTTTCGGGGTTATAAACAAGCCCCGTCGTGCCCCACATATAACAAGCCGCCTTTTTGTGCCAGTCGTATTCATTGAAAACGCTGTCGTTATCGCCGTCTATATAGCGGGAAACGAAGTTCGCATAATAGTTTTCTTTGTTATCCAAATTCCAGAATTCGTCGGAATAGGTCACGTAATTATCCTCGGCAATCAGCTTCATAAGCATGTAGTCCGAAGGGCATACAAGGTCGTAAACGTCGCCGAGGCTCAAACGGTTGTATAAGTCCTCGTTTGTGCCGAAGGTGGAGTATTCAACCCTTACCTTAAACCCGAAATCGTGCTCTTCGTTAAACCATTTTGTAAAATCGTCCTCAACCGAATTGACGCCGAAAACGCCTTCTTCGCCGTCGGCAGCGTAGGGGTTGTCAATTTCTATGCGGTCTTCTTCATCCCATTTGCCGAGGTCGATATATTCTTCCCAGCTGCATACCCGCAAAACTACGGTTTCGTTACTGCCGCCGCAAGCGGTTAAGGGGAGCAAAAACATACAAGCCGACAGCGCCGCAGCGAGCACGGCAAAAAACTTTTTAAGCTTAATCATTTTTTAGCCCCCTTTTTCTTGCCCGAAAGCACGTTCATTAACACTACGACAACAACAACGATTACGAAAATTAGGGTGGACAGCGCCCACAGCGCCGTTTTGACTTCAGTCTGGCTGCCTTTGGTTGCGTTTACGACGTATGTGCTTATCGTGTCGAAGGTGGAGGGCTTGGTGTAGGTAGTTATAAAATAATCGTCCAAAGAGAGCGTAACCGCAAGCATAAAGCCCGAAAGTATTCCGGGGATAAGCTGCGGAATAACCACCTTAAACAGCGCCTGCGCGGGCGTTGCGCCAAGGTCGAGCGCCGCCTCGTACAAGCTGTTGTCCATTTGCTTTAACTTCGGCAAAATGGAAAGATAAACGAAGGGGGCGGTTAAAACAACGTGCCCTATGCCGAGGGGAATAAACGTGTCTTTGCCTATGCGCATAATTACAATCAGCAAAATGCAAACCGAAAAGCCCGTAACTATGTCCGCGTTTACTACGGGCACCTGATTTGCGGTGTTAATAAGCGATTTTGTTACTTTTTTGGAATAAAACGAACCGATTGCGCCGAAGGTTGCCAAAACGGTTGAAATGCACGCGCATATAACCGCAAGTGCAACCGTTCCGAAAATCATGCCTCTGAGTTCGTCATTTTTAAAAAGATTTATGTAGTTGTCGAAAGAAAATCCGCCTATTCCCGCGCCGACCATAGAAGCGTCGGTAAAACTGTAAACGGCAAGCACGAGTATGGGAACGTAAATAAACAGCAAAACGAGGGCAAGCCAAATTATGCGTAACGCTTTTTTCATAATACAGCCCCCCTGTTTTCAGAGTCTTTGTCGCTGAACCTGTTCGAAATTAAAGTAACAATAAATATAATGACGAGCAGAACGAGAGATATCAGCGAGCCGTTGTTCCAGTCGTACGCGCTGAAATAGCTGCCTATAAGGCTGCCCATTATGTAGGTACTGTTATAAAGCATGTCTAAAACGACGTAGTTTGTCATCGAGGGTAAAAGCACCATCGTAACGCCCGAGATAATTCCCGGAACGGAAAGGGGGAGCGTAACCCGCAAAAATACGGTAAATCTGCTTGCCCCGAGGTCGGACGCCGCCTCGATAAGGTTTTTATCGAGCTTTGAAAGCGAGTTGTAAAGGGGCAAAATCATAAACGGCAAAAAGTCGTAGGTCATGCCTATAACCGAATTCAAAAACGGATAAGCCGAAATATTGCCCTCTATAAACGACAAAATTTCTTTAAGAGCGGTTATTCTAAGAGTGAAGTTAATCCACATCGGCAAAATAAACAGCAGAAGCAAAACGTATTTCTTTTTAAAATTGCTTCTTGCCAGAATGTAAGCGGTGGGATAGGCTATTATAAGACATACAAGGGTTGTAACTATCGCTAAGGCAAAGCTGTAAACGAGCGTGCCCAAAGTGTTTGTGCTTAAAAAGAAATTTACGAAGTTGTCAAACGTAAACTGTCCCTGTCCGTTGGTAAACGCATAAAAGACTATTACCAAAAGGGGAGCTATTACAAAACAAACCAAAAACACCGCATAGGGAATACACAGTTGTTTTCTGTTAAAACGCAGAGCCCTCATTTTTTGTTTTCCCCCGTGGGCACAAGCGAAAGCTTTATTTTTTCCTTGGGAATGATAATGCTGACAAGGTCGCCCGTGTTCCACAAATCGGGACAGGATAAAACGTAATCTTCTTCGTTTTCCTCAGTTCTTACGATATAGCGGTAGTGGTCGCCCTTGTAAATCATAGATATAATGTTGCCCTGCGCGCCGCCCGCGTCCATGTCGTCGCTCATTTGTATGTCGTGCGTGCCAACCTCAACGTTTACTTCAACGCCCGTAAGGTCAAGTTTTTCGCCGTTTGCGGTTATCAAATAACCCTCTTCGTCAACGTGCGAATTAGGGTAAAGCTGCGTTACGTCGCACTCGAATTCGCCGTCGCCGAACTTTACCGTGTTGTTTTTGGTTATTACGCCGTCGTATTTGTTCACGGTGTAAACCTTTTCCATAAGGTGTATGCCGTCGGGCTCGATTTTAAGCCCGATAACGCTGCCTACCTCGGCGGACGCGGTGCTTTGGATAACTATTTCAAACTTGCCTATTGCAACCGTAGTTTCGTAGTGCACGCCCTTGAAAACGGTGGAAATAACCTTGCCTTTAAGCTGTCCTTCGCCCGGTTTGCAAATTTTTATATCCTCAGGACGGACGACAACGTCGACGAGCTGATTAATTTCGTAATCGTCCAGACAGTCAAATGTGGCGCCGCAGAATTTAACTTTAAGATTTCCAACAACCGCGCCGTTGAATATGTTGCTTTCGCCAATAAAGTCGGCAACGAAGGTGTTGACGGGTTCGTTATAAATCTCGGCGGGAGTGCCCGTCTGCTGAATGTCGCCGTCGTTTATTACCACGATTTTATCGGACATGGTAAGAGCTTCTTCCTGGTCGTGCGTAACGTAAATAAAGGTTATGCCCAGCTTTTTGTGCATGTTTTTAAGCTCGATTTGCATTTCCTTGCGCATTTTAAGGTCAAGTGCGCCCAAAGGTTCGTCCAGTAAAAGGATTTCGGGCTCGTTTACTATCGCGCGGGCAATTGCAATACGCTGCTGCTGTCCGCCCGAAAGGGTGGAAACGCTGCGCTTTTCAAAGCCTTCCAAATCGACAATTTCAAGCGCCTTTTTAACCTTTTTGTCTATTTCGGCTTTGGTAAGTCTTTCAAGCTTTTTATAGCTTTCGCCGTTTTTGTTGGTGTAAGTGTTTTCAACCTTTTTAAGGCGCAAACCGAAAGCAATGTTTTCGTAAACGTTTAAATGGGGGAAGAGCGCGTATTTTTGGAATACGGTGTTTACGGGGCGCTTGTTGGGCGGCAGCTTGCTAATGTCCTCGCCGTTAAGCAAAATCTGCCCCGAAGTGGGCAACTCAAAGCCCGCAATCATGCGCAAAGTGGTGGTTTTGCCGCAGCCTGAGGGGCCCAAAAAGGTTACGAATTCGCCTTTTTTAACTTTTAAATTAAAGCAATCGACGGCAATCGTTTCGTCGTCGAAAACCTTTCTTACGTCGATTAATTCAATAATGTTTTCGCTTTTAGGCGCTTTGCGGGTGCTTTTCGTTACATTTTCGCTTTTGCTCATTTCGGTTCTCCTTAAAAATTGGGGGGCGTGGAAATCCACAAAAATTTTGCCGTTATTTTTCCAACGTTTTCTATGTTGTGCGCCTTGTTTGCGGTGTAATAAAAGGTTTCGCCCTTTTTACATACATAAGCCTTTTTGCCCAGCTCAATGCGGATTTTACCTTCGAGCACGTAACCGAATTCCTCGCCGTCATGCGGAAAATCGACCGAAGTTGATGCGCCGGGGAGCAGTTCCACAAGCACGGGTTCCATTTCGTTTTTTTGCGCGTTTGGAATTATCCACTTTAAAAGCATGCCGTTTTCGTGCTTTTCGATAAAGTCTTCGGTTGAAAAAACAACTCTTTCGTCGTCCTCGCGCTTGAAAAATTCGGCAAGGTCGGTTCCCAACGCCGATAAAATGTCGCGCAAAGTGGCGATAGAGGGCGAAGTCAAATCGTTTTCAAGCTGTGATATATAGCCCTTTGTCAGTTCGCATCTGTCGGCAAGCTCCGCCTGCGATAAATTAAGCTGCAACCGCAATCGTTTTATTTTAGTTCCTATTTCCATAAACCGCACCGCATTAATTACTAAACTTTGCGTTTACTTTTGTTAAACGATTAGCAATTTTAAACAAAAAGTTTAATAAAAATAAACAAGTGAAATTATATTTACGCGGTGTAATAAAGTCAATTATTTTTATGTAATTTTTACAAGTTTTAAAAATCATACAAATTAACATAAATTTGAACAAAAATGACAACAAGTAGCGCGGCTCCGAAA
>JAIDVM010000011.1 GCA_029059705.1 Clostridia bacterium
CCCACCCCCCCCCCCACCCCCACGTCACCCCCAGGCCCATAAGACCTCCCCCCCCCCACCTCACCCCCCCTCCTGCGTTCCGCATGTTATAATATATTTGGAAAAGTATAAAACCAACGACAAAAGGAGGCGGCAATTATGAAACTTAAACACATGCTTCTCGTTTTATGCGCGGCGGTTGCCGTTTGCGCAATTCCGCTCGCAATTACGGGCTGTACGGGCGAGCCCGAAATCGAATACGGCGAGTGGATAACCGTTTCCGCGCCGACCTGCGAAGAAGCGGGCGTAGAAATGCGCTCGGCATTGGTTGACGCGTCAATAACCCAAACCCGCGCCATACCCGCAACGGGGCACGACTGGAACGAATGGGAAACGCTTACCGAGGCAACCTGTCTGCTTGCGGGCGTTGAAACGCGCACTTGCAACACCTGCGAAAATTTAGATAAGCGCCCCATACCCGCGCTCGGTCACAGCTGGGGCAAATGGGTAACCACCTTAGAGCCCGATTGCGAAAGCCGCGGCGCACAGATAAGAGTGTGCACGCGCGACGAAAAGCATACCGAGCTCAACTATATCCCCGCGCTCAAACACGATTACGGCGACTGGGTAATAACCCTTGCGCCCACGTGCACGACCGACGGCGTTGAAACGCGCTATTGCCGCAACAGCAACAGCCACGTGCAGGCGCGCCCGATTGAAGCTTACGGACATAAGTGGGGCAGCTACGTGATTACAAATCCCGAAACCTGCACCGAAGAGGGCGAGGGTAAGTACGTTTGCGCAAACGACGCCTCGCACACGATAATCACTACGATAAAAGCGTGCGGACATTCTTACGGCGACTGGGTGGTTTCCACCCCCGCAACCGAAAACGGCGAGGGCGAGGATATCCGTTATTGCGTGCGCGATTCGGCGCATACCGAAACCCGCGTTGCGCCCGCGGCGGGCAGCGACAGGCTGGAATACGAATTGAATTCCGACGGCACGGGTTACATAGTTAAAAAAGATTATCCCTATCCTACGGGCACCGTTTATATCCCCGCAATGCACAAGGGCTTGCCCGTCACGGCTATAAGGCACTCCGCTTTCCAAAGCTGCAAAGATATCGAGCGCGTGGTAATTTTGGGCAACAACCTTACAACCGTAGGGAATATGGCGTTCTGTTATTGCGAAAAATTGCAAAACATTGAATTCCCCGAAGGCTTAAAATATATTTCCTCGCATGTTTTTTATCGTTGCAGTAGCTTAAAGAGCGTTTCTTTCCCGTCAACCGTAAAAAATTTGGGCGGAACCGCCGGCGACCACGGCACGTATATATCAGTATTCAACAGTTGCCCCGCGCTCGAAAGCATAACCGTTGCCGAGGGCAACCCCTATTACAAGGTGGATAGCGGTTGCCTTATCGAAAAATCCACAAACGCCCTGCTTGCTGGCACGTTAAACGCAGTTATTCCCAAATACGTAACCAAAATCGAGCGTAACGCTTTTATGGGTTCGGGCATCGAAAGCGTGTGCATTCCCGCAAGTGTAGCTTATATCGGCCGTTCCGCGTTTTCGGGTTGCTCCAAATTAAAGGAATTAACCTTCGAAAACGGCGCGCTCGAGGTTTTGGGAGGATTTATGTCGGTTGTCTTTTCAAGTTCGAGCCTTGAAAGAATAGTGCTGCCCGACAATTTAACCGCAATAGGTAGTTACGCTTTCAGTTGCCCTTCGCTCCGCGAGGTGGTTTTTGGTAAAAATCTGCAAATTATAGGGTCGCGTGCATTCAGCGACTGCTATGCAATAGAAGTTTGCGAAATCCCCGCAAGCGTAACCACGCTGTACGGTAACTCTTTCGAAGGCTCCGCCTTCGGCGCGATAACGATTGCCGAAGACAACGAAAAGTATTTTAAAGACGGAAATTGCATTATCGAGCGCGAAACTAATATTCTCGTTGCGGGCGCGGACGACGTTGTAATCCCTTCTTATGTAACCGCTATTGCAAACGTCGCCTTCTATGAGCGTAAAATAGAGAGCGTGGTTATTCCCAACAGCGTTGAAACTATCGGCAATTATGCGTTTGCATATTGCACTTCGCTTAAAAGCTTAAGCTTTGCGCTCGGCAGCGGCAATCTTAAAGTTATCGGCGAAGACGCGTTTTACAATTGCACCGCCTTAACGGGCGTAAGGCTTCCCGATTCGCTCCGCGAAATCCGTTCAAGCGCCTTTAAAGGTTGCAGCGCGCTCACTTCGGTAACCTTCGGTTACAGCGACGGAACCTTCGGTTACGGCGCGTCGAGCCTCGAAAGTATAGGCAGCTATGCCTTTGCCGATACGGGGTTAAAGACCTTCGAAGTCCCCGCAACGGTGACGAGCGTTGACCCGGCGGCGTTCCGTAGGTGCAAAGGGCTTACTTTAACCGTGCACAAAGACAACGTGATTTTCCGTGCCGAAAACGGCTGCCTTATCGAAATCGCTACTGGCGAAGTTGTGTGCGACCCTTCGGCGGAATAAAATTAAAACAAACGGCGGGAGCTTTTCGCTCCCGCTTTTTTTTATATTTTTTTAATATTTGTTGCAGTTTCACAATTAAAAAATTTAAAAAAATTTGTGTTTTGTATTATTGACAATAAATTTTTATTACATTATAATAGTTCGAGTTCGAACAGTTCGAAGTCGAACAATAAAAATTGCACCGAAAAAGGTAAAAATTAATGGAAAACAAACGGCTTTTCGGCAAAATCTGCTACGTTCACAGGCAAATGCTGAGGGAAAACAGCCAGTTGCTGTCAAAATACGGAGTAACGCCCGTACACTTGCGCACTCTCGTATACGTGCATATTCAAAATTCAAAGGGCGTAAAGGTGTGCCAAAAGGACGTGGAAAACCACTTAAATCTGCGCCCCTCGTCCGTTTCAACGCTTATTTCAAACCTTGAAAACGACGGTTTTCTCGTCCGCGGCACCGACGAAGAGAACGCGAGGAAAAAATATCTCGAACTCACCGGAAAGGGCAAAGAGGTATGCAAGGAAGACAAGCAGATGATGGAAGGCTGCGACAGAATAGTGCAATCCGCTTTAAGCGAAGAGGAGCAGCTTGAACTTGCTGTTTTGCTCGATAAAATTATAGAAAAGATAGAAAGGAGATAAAAATGATTAAAACGCTTTTAAAGAGCGTAAGGGAATATAAAGTTCCTTCCATACTCTGCCCCATAGTTATGGTGGGCGAGGCGGTTATGGAAATTATAATTCCCTTTTTTATGACCCGCATAGTAGGGCAGCTTGAAATGCTCGCAAAAGCAGAAATCCAAAGCCTTGATATAGGGCAAATAGCGCTTTGGTCGTCGCTTATGATAGTGTGCGCGGTTTTCGCGCTTGTTTGCGGCGTGTGGGGCGGCAAGCTTGCGGCAAAGGCAAGCTGCGGCTTTGCGCATAATTTAAGGGAGGACATGTACAACAATATTCAGTCGTACTCTTTCGCAAACATCGACAATTATTCCACGGCGAGCCTTATTACAAGAATAACCACCGACGTAACCAACGTTCAAAACGCTTATCAGATGTCAATAAGAATGCTGGTGCGCGCGCCCGTGCTGTTTATCGCT
Source organism: Clostridia bacterium (assembly GCA_029059705.1). Classification (GTDB taxonomy): domain Bacteria; phylum Bacillota; class Clostridia; order Christensenellales; family Borkfalkiaceae; genus Coproplasma. Next base: position 3,584 of record JAIDVM010000011.1, read on the forward strand.
TCGATTATCATGACTTCGGTAATCGAGCCTAAAATGGCGCTCGTTTTCGCGTGCGCGGCAATAACCCTCGGCGCCGTCGTTGCGGTATGCATGTTTAAGGTTGTGCCCTATTTCAGAACAATGTTCAAAAAGTACGACGATTTAAACTCCGTCGTTCAGGAGGACTTAACCGCAATCCGCGTAGTAAAATCTTACGTGCGCGAGGAGCGCGAAATAGGCAAAATGAAAAACGCTTCGGGCGAGGTTTATAAATATTCCGTTAAAGCGGAGCGCATCTTAACGGTAATGATGCCGTGCGCCACGCTCGTTATGTTTATCGTAAATATAGTTATATTAACGCTCGGCTCGAATATGGTAAACGGCACCATTGCGGGCAACGTTCAGGCTTCGCAAATTCAAACGCTTATTCAGTACTCCGCGCAAATTCTTTCGGGCGTAATTATGGTTGCAATGTGCTTAAACTTTATTTCGCTTTCGAAGGGCAGCATGGACAGAATTTGCGAGGTGTTAAACGAAAAAACCACACTTCCCAAACCCGAAAAACCCGTGTTCGAGGTTAAAAACGGCTCGGTTGACTTCGAAAACGTAAACTTTGCCTATTCGCAAAAGTCGGAAAAAGTCGTGCTTTCGGGCATAAACTTACATATTGCCGAGGGCGAAACGGTGGGCATAATCGGCGCGACGGGTTCGGGCAAGACCTCGCTCGTTTCGTTAATTCCAAGGCTTTACGACGTTGTCGGCGGCTCGGTAAAGGTTGGCGGCGTGGACGTTAAAAATTACGACATGGACGCGCTGCGCAACAACGTTGCAATGGTTTTGCAAAAAAACGTGCTTTTTTCGGGCACGGTTGCCGAAAATCTGCGTTGGGGCAATGAAAACGCCACCGATGAGGAACTTTGTCGGGCTGCAAAGCAAGCGTGCGCCGACGAGTTTATTCAAGCTCTCCCCGGCGGTTACGATTACGATTTGGGGCAGGGAGGCGTAAACGTTTCCGGCGGGCAAAAGCAAAGGCTGTGCATAGCCCGCGCGCTGTTGAAAAACCCCAAGGTGATAATCTTCGACGACTCTACTTCGGCGGTAGATACCAAAACCGACGCGCAAATACGTTCGTCCCTTGCAAAATACGCGCCGCATACGACGAAAATCATAATCGCCCAGCGCATAGCTTCCGTTCAGGACGCGGATAAAATAATAGTTTTGGACAAAGGCAAAATTTCGGGCGCGGGCACGCACGACGAGCTGATAAAATCCAACGCAATTTACCGCGAGGTATACGAATCGCAGGTAAAGGGCGGCGAAGAACAGCCCGCCGAAAGTTTAACTAAGGGAGGTGGGGAAAATGAGTAAGGAAATGGCAACTCCCCGCGGCGGCGTTAAAGGCGGCAAGCACGCAAAAGCGCCCTCAAAAACCTTAAAACGTCTTTTAAAATACGCCTTTTCGCGCAATAAAGTTGCAACGGCTTTCGTCGTTTTCTTCGTTTTAATAGCTTCGGTTGCAAACGTAACTGCCGCCTCGCGCGTTTCGGTAATAGTTGACGAGCTTATATTAATTGGCAAGGGCGAAGCCTCGCCCGACCTCTGGAACGTAATTTACCCCAACGTTATTTTAATGGGCAGTATTTATTTGGCAGGCTCCGTCGCTTCGTTTGCTTATAACATAATAATGATGTATATCGCGCAGGGCACGTTAAAGAAAATGCGCGACGAAATGTTCGCAAAAATGCAGTATCTGCCCTTAAAATATTTCGACGGGCACACCCACGGCGACTTAATGAGCCTTTACACCAACGACGTGGACACCATGCGCCAGCTTTTAACGCAAACCATTCCGCAGATAATCTCTTCCGCAATTACGCTTGTCGCCGTGTTTGTGTTTATGGTGATTTACAGCGTAACGATGCTTCTCGTCGTGATTGCGGTGCTTGCGGGCATAGTTTTTGCAACAAAGCACATAGGCAGCCGTTCCGCAAAAAACTATTTAATCCACCAAAAGGCTTTGGGCAACTTAAACGGCTATGTCGAGGAAATGACCGAAGGACAAAAGGTAATAAAGGTTTTCTGCCACGAGCAAAAGGCGCGCGAACAGTTTAAAGCCGTAAACGACGAGCTTAACGAAGCGGGCAGAAAGGCAAATTCCTACGCCTTTATTTTAGGGCCCGTAAACAACAACCTCGGCTATTTGCAATACGTTTTGGTAGCCCTCGTCGGTATTTTGGTTATGGCTTTCGGCAACGAAACGGGGCTTTTATCCATTTATTGCTCTGTTATGAACGCGGAAAAAGTAAACCGCGTCGCGCTCGTTGCGGGCATGGTCGTTTCGTTTTTAATGTTCTCGCGTCAGTTCAATATGCCCGTAATGCAGGTTTCGCAGCAGTTTAACGCAATAGTAATGGCTCTTGCGGGCGCGGAAAGAATTTTCGAAATGGTTGACACCGCTCCCGAGGATAAGGGAGGGGAAATAACCTTGACCTACGGCGAATACGAGGCTAAAAAGTGGGCTTGGAAAAAGCCTTTGCCCGACGGTTCGGCGGAATACGTTCCGCTTATGGGCGACATACGCTTTAACAACGTGGTTTTCGGGTACACGGACGAAAAGGTTATTTTAAAGAATATCAGTCTTTATGCAAAGCCGGGGCAAAAAATCGCCTTCGTCGGTTCTACGGGCGCGGGCAAAACTACGATTACTAACTTAATCAACCGCTTTTACGACATTCAGTCGGGCGAAATAACCTACGACGGCATAGACGTTAAGCAGATTAAAAAGGACGATTTAAGAAAATCCCTCGGCGTGGTGTTGCAGGATACGCACCTTTTCACGGGCACGGTAATGGACAATATCCGCTACGGCAGACTTAACGCGACGGACGAGGAGTGCATAAAGGCTGCAAAGCTTGCCAACGCCGACTTTTTTATAACACACCTCCCCGAAGGCTACGACACTATGTTAAAGGGCGACGGCGCAAACCTTTCGCAGGGGCAACGCCAGCTTTTGGCAATCGCCCGCGCAATGGTTTCGGAATGTCCCGTGCTTATTTTGGACGAAGCAACCTCGTCAATCGATACCCGCACCGAAAAATTAATCGAGCAGGGCATGGATAAACTGATGGAGGGCAGAACGGTTTTCGTAATAGCTCACCGCCTTTCCACCGTGCGCAACAGCCATGCAATAATGGTTTTGGAGCACGGCGAAATAATAGAACGCGGCGACCACGAGCAGTTAATCGCGCAAAAGGGCAAGTATTACAATCTTTACACCGGCGCTTTCGAGTTGGAGTAATCGTGTTTTAATACGGCACGGTTTATAAACGTCGCAATACATTGTTGCGGTTTGCGCCGCCTCTTTAAATCAAGAAATTTGTCGAATAGTACAAACTGTCGAAATCATATGCTAATAATCCAAGGGTTTAACCCAAAAACGGAGTAAGGCATATGATTTTTGATTTATTAAGCGTACTTTTCGGCAAAATTTTTCTCTTTACGGGCATGGTGCAAAACAAGGGCACCTTCCCAAAGCCCCTTTCGCCCGAGGACGAAAAAAAATATCTCGATTTAGCACACGCGGGCGATAAGGAGGCAAAGGAAATTTTAATTAACCACAACATGCGCCTCGTCGCCCACGTAGTAAAAAAATACACGGGCGCCGCCGAAACGGACGACCTTTTGTCCGTCGGTTCGATAGGGCTGATTAAGGCGATAAACACCTATCAATACGGCAAGGGCACGCAGCTTGCAACCTACACCGCGCGGTGCATAGAAAACGAAATTTTAATGCTTCTCCGTTCGGGTAAAAAGCACAAAAACAACGTTTCGCTAACCGACCCCGTGGGCACCGACAAGGACGGCAACGAGCTTACGCTAATAGATTTGCTTTCAGAAAAAGAGGACAGCGTATTTTCGCAGGTGGAAAAGAGCATTCAGCGCGAAAAGTTTGTGGCCGTTCTCAAAAAAATTCTCTCCGAGCGCGAGTATTCCATAATAAACATGCGTTACGGCTTGGAGGACGGCTGCGCCATGCCCCAAAGGGAAGTGGCAAAAAAACTCGGCATTTCGCGCTCTTACATATCCCGCATTGAAAAACGCGCCATTGAAAAAGCGCGCGAAAACCTGAAAAAGGACGATTTTTTTACGGAATAAACAATTGCCAACCCGCCTTTCGTTTGGTATAATTGAGTTACTTAGGAGTAGGCATATGAAAATTTACGAAGAACTGCAAAAACGCGGGCTTATCGCACAGGTTACCGACGAAAAGGAAATAAGGGAACTTATTAACGGCGGCGGCGCGCGGTTTTATATAGGTTTCGACCCTACGGCGGACAGCTTGCACGTGGGGCACTTTATGGCGCTTTGCCTTATGAAAAGGTTACAAATGGCGGGCAACAAACCCGTGGTTTTGCTCGGCGGCGGCACGGGGCACGTTGGCGACCCCACGGGCAGAACGGACATGCGCTCGATGATGACTGCCGAAACAATCAACCAGAACTGCGAATGCTTTAAAAGGCAGATGGAGCGCTTTATCGAGTTCGGCGAGGATAAGGCGGTTATCGTAAACAACGCCGACTGGCTTTTAAATTTGAATTACGTTGAGCTTTTGCGTGAGGTCGGCGCGTGCTTTACGGTTAATAACATGCTCCGCGCCGAGTGCTATAAACAGCGCATGGAAAAGGGGCTTTCGTTCCTTGAATTCAACTACATGATTATGCAAGCCTACGACTTTTATCACCTCAACGAAAAGTACGGTTGCAACATGCAGTTCGGCGGCGACGACCAATGGAGCAACATGCTTGCGGGTACCGAGCTCATACGCAAAAAGACGGGCAAGGACGCTTACGCCATGACAATAACCCTGCTTTTAAACAGCGAGGGCAAAAAAATGGGCAAAACGGCAAAGGGCGCCGTTTGGCTTGACGAAAACAAAACGCCCGTTTACGATTTTTACCAATACTGGCGCAACGTGGACGACGCGGACGTTATGAAGTGCATAAAGATGCTCACCTTTATCCCGCTTGAAAAAATCGACGAAATGGAAGGGTGGGAGGCAAGCCGCATAAACGAAAAGAAGGAAATTCTGGCGTTCGAGCTCACCAAGCTTGTGCACGGCGAACAAAAGGCGGCGTTGGCGCAATCGCAGGCGCGCGCGGCTTTCGGCGGCGGCGGCGAACTGCCCGAAAAATCGGTTAAGATAGAAAGCGCAACTATTATTCCCGTGCTTGTAGCTGCCGGCATTTGCGCAAGCAACGGCGAGGCGCGCCGTTTAATTCAGCAGGGCGGCGTATCTTTAAACGATGAAAAGGTAACCGACATCAACGCGCCCGTTGCAAGCGGCGACGTTATTCACAAGGGCAAGAAAGTGCACATTAAAATAAAACTTGTTTAAAACGCGTATAAGCGGCGCAATACTGCGTTGAACTACGCTTTTCTTCAGGTCGTTTACGGTTTAGTAAACTCCCCTTGAAAATACTCGTTCGCCTTGTCTTGCTTGCTTCTCCGTGTTTTAATTGGGTTGGTAAGCCCGCCGTTCTGCTTGCTTCTTTGAGTTTTATAGTTTGTAAAAAAATGCAATCATATTTATCCGTTTCGGGCATAACCGAAACACAAAAAATTATTGAAAAATCCCGCTTTATCGCAACCTCGGCGCACGTCTGCGGCGAGGACGAGGCGCGGGATTTTATTAATAAAATTTCCGCAAAATACAAGGACGCAACCCACAACTGCTTTGCTTGCGTTGCGGACAACCTCGGCAATTTTTTGCGCTTTTCCGACGACGGCGAACCACAGGGCACGGCGGGTATGCCCATGCTTGAAGTTTTAAAAGCCAACCGCCTTTACGAGGTTGCCGTGGTGGTAACCCGTTACTTCGGCGGCATAAAACTGGGGGCGGGCGGACTTGTGCGCGCCTATTCTGGGGCGGTTGCCGAAAACCTTTCCGCCGCGCAAAAGGTTTTGTACGAAACGTGCGCCGAAAGCAGTTACACCGCCGAATATCCCGCGGTTGACGCTGTTTTGCGCTATTTTTCCGAAACGGGCGCAAACGTTTTAAGCACGGATTATCAAAATGAAGTTACCTTCACCGTCGCCGTAAAAAAGCGCGGGGAAGAGCAATTCAATTCAAACCTTATAAACCGCTTAAACGGCAAAATAAAAATACGAAAAATAAAGGAATATTTCTTTCCGTTTAAAATTTAATATTAAAAACGGCGGACGAAAATCGTCCGCCGTAATTTTTTATTCGTAATCTTCTGCTTTGTATTGCGTATAAACTCGCTTGCCCATAACGGTAATCGCGCCTTTCGGGCACTTTGAAAAGCACCTGTAACAAGTCGTACATCTGCCCGAAAAAGTTGTGCCCTTTTCACAAACCGAAATGTTTTTCATTGGGCATACGCCCTCACATTTCCCGCATTTAACGCACTTTTGCGCGTCCGCTTTAACGGTTTTGCAATAGCGGCGGGGCTTGTTGTAAAAATACAGCCTCTGCCCAAAAAGCCCCGCAATCCGCGCAAAAACGCTTAAACCGTCTTTCGGGAAATTCCCCGACTTAATTCTTTCGGCAGTCAAATTTATTTTTTCGTCGGCGGCGCGGATTAAAGCGCGGTTCTTTTCCCGCGGTTTTTTCAAAAGCGGGTTGTCGCCAATGCAGTCGGGCATTTTAACGTGCAGCCCGCCCAAAATCTTTGCGCCGCGCTTTTTTAAAAGCCTTGCGCCGCAGTCCGCGCCGTCGCCGCTGAAAAGCCCCATCGTGCACACGATAAAAACTTTTTTTCCGCGGAAAATTTCTCCGTTATTTTCGATAAATTCGCGCACGATTTTGGGCACGTTCGAAAAATAAACGGGGTACCCGAAAATTATTTTATCCGCATTTTTAATTGCTTCCGCCGCGCGCTCGTCCTCAACCGCAAAGCTTTTTGCGCCGCCGTCAATAAGGGTTACAAGCTTTTCCACGCAACGGCGGGTGTTTCCCGTGCCGCTGAAATAAATTCCTACCATAACGTTAAAATTATAGCCGCGCGGTTTTCATTTGTCAAAGTGTTAATTGACAAAGGCTTGCGCGGGTGTTAAAATAACCGCGTAAAGGTGAATTTTTATGTCCGAAATAACTTTAATCGAACCCCAAAAAAAGGATAAAACCCGCTGCAACGTTTACGTGGACGGCGCTTTTTATTGCGGAATCAAGCTCGAAGTTGCGGTTAAATATCACTTAAAATCGGGCATGGCGATAGACAAAGCCCGCCTTGATGAAATTCAGCTCGAAACCGAAAAAAGTCAGGCTCTCGACAAAGCTATGACGCACCTTTCCGCAACCATGAAAACGGAAAAACAGATTAAAGATTTTTTGACGAAAAAGGGCTATACCGAGGCGGTTTGCGGTTACGTTTTGGAAAAGCTTAAATATTATAATTTTGTGGACGATTACGCCTATTGCCGCGCCTACGTTCAAAGCGTAAAGGGCAAGGGCAAGCGCGCGCTGTTTGCCGACTTATATAAACGCGGCGCGGATAAACGCGCAATAGAAAAGGCCTTGGACGAGGTGGAAGAGGACGACGGCGAAGCGCTTGCGGTGCTTGAAAAGTATATGCGCGGAAAGCAACCCACCAAGGAAAATTTGTTAAAGGGCGTAAAATATCTCGTTTCCAAGGGCTTTGAATACGAAACCGCCAAGTCCGCGCTTTTGAAATTCGGGGGCGAAGATGAAGATTATTGAGCTTGAAGAAGTGGATTCCACGAATAATTTTTGCAAGAGATACCAAGGCGTTGAGGATATAACCGTAATCGCCGCGCGCCAAAGCGGGGGTAGGGGCACCAAGGGGCGCGGCTTTTCTTCGGAAGAGGGCGGGCTTTACGTTTCGGTAATGAAAAACCACAAAAATTTTCCCGCCGAAAACGCTTTTAAAATTATGTTAAACGCGTGCGTTGCCGTGTGCAAAACGCTTGAAGGCTTTGGCGTAAATCCCGTAATCCGCTGGGCGAACGACGTTTTGGTAAACGGCAAAAAAATTTGCGGAACTTTAATCGAAAACACCTTTTCGGGCGCATATATCACGCGTTCAATCGTGGGCACGGGCATAAACGTAAATAATGAAATCCCCGCCGAACTTTGTGAAATTGCCACGTCTTTAAGCGCGGAATTAAATAAAAATATAAAGGTTTCCGCCGTTAAAAAGCCGCTTTTGAAAAATCTTGAAAAGGATTATTCGGTTGCGGACTATAAAAAATTTATAAATTGGCTTGGGAAAGAGGTTACGCTTAAAACAAACGAGCAAAGCATAACCGCAACCGCCATAGATATAGCCGAGGACGGCAGATTGATTGTAAAAATAGACGGCGAAACAAAAAAAATCAGCTCGGCAGAGGTAAGTTTAAGACTTTAATGAAAGAAAAATTATCAAAAAAACAACTCGAAGAGCTGGGTATAACATGTCCCCTTGACGGCGGCGTAAAAATTTATTCCCCCCGAGATATAGCGGAGTTTTACCCCGTCCGCCCGCGGAATTCGCACAAGGGTACGTTCGGTTCGGCAAATTTAATTGCGGGCTCTGCGCAGTATGCGGGCGCCGCCGCGCTTTCAGTTTGTGCGGCGTTAAAGTCGGGCTGCGGTTACGTAAAGCTTACAACGGCAAACGAGGTAAAAACCGTTCTCGTTCCCGCCTTTCCGCAAGCTATCTTTTTTGATAAGCCCGATTTATCTTCAAACGCAATCGCGGTTGGAATGGGTTGCGGCACAACGGAGGAGCTTTACGGCACGGTTAAATTTCTGCTTAAAAATTATAGCGGCACGCTGATAATCGACGCCGACGGCTTAAACGCGCTTTCGGTGTTCGGCAAAGATATTTTAAAAGAGAAGAATTGCAAGGTTATATTAACCCCGCACGCAAAGGAATTTTCCCGCCTTAATGGTTTAACGGTTGAACAGATAACCGCCTCGCCGATAGAGGCGGCGCGCAAGTTTGCAAGCGAATACAAAGTTATCCTTTTGTTAAAGGGCGCGGCAACCGTAATCTGCGACGGTTCTGAAAAGGAAATAAAAACCGCGCTCAACGTCCGCGGCTCGTCGGCGCTTGCAAAGGCGGGCAGCGGCGATATGCTTTCGGGATATCTTTGCGGCACAGCGGCGCGCGGACTTAATCCGTTCGATGCGTGCGTGTGCGCAACCTATACAATGGGACTTGCCGCCGAGCTTGCCGCAAAACGGAAAACGGATTATTGCGCAACGGCGCAGGATATTCTCGAAAAAATTCATTTTGCCGTCAAGCGCTTGACAACGCAAAACCCGTCTGATAGAATATAATGTGTTGAGAGGGAGTAGTTATCAGGTTGCGGCAACAAACCCCGATTAATTCGTGTCGTAACCCCTTTATATAAGGAACAAGACTTTCAGCTTAAAAGAAATTTTAAGTTGAGGTCTTATTTTTTTTGCTTTAAAAGTCAACAATAAAAAGAGCGCAACTTATAAAAAAGTTTAAGTTTAAATAAAAAGCAGGATAAAGAGGTAAATAAATGAATTACGACCTTATTTTAGACAACGCCGCAGCCACGTGGATAGTAAATTTGATTTTGCTCGCAATCGGCTTCGTGCTGCTTATAAAGGGCGCCGATTTCTTTGTCGACGGCTCGGCGGGCATAGCTAAAAAATTGCGTATTTCAACCTTTATAATAGGCGTAACCGTCGTTGCAATCGGCACCAGCGCGCCCGAGCTTGCGGTAACGATAGTTGACGCCGCAGCGGGCACGGGCGAATTTATCATGGGCAACATTTTGGGCAGCAACGCTTTGAACATTTTGCTCATTTTGGGACTTTCGGCGGTTATCTGCAAGCTGCCCACCGAAAAGACTACCCGCATGATAGACATGCCTTTTTTGGTTTTTGCAAGCGCGCTGTTTCTCATTTTCGGAATATTCGTCGGGACTTACAATTTCGGCACGGCGGAAGGCGGCACGGCTTATCTCAACGCAACCATGCCCTGGTATTGCGGCTTAATTCTTTTGTTGCTCTATTTCGGCTTTATGGCTTATAATATCGTCCTCGCCCGCAAGCAGTCGAAAGCCTGCTTAGAGCAAGCCACAGCCGTTTCGGTTGCCGACCCGTATACGGGCGAACCCAACCCCGCGGAAGGCAACGGCTTTATGGCAAAATTAAAGGCGGGCTACGAGGGCATGCTTGCAAAAGTGTGGTTTTTGATAGTAATCGCAATCGTCGGGCTTTTAATGGTGGTGGGCGGCGCAACGCTCGTCGTCAACGCGGCAAGAACCATTTCGGTAAACTTAATAGGTATCGACCCCGAAATAGTTGCGTTGACGGTGGTTGCGTTCGGCACTTCTTTGCCCGAATTGATAACCTCGGTTTCCGCCGCGAAAAAGGGCGACGTGGGCATAGCCACGGGCAATATAATAGGCAGCAACGTTGCAAATTTATTGCTTATCGGCGGCGTGGGCGCGCTTTGCACGGGCTCGCGCGGGGTGCCGTTCACCATGGAAGGCTTGGTCGGCGGCGTAATTTCGCTGTTTGCCGCGCTTTTGATTTTCGGCTTTTCCGTCGGCAGCAAAACAAAGAGTTTAGGCAGAATTGCGGGCATAGTAATGCTTGTCAGCTTCGTAACTTATTACGGCTTTATTTTCCTCAACAAATACGTATTTTTCCTTTATCTTCCGGGGCTTCCCGCTTAAAATTAAAAAACCGCGGTATAATCCGCGCTTTCCTTGTCAACAATAATCGTAAGGCAGTACATATAATAAAATATACCCTGCCGAAGATGAGGTTGATATGAATATAAAACGCGGAGAGTTATATTACGCCGATTTATCGCCGGTAGTAGGGAGCGAGCAGGGCGGCGTGCGACCCGTCCTCGTCGTGCAAAACGACGTCGGCAACAAATACTCCCCAACGGTAATAGCGGCGGCGGTAACCAGCAAAATAAACAAGGCAAAATTGCCCACCCACATCGAGCTTCCCTCGTCCGTTTTCGGGCTGCAACGCGATTCGGTAATTTTGTTAGAACAAATTCGCACGCTTGACAAGCGCCGCTTAAAGGAGCGCATAGGCGAACTGAGCGACGCCACCATGTCGCGGGTGGATAAAGCAATTTTAATAAGTCTTGGTTTTACAAAATGATACTCGGCGCCGCGCTTTAAGCGCGGCGCCCTTAATTTGTCAAACGCATTATATAACCGCCCAAATTTCACCCCGCTTTCATTGACAAACGCGACAATTTGGGTTATTATGTTGGAGATATGCCGAACAAGAAATTTAATTTAAAATTAAAACCTCACTTCGGAAAAGTAAGCATAATTTTAATCGTCGTAGCCGCGCTGTTAATCGCGGCTGATTTGGTTACAAAGCATTTTGCCGACGTTTACCGCTGGGAACTTATCATTATCCCCGGCTTTGCCGAAATTCAGGGCGGTCACCACAACACGGCGGCGGCTTTCGGCGGCTTCGATATTGGTCAGCCCGCGCTTATAGTTTTGACTTTTATTTTGCTCGCGTTTCTCGTTTTTGCGTTCGTGTGTCTGCCCGAAAAGCGCGTAATTTTAAAAACTGCAACCGCAATAGTTATTGCGGGCGCAATCGGAAATTTAGTGGATAGAATTTGGTTCAGCGCAATAAACGACGGAGCGGGCTACGTGCGCGACTGGTTCGGGCTGTGGATATTCGTTGGCATACTCTATTGCAACTTTGCCGATTTTTACATAGTAATCGGCGTTGCTGTCGTTGCACTGTCGCTGCTGTTTTTCGACGACTGGGCGGTGTTCCCGCTTACGAAATCCGCAAAGGCGGCGCAGGCTGCAAGAAGGGCTGAAGAGGATAAAAAGAACGCCGAAAACGCGCAACCCAACGCCCCTTGTCATTCTGAGCAAAGCGAAGAACCCCCCGCCGTTCCGAACGGCAGTGAAGAACCTTCTTCCTCTGTCATTCCGAACGATAGTGAAGAACCTCAATCACCTCCCGAAAATAAAGAAGAAGACAAATGAAAAAGGAAATTATAACCGCACAGGAAAACTATGCCCGTGCGGACGTTTTTTTAAGTGAAAAGCTCGGCGGAACGCGTTCATCCGTTAAAAAACTGTTTGAAGGCGGCTTTGTTTTAATAGGCGGCAAGCCCGCAAAGCCCTCGCAAGCCGTTTCCGCTGGCGCAACCGCGGAAGTAACCTTGCCCGACGCGGTAAGCTGCGAGGCAAAGCCCGAGGATATCGAAATAGATATCGTTTACGAGGATAAGGACGTAGCCGTAATAAACAAGCCGCAGGGCATGACTGTGCACGCGGGCAACGGCAACACCGAAGGCACGCTCGTAAACGCGCTTTTGTACCGTTTGGACAGTTTAAGCGGCATAAACGGCGTAATCCGCCCCGGCATAGTTCACCGCATAGATAAGGATACTTCGGGGCTGTTGGTCGTTGCAAAAAACGACGCGGCGCATTTAAGCCTTGCAAAGCAAATAGAAGAAAAAACCTGCCGACGCACCTATCTCGCTCTTTTGGAGGGCAATTTAAAAAACGATTGCGGCACGGTTACGACATATATAGGGCGCGACGGTAAGGACAGGATAAAAATGGCGGTGGTGGAACCCAACCGCGGAAAGCTTGCCATTACCGATTACACCGTGTTAAAGCGATTTAAGCAAAATTTTACGCTTTGCCGCTTCGACTTGCGCACGGGCAGAACGCATCAGATAAGGGTGCACGCCCGACATATGGGCAACCCCGTCGTCGGCGACCCCGTTTACGGTGTAAAAAAGCAAAAATTCAACTTAAACGGTCAGCTTTTGCACGCGTGGCGGCTGCAATTTTCGCACCCTTCCACGGGTGAGGAAATGAGCTTCGAAGCTCCCTTGCCCGATTACTTTAAAGAGGTGTTAAACAAACTCACCGAAATTTAAAATCGGGTTTTAACCGCTTGCAAAATCGCTTTGGCAATGCTAAAATATAAAGCGCAAATCAAAATTTAAAGGAGTTAAATATGGCAAAGAAAACTACTAAAACCACAAAAACTACGCGCCGCTCCACAACCGAGCGCGACATCGAAAAATTCTGCGCGTTCTGGGCAATGGCAATCGCTGCAATTTTATATATTTTCAGCGGCATAATCGCCCTCGTAATCAGATACGCCGACGTAGCGAACATTTTTTCTACGATTTTAAACGTGGTAACCTTGCTCGGCAACATCGCAATGATAGTCGCAATAGCGCTCCCCGCTTATAAATACGCGGTAACCAAAGGCAAAAACGGCAAAATAATTTATTGGATTTTACTCGTAATTTTCGCTTTCGGCGTAGTTATGAGCTTCATCGGACATATTTAATTTAAAACAGAAAAACTTATGGCAAACCCTTTAATCGCAATCGTCGGCAGACCTAACGTGGGCAAAAGCACGTTTTTTAATAAGGTTGCAGGCAGAAAAATTTCAATAACCGAGGACAGACCGGGGGTCACGCGCGACAGGCTTTACGCCGACGGCGAGTGGCGCGGCAAGTCCTTTTCGATAGTGGACACCGGCGGCATAGAAATGCGGTCGGAGGATACCATGTGGCGCGAAATCAAAAAACAGGCCGAAGTTGCAATCGAAACCGCGCAGGTAATTTTGTTTTTCGTTGACGGTAAAGAGGGTTTAACCACTTCGGACTACGACGTGGCGGACATGCTCCGCCGCAGCAAAAAGCCCGTAATTTTAGTTGTAAACAAAATAGACGACTATTCCGAGGACAAGGTTTTCGAATTTTATTCCTTGGGCTTGGGCGAGCCTTACCCCGTTTCCGCCGAGCACTCGTCTGGCATAGGCGACGTTTTGGACGAGGCGGTAAGCTGGTTTGAAAAGGGCAGCTTGGAAGAGGACGACAGCTTAAAAATCGCCGTCGTCGGCAAGCCGAACGCTGGCAAAAGCAGCCTTGTAAACAAGCTTTTGGGCTTCGAACGCTCGATAGTTACCAACATTGCGGGCACCACGCGCGACGCAATCGACACAAAGTTCAGCTATAACGGCAAAAATTATACGATAATCGACACCGCGGGCATACGCAAAAAGAGCAAGGTAGAGGACGACGTGGAGTATTACTCGGTAATGCGCGCGTTCGACGCCGTCCGCCGTGCCGACGTGTGCCTTTTGGTCGTCGACGCAGTAGAAGGCTTAACCGAGCAGGACACAAAAATAATAGGTTACGTCCACGAGCAGGGCAAACCCTCGCTAATCGTAATGAACAAGTGGGACTTAATCGAAAAGGACACGAACACCATAAACAAGTTCGAAGAAAAGCTTAAAGAGGACTTAAAGTTTATGGATTATTTCAAGTCCGTTTACATTTCGGCAAAAACGGGTCAGCGCACCGAAAAAATAATGACGCTGATAGACGAGGTTTACGCGCACTCGACCCTGCGCATAGCCACGGGCGTTTTCAACGACTTGATTTTCGACACCGTAAGAAGAAACGAACCGCCTTCCTACAACGGCAGACGGCTTAAAGTTTATTATGCTTCGCAAGTAAGCGTAGCCCCGCCGACCTTCGTTTTAAAGGTAAATTCCTGCGACTTAATGCACTTTTCCTACGAAAGGTTTTTGGAAAACGTAATAAGGAAGAACTTCGATTTTTCGGGCACGCCTATAAAAATTCTCGTTAGGGAGAATGGGGAACAATGACTGAATTAGCTTTTGCAGACAGCTGGTATTGGTTTTTAATCGCCGCGGTAGTCAGCTATTTAATAGGCTGCATAAACTTTGCGGTAATCATTTCCAGCCGCAAAAACAGCGATATCCGCCGCTTCGGCAGCGGCAACCCCGGCACAATGAACATGACCCGCACCTTCGGGCTTAAAGTCGGCGTAATAAACTTCTTTTTCGATATCGTAAAGGGCGGCTTGCCCACCTTAATAGGCTGGATAATCTTTAAGGACTACGTTTTTGCGGGCACAAACATAGTCGTTGCCGACTTCGTGCGGTGCCTTATCGGTTTTTGCGTAATCGCGGGGCACGTCTTTCCCGTAACCTTAAAATTCCACGGCGGCAAGGGCATTGCCTCGACAATGGGCTTTTACGCCTTTTCGCTCGCGTGCGACGAGTGGTGGTATTTTTTAATCGTAGTCGTGTTCCTTTTCGCAGTCCTCGGTTACATCGCTTTAACCGAGTGGGGTAGCATGGGCTCGCTTATAGGCGTTGCCGGGCTTACAATCTGGCAGGCGATAGTTTTCATTTTAAAGTACGACGGCGAGCTGTTAAACGGTTACGTTATTTCAATGTTCATGACGCTTTTGGGCATAAATCTGTTTACCTGGATACGGCACAACATAAATATTTATAAGCTCCTCGCCGGCGAGGAACACCACACCGCCGTAATAAAACACAAAAATAAATCCAAAGGTTAATAAAAAGCCCCCGAAAATTTCGGGGGCTTTGATTTTTATTTTTTCGTCTTGTCGTTTTCGTCGTCGGGCTTGCTTTCTTTTGAATTGATTGAAAACTCTATGCTCGGCTTAACCTTTAAAAGCGCCGCAACGAAATCTTCGTACCATTCCTCTTTTACAACGATTACTATAAACTGGCTTTCGCTGAAAAACACGCTCAGCTTTTTCGTGTTTCTGTCTAAAAGCACCGATTCAATCTTTTCAATGTCATACTTCGTCTTTATTATCCCGAAGCAAGTTACAAGTTTTTTGCTTTTTTCGTCAACAAAGTAATAGGTGGAAATCAAAAGGCTTGTTAAAACGGTGGCAAGCAAAGCCGCAGCAAAATACATAGCCGCGTATTGGATAATCTTAATCGTCGGGTCTGCCGCGGACGCGGTTCCGTTGGTTATCAGTAAGTAAGTATTAACTCCCGCCGCGGCAACGGCAAGCGCCAGCCCAAGATATATAAAAACCTTAGTAAGTTTGGTAAACTGAAAATTAAATTTTTGCATAACCGTATTATATATTTAAAATTATAAAATTGCAACAATTTGCAAATACGCCCCGTAAATAATTGAAAAAAACCCGCGTTTAAGTTACAATAATATAAATAAAGGGTGGGTTTGTGCAAAAGGAGAGAATATGATTAAATTAATTCGCGGCGGCGTCTATTATACCGAAGGCGCAATTTTAAAAGAGAACGTGGCTTTTATGGTCGAAAGCAAAAAGCAAAAGGCGATAAAGGGCACTATTGCGCATTCCGTTTTGCATTCCCACAACAGCGGCTCGGATACGGATTTGAAAATAAAGTTCGATTCGCTCGTTTCGCACGACATAACTTACGTCGGCATAATCCAAACCGCAAAAGCTTCGGGGCTTAAAAAATTCCCCGTGCCCTACACGCTTACAAACTGCCACAACTCGCTGTGCGCCGTGGGCGGAACGGTAAACGAGGACGACCACGTTTTCGGGCTTTCGGCGGCGAAAAAATACGGCGGAAACTTCGTTCCGCCCAACCTTGCGGTTATTCACCAGTACGTGCGCGAGCAAGAGGCAAAGTGCGGCGGCATGATTCTCGGCTCCGACAGCCACACCCGCTACGGCGCGCTCGGCACAATGGCGGTGGGCGAAGGCGGCGGCGAGCTTGTAAAACAGCTTCTCGGTCAGCCCTATTGCGTTGCGCGCCCGCAAATTATCGCGGTGTGCTTAAAGGGTAAGCCCAAAAAGGGAGTGGGGCCGCACGACGTCGCGCTCGAACTCATTGCGGCAACCTTTAAAAAGGGCTTTTTAAAGAACAAAATTTTAGAGTTCGTGGGAAGCGGAATTAAAAACCTTTCAATGGATTTCCGCTGCGGCATAGACGTTATGACAACCGAAACGGGTTGCCTTTCCACGGTATGGGAAACGGACGAAACCTGCCGCGACTTTTACAAAACGCACGGAAGGGAGGGGGATTTTAAAGAGCTTCACCCCGCCGACCCCGCCTATTACGACGGCGCGGTAATAATAGACCTTTCGCGCGTGGAGCCCATGATTGCTCTTCCGTTCCACCCCTCTAACGCGCTCACGATAAAAGAATTTATACAAAACGCGGGCGATATAATCGCCGAAGCGGAAAGCGCGGGCGGAAAATTATTAAAAGATTTTAAATTTGCCGACGAAATTAAAAACGGCAGCGTAACTCTTTCGCAGGGCGTAATTGCGGGCTGTGCGGGCGGCAGCTACGAAAATATTGCCGAAGCCTGCGAAATTTTATCAAACGCGGGCACGGGCGATTTTTCTTTAAACGTTTATCCCCAAAGCCTTCCCGTGTTTAAGGCGCTTGCCGACGGCGGCTATATTTCGAGGCTTTTAGGAAGCGGCGCTGTTGTTAAACCCGCCTTTTGCGGGCCTTGCTTCGGCGCGGGCGACACCCCCGCAACGGGCAGACTTTCAATCCGCCACGTAACCCGCAACTTTGAAAACCGCGAGGGCAGCAAGCCCGCCGAGGGTCAGCTTTCGGCAGTAGCTTTAATGGACGCGCGTTCAATTGCCGCAACAGCTGCAAACGGCGGTAGGCTCACCCCCGCAACCGAGGCGGAGTATGTAAAAAAAGTCAAAAAGTATTACTTCGACGGCGAAATTTATAAAAGCCGCGTCTATCACGGCGCGGGCAAACCCGACGAAAACGCCGTGCTTGTTTACGGCTCCAACATAACCGACTGGCCCGAATTTGCTCCGCTCGCCCAAAATATTTTGTTAAAGGCGGCGGCTGTTATCGAGGACGAGGTGACCACCACCGACGAGCTTATCCCCTCGGGCGAAACCTCGGTTTACCGTTCCAACCCCGCCCGCCTTGCCGAATTTACTCTTTCGCGGAAGGTTCCCGAATACGTTTCCCGCGCCAAGGAAATTAGAGCGGCGGAGGAAGAGCGCAAAAAAAGCGGTACTCTTCCCGAAAACGTTTTGCAAGACGTCGGCATAAAAATCGCTCCCGACACCGCTTACGGCAGCTTCATTGCGGCAAAGTGCACGGGCGACGGCTCCGCGCGCGAACAGGCGGCTTCATGCCAAAAGGTTTTGGGCGGCATGGCTAATATAGTAACCGAATACGCCACCAAGCGTTACCGCTCGAATTTGATTAACTGGGGCATATTGCCGCTCCAATGCCGCAAATACGACTTTAAAACGGACGATTATATCTATATAGAAAACGTAACCGAGCTTATAAAGGAAAACTGCGAGGCAATCCCCGCAAAGCATATTTCGGGCGGAAAGGTTAAAAACATAATGCTTGAAATGTCGCCACTTTCCGACGACGAAAAAAAGATAATACTTGCGGGCTGCTTAATCAATTACAACCGCAACAAATAAAAAATTACCCCCGCAATATGCGGGGGTTAATTATATTTAGGCTTATTTTAAATGAAATCCGTTTTTTCTGTGCGGCGCGGGCAGCGGCATGGGCTTTGTAATTCCGTGTTCGGGCGGAGCGGGTAAAATCCCGTCAAAATCATGCCGCATTTTGGGCAGTTCCCGCCTTATGGTAACGTTGGGTTCGGTCTGTTTTTCGGGGGTAGTGCTTTCCTTTGCGCCGCAGCCCGCCAACGCGCACATGCCCGCCGCGGCTGCAAGTAAAACGGCAATAAATTTCTTTTTCATACAATAAGTATGCAAATTTTAAAAATCTTTATTCATTCGCTTGCCCGCAAAAATTATTTGTGTTAAAATAATTGCACCTAAGCTTTAAGGATAGCCTGAGGGCAAAGGGCTTAATAATTGTAGTTTAACCCCCGCATATAAGGGGTGCAATTTGCCTTTTCCCTCGTTTAAGGAGGGATTTTTTTTATGTCCGAAAACAGACTTGCCGTAATAAGTATCATAGTGGAGGACAGGGTGGAAAGCCCCAAAATAAACGCGCTTTTGTCCGAATACGGTAATTTTATAATCGGCAGAATGGGCGTGCCCTACAAGGAAAAGGGCGTTTCGGTTTTGTGCGTGGCAATCGACGCCCCCGCCGAAGCTTTAAACACTTTAACGGGCAAAATAGGTATGTTGAAGGGGGTTACCGCAAAAACCCTAATGTCCAAAAAATAAAACGCATATAAGCGGCGCAATACTTCGTTGAACTGCGGCAACTTTCAGTCATTTACATCTGTGTAAACTCCTTCAAGTTATCCTTTGCACAATAATATCTGAAATTTTATACAATAATGTGTGCAAACCATCGCTACGCTCGGGCGTTCGCCTTGTCTTGCTTGCTTCTCTGTGTTTTAAATTAATCTTGTAATTAATTTTGAGGTAAAAGGGAATAACCCTGATACCGAAAAGGAGCAAATATGAAAAAATTTTTATGCGCCGTTTTAGGCGCGCTCACCCTTGCCGTTTCCGCGCTCGGTTTAACCGCATGCGGCGGCGGTAAAGACGGCGGAATAACCGTTTACGTGCCCGACGGCGCGCCCGCGCTTGCAATGGCGCAGTTAATGTCGGTTGAAGCCGACTTCGGCAAAAACGTAACCTACCGCGTGGTGGACGCAACCGAAATCGCCTCGCACGTTACCTACAATGACGAAGAAAAGAACGCGGACTTGTGCGTGCTTCCAATAAACGACGCAAGCAAGCTTTTGGGCGACGGTTCAAGGTATAAAATGCTCGGCGCGGTTACGCACGGCAACCTTTATTTCGTTTCCAAGCCCGAAAAAGCCGACCTCACGCAAGACAATTTAAAAGCCGAGCTTTCGGGCAAAAAGGTGGGTGTTGTGCAAATGGCTAAATTCCCCGGCGCGGCGGTTAAGCTTTTGTTAAACGATTATCAAATGTTAAGCGGCGTAACCTTGCAGGGCGTAACCCCGCAGGAGGTGGGCGCAACCTCGGACTGCGACTACTTCGTCATGCCCGAACCCGCCGCAACCACAAAGGTAAACGCCGCGGGCTTGAAAATTGCGGGCAGCCTGCAACAGCTTTACGGCGACGGAAAGGGGTATCCCCAAGCCGTGCTCGTTGCTAAAAATTCGCTTGTTCAAAGCGCGCCCGAATTTATAAAAAAATTCACAAAATCGCTTGCGTACGGCGGGGAATGGCTGCTCAGCGAACGCGTTTCGGCAGATGATATATTGGGGGCAATCAAAGCTCACTACCCCGACCCCGAAAACACAACGCCTTCGTTTACGGCTGCCCAGCTTTCGAAAACGGTAATTGAAAACTGCGCCGTAAGATACGAAAAAGCCGCCGACTGCAAGGCGGAAGTTAAAACCTTTTTAGTAAAGCTCAAAGCGGTAAATTCGGACTTCGCCGCCGAGGTTTCAGACGAATTTTTCTACACGGCATAAATGATTAAAAAATTTTTCACTACCCAAAAAATAAATATTCTGTGCTCGGTTGCCGCGCTTTTAGTCATGTGGCTGGTCTGGATAATTGCGTACTATTCCGTTGGCAACGGGTTAATCGTGCCGTCTTTTTCCGAAACGCTTAAAAGCTTTTGGGGTTATCTCGGCGCGGTGGAATTCTGGGCGGCGGTGGGCAATTCGCTTTTGCGCACGCTTTTAGCCTTTTTAATTTCCTTCGTGCTCGCGGCGGCGTTCGCGGCTCTTTCCATGCTCGGCGGCTGGGCAAAAGCCGCGTTAAAGCCCGTAATGGTAATAATCCGCACCCTGCCCACAATGGCGGTCGTGCTCATAATTTTAAAAATTACAAGCGGCAACCGCATACTCTCGCCCGTGATAGTAACCTGCCTCGTGCTCCTTCCCATAATTTACGCGCAGTTTTTGGCTGCGGCGGAAGGCATTGACGGCGGCATAACCGAAATGGCAAAGGTCTACGGCGTTAAAAAGCGCGACAGACTGTTTAAAATTTATCTGCCCCTCGTCGCGCCCAACATTTTATCGCAAACGGGCGCAAACGTTTCGCTGGGGCTTAAAATTTTAATTTCGGCAGAAGTTCTCGTCAGCACGGCAAACGGGCTTGGCGGCATGATGTCGGCAACCGCGGCAACCGACGCGGCAAAGCTCGCCGCGCTCACCCTAGCTGCGGTCGTTTCGGGGCTTTTAATCGAGCTTGCGCTTTCGCAGCTGAAACGCATAACCGCAAAATGGAGCAAAGGGGGCGGCGTATGATAGAGATTAAAAATCTTTATAAAAGCTACGGGCAAAACCGCGTTTACGAAAATTTTAACCTTTCGATAGAGGAAGGCAAAGTAACCTGTATCCTCGGCGAAAGCGGCAGCGGCAAAACCACGCTTTTAAATTGCATAGCCCGCTTAACCGACTTCAACGGCGAAATTCCAGCCTTAAAATGCTCTTACGTTTTTCAGTCGCCCCGCTTGGTGCCAAACTTAACCGTTTTTAAAAATCTTTCCCTCGTATTAAACGACGGCGCGAAGATAACCGAAATTCTTAAAAAAGTGCGCTTAACCGAAAAGGCGGACGAATATCCGTGCAACCTTTCGGGCGGTCAGGCGCAACGGGTGGGGCTTGCCCGCGCCTTTCTCGTTAAAAGCGATATAATTTTGTTGGACGAGCCGTTTGCCTCGCTTGATTTAAAGCTAAAAACCGAAATGGAGAAGCTGTTTTTCGAAATCCGTCAGGCGGACAACCGCACGGCGCTTTTCGTCACGCACGACGTCGACGAGGCGATAACCGTCGCCGACAGAGTAATCGTGTTAAAAAACGGTTCGGTCGTTTTCGACTGCTTAAAGGGTGAAAACGACGAAGCCTTGCGCAAAGCTTTGATAAACGCGCTAATCAACGGCTAAAATTTTGCTTGACACGATTTAAAAGCTAAAATATAATTATATGATGTAAACACAGGAGGCATAATATGAAAAAGTTTTTCGGCGAATTTAAAAAATTCATTTCCCGCGGCAACGTTTTGGATATGGCTGTCGGCGTTATCGTCGGCGGCGCGTTCACGGCAATAATAACCGCGCTCACAAACCAGATTTTGCAACCGCTTATAAACTGGTTAATCGCGCTTATCGTCGGCGGCGACGGCAAAGGGCTCGAAGCGGCGGTTACGATTTTAAAACCCGCTTACGATGGTACGGGCGCACTTGATTTGGCACATTCCATTTACATCGACTGGGGCGCGTTCATAACGGCAATCATTAACTTTATTTTAATTGCGTTCATTCTGTTCTGCATAGTTAAAATAATCAATTCCGTCCGCGCCGGAAGCAAAGCGCTTGCCGAAAAGCAGAAAAAGGCAATCGAAAAAAAGCTTAAAAAGGGCAAAATAACCGAAGAGGAAGCGGCTGCGGCAACCGCCGAGCTTGAAGCGGCAAGCGTAGAAGCTCCCGCCGAACCCGCGCCCGCGGCGCCTACAACCGAAGAACTTTTGGCTGAAATCCGCGACCTGTTAAAGGCACAAAACCCCGAAGAGAAATAATTTAAATGGCAGTTTATCACGGCTCGCGGTTTGAAGTGGAAGGCACCGTGCTAAAAAATTACAACCGCCTTGACCTGCCCGCCTCGGAGTACAGCCGCTCGGTTTTGCGTAACGGAGTAAAAGGTTCTTCCGACAATTATCTTTTGGGAGATTTGGATGTAGTAATTCCCGACGGTATAACTGAAATCGGTGAATTTGCATTTTTTTGTAATTATGAAATAAAAAGCGTTACGCTTCCTTCAAGCGTCAAAAAAATCGCCGAAAACGCCTTTTGGTGCTGTCGGTATCTAAAAGTTATAAATTTTGGTGGCGGAATTGTGGAAATTGGCGCATACGCTTTCGAAGGGTGCGAAGAGCTTGAAGAAATTCATTTGCCGCAAAGCTTAAAAACGATAGGACGCAGCGCCTTTGACTGTTGCGGTTTTAAAGAGGTTTTAATTCCCGAGGGCGTTGAAATAATAGATTGCAATCCGTTCTGCGGCTGTAAAAATCTTGAAAGCATAGAGGTGGAGGAAGGTAACGAAAATTTTTGCGCCAAACAAAATTGTCTTATCGAAACGCGGACGAAAAAACTTGTTGCAGGCTGTAAAAACAGCATAATTCCATTAGACGGCAGAGTTGAGGAAATAGGTGAAATTGCGTTTTTCGACTGTGCGGATTTGCACAAAATCGTAATTCCGCAAAGCGTAAAAAAGATAGGTCGCCGCCCATTCGTGCTGTGTAAAAATCTTACTGTCTATTGTCAGGCGGTACAGCCGGAAACAGAATGGGATAAACTGTGGAATTTAAAAAAAGGCGTGTTTTTTAAAAGACGCCATAAAGTAGTTTGGGGATATAATCAGAGTTGAAATTATAAAAATGCCGCGCCTTTTAATTAAGGCGCGGCATTTTTATAATCCAAATTTTATTTGTCAACCGTTTAGGGATAAAAAATTAAAAATTTTTAAAGCTAAATTTAAAAAAAGCTCCGTCAAACATTTTTATTTATCAATATATTGTGTTATAATTTAAACGGTATTTATATATAGTGTAATCACCCCACGACAAAAAAGGTGAAACCCGAGCGGAAGGCGACCACGCAGAAATAAACGTTTAAAACGGCGATAACGGGCATTAAAATCATTAAAAGAAGATTTTTAAGCCTGTACTTCATTATAAACATGCTCACGTAAATGGATATTGCTCCGCCGAGGATAGCCGTTAAAATAAGCTTTCCGTCGCCTTTCCCTTTTCCGTCACCGTCGATTGCTTCGTCGCGTTGCGACTTAACAAGCATAACCGCATAAAAATTTACCGCCAGAATATACACGGCAAAGATAATATACAAAAGCACCATACTTAAAGTATGTCAAAAAATAACAATTCAATACGGAGAAACAAATGGCACAGGTTGCAATATTAATGGGCAGCAAGTCCGATTGGGGCGTAGTAAAACCCGCGGCGGATATTTTAAATTCCTTCGGCGTCAAAACCGAAGTAAGGGTAATTTCCGCGCACCGCACTCCCGAAGAGGCGCACGATTTTTCTTTAAACGCAATTAAAAACGGAACCGAAGTTATAATCTGCGCGGCGGGCAAGGCGGCTCACCTCGGCGGGGTAATCGCGGCAAACACCACGCTCCCCGTAATAGGTCTGCCCGTAAAAACCGACATGATGGGCGGGCTTGACAGCTTGCTTTCGATAGTGCAAATGCCTTCGGGCATACCCGTTGCCACCGTCGGCGTAAACGCTGGTGAAAACGCGGGGCTTTTAGCCTTGCAGATTCTCGGCGTAAAATATCCCGAAATCGCCAAAAAGCTTTCGGATTACAAAAAGAAAATGAGGGATAAAATTAATTCCGACGATAATGCCCTGCAATCGGAGCTTGGGCAGCGCTAAACCATACCCGCAAACCTTTGCGGGTATTTACTATTTTATTAACGTCCGTTTTTTAACGGTTAAAAGTTTTTTAAGGAGAAATTTTTCATGGAAAAGAAGGAACAGCTTTACGAAGGCAAGGCAAAAAAAGTTTTTGCCACCGACAATGCAGACTACGTTATCGTGTCCTATAAGGACGACGCAACCGCGTTCAACGGTTTAAAAAAGGGCACAATAACCGGCAAAGGCGTCATTAACAATAAAATGAGCAATTTAATGATGCAGATGCTTGAAAAGAAGGGCGTTCCCACGCACTTCGAAAAAGAGATTGACGAGCGTAACACCGTCGTTAAAAAAGTGCAAATCGTTCCTTTGGAAGTAATAATAAGAAACGTTGCCGCAGGCAGCTTTTCAAAGAGATACGGCGTGCCCGAAGGCACTAAGTTTTCGGCTCCCACAATCGAGTTTTCGTATAAAAACGACGATTTGGGCGACCCCTTAATCAACGATTACCACGCCCTCGCGTTAAATCTTGCCACCGCCGAAGAAATCGACACAATAAAAAAGATGGCTTTTGCGGTAAACGAGGCAATGATAGAGTTTTTTAAAAAGCTTAATATCGACTTAATCGACTTCAAGCTCGAATTCGGCAGATTTAACGGTCAAATCGTCCTCGCGGACGAAATTTCCCCCGATACTTGCCGCTTCTGGGAAGCGGGTTCGTGGGACACCACAAAGCACGTCAGCCTCGACAAGGACAGATTCCGCCGTGATTTGGGCGGAGTTGAGGACGCTTACAAAGAAATTTTCAAACGCTTGACCGGAGAATAATATGGGCGGTTTTTTCGGTTCTGTTAAAAAGAGCAGCGCCGTGTTCGACGTCTTTCTCGGCACAGACTATCATTCGCACCTCGGCACAAAGCGCGGGGGCATGGCGGCTTACGACAAAGAAACGGGCTTGCAGCGCGAAATCCACAACATAGAAAACGCGCCTTTCAGAACAAAATTCGAAAGAGTTTTAAGCGAAATGCACGGCAACGCGGCGATAGGCTGCATAAGCGACACCGACCCGCAGCCTTTATTAACCGTTTCGCGCCTCGGTACCTATGCGATATGTACCATTGGCATAATAAACAACGCCGACGCGCTCATGCGCGAGGTTATCTCGCAGGGGGGCGGTTATTTCGACGCGATGACAGGCGGCAGAGTAAACTCAAACGAGTTAATCGCAGCTTTGATAAACAGCAAGGAAAGCTACGTCGAGGGTATACGCTACGCGCAGGATAAAATCGACGGCACGGCTTCCATATTGCTTTTAACCGACAAGGGCACGCTGATTGCCGCAAGGGACAAGGTTGGCAGACTGCCCGTTTTGGTCGGTAAGTGCGACGACGGCTATTGCGTTTCGTTCGAAAGCTTTGCCTATAAAAAGCTGGGCTACGCCGACGAGCGCGAGCTCGGCCCCGCGGAAATAGTTGAAATTTCCGCCGACGGCATAACCCAACTCGCCCCCGCGGGCAAAAAAATGCGTATATGCGCGTTTTTATGGTCGTATTACGGCTATCCCACGTCTACCTACGAGGGTATAAACGTTGAAATGATGCGCTGCAAAAACGGCGAAATCTTTGCAAGAAACGACGCAAAAACGCACGACTTGCACCAAATAGATTACGTCGGCGGCGTTCCCGATTCAGGCACGCCTCATGCGATAGGCTACGCAAACGCGGGCAAAATCCCCTTTGCGCGCCCTTACATAAAATACACGCCCACGTGGGCGCGCAGCTTTATGCCCGTCAACCAGACGGAGCGCAACAAAATTGCAAAAATGAAGCTAATCCCCGTCCACGAATTTATCGAGGGTAAGCGGCTCTTGCTTGTGGACGACAGCATCGTCCGCGGCACGCAGCTTAAAGAAACGGTGGAATTTCTCTATTCCCACGGCGCAAAGGCCGTGCACATGCGTTCGGCGTGCCCGCCCATAATGTACGGCTGCAAATACCTCAATTTTTCGCGTTCGTCGGGCGATATGGACTTAATCACCCGCCGCACCATGATGGAGCTCGAGGGCGAAAAAGCAGTAGAGCATATGGAAGAATACAGCAACGCCGACACCGCCCGCGGCAAGGCAATGCGCAAAGCTATATGCGATAAATTTCATTTCGAATCGCTCGAATTTCAGTCTATCGAAGGCTTAATCGAGGCAATCGGTCTTGAACCGTGCAAGTTATGCACTTATTGCTGGACGGGAAAAGAATAATATGGACGAAAAACATGAAGAGTGCGGCGTTTTCGGCGTTTATTCGCATGAAAACCGAAACGTTGCGCACACCGCTTATTACGGTTTATACGCTCTCCAGCACAGAGGGCAGGAATCAGCGGGCATAGCGGTTGCCTACGCCAACAAAATAGCCTATTACAAAGGCATGGGGCTCGTGCCTGAAGTTTTTGCAAGCGGCGCTTTGGACGAGCTTCCCGAAGGCGACATTGCCATAGGTCACGTCCGCTATTCCACAACGGGCGCAAGTCAGCTTTTAAACGCCCAGCCCGTCGTCTTTTCGGGCAAGTGCGGAAAGCTTGCGGTTGCCCACAACGGCAATTTAACAAATACCAAACAGCTCCGCGACGAATTAATCGCAAACAACGCCGTTTTTCAAACCTCTATAGACAGCGAGGTAATAGCGGTTTTAATCAACAGCCTTTCCGACGGCGACGTGTTGACGGGTATAAAAAGGGCTTGCGCAAAGCTGCAAGGCTCCTACGCGCTGACCATAATGACCACAAATAAATTAATCGCCGTGCGCGACCCTTACGGCATACGCCCGCTGTGCATAGGCACTAAGGACGGCGACGTAATCGTCGCCAGCGAAACGTGCGCGCTCGACGCGGTTGGCGCAAACTTCATCCGCGACGTAAAGCACGGCGAAATAGTGGTAGTGGACAGCGAGGGCATACACTCTTACACAATGGACGGCGTTTCGAAAAAAGGGTGCATGTGCATCTTCGAATACGTTTACTTTGCCCGTCACGATTCCGTGCTCGACGGTTACAGCGTGTACGAGGCAAGAAAAAAGGCGGGCAAACTGCTTGCCAAAAACTTCCCCGTAAAAGCCGACCTCGTTTCGGGCGTTCCCGATTCGGGCAACGTTGCGGCGCGCGGCTACGCCGAGGAGAGCGGAATACCCTTCGTTGAAGCGTTGGCAAAAAACCGCTACGTGGGCAGAACGTTTATTCAGCCCGACCAGCGGCAGCGCGAAAACAGCTTAAACGTAAAAATGAACGCCCTTCGCGGCAACGTCCGCGGCAAAAGGGTAATCTTAATAGACGACAGCATAGTTCGCGGCACAACCATGCGGAAGATTATAAAAATGCTGCGGGACGCGGGCGCAACCGAAGTGCATATACGCATATGCTCGCCTGTTATAAAGCACCCGTGCCACTTGGGGATAGATATTCAAACCTATTCGCAGCTAATCGGCGCTTATAAAAACGAGGACGAAATCTGCGAAAGTCTGGGCGCGGACAGCGTAAGGTATTTAACGGTGGAACAGCTCTTATCCACGTGCGATGGTGCAAAAACGGGCTTTTGCCTCGGTTGCTTTAACGGAAAATATCCCTACCCGATTAAAGAGTACGAAACGGATAAATTAAAATCAGAACAGTAAATTCAAGCTAATATTTTTGTTACAAGGAGAGTTATCATGGCTATTTCATATAAAGACAGCGGCGTAGACGTTGAAAGAGGTTACGAAGCGGTTAAGCTCATGCGCGAGCACGTTAAATCCACTTACACGGCGGGCGTTTTGGGCGACATAGGCTCGTTCGGAGGCTTTTTTCAGATGCCCAAGGACATAAAGCGCCCCGTGCTTGTTGCCGGCACCGACGGCGTGGGCACTAAATTGAAGTACGCAATCGTTGCCGACAAGCACGACACAATCGGCATTGACGCCGTTGCAATGTGCGTAAACGACATTGTCTGCCAGGGCGCAAAACCTTTGTTTTTCCTTGATTATTTTGCAACGGGCGCGTTAAGCCCCGAAAAGGTTGCAACCGTAGTTTCGGGCGTTGCCGAAGGCTGCCGCCAGTCGGGCGCGGCTTTAATAGGCGGCGAAACCGCCGAAATGCCCGGATTTTACCCCGACGGCGATTATGACATCGCGGGCTTCGCGGTGGGCGCGGTAGACAGAAAAAAGGTAATCAACGGCAGCAAAATCAAAAAGGGCGACGTGCTTATCGGCTTGAAGTCGAGCGGAATTCATTCCAACGGCTATTCGCTTGTAAGAAAGCTTTTCGGCGAGGATATCGAAACCTTGAACAAATACGACGAAGAGCTTGACGCAAAGCCCATAAACGTGCTGCTTACCCCCACCAGAATTTACGTAAACAGCATTTTGGAGCTTATTAAAAAAGTAAAAGTAAAGGGCATTGCCCACATCACGGGCGGCGGCTTTATCGAAAATATTCCCCGCATCTTCCCCGAAGGTATCGGCTGCGAAATAGACACGGCTTCCTACGAACTCCCCAAGGTTTTTCAGGTCATGCAAAAGCGCGCGCAAATCACCAAAGAGCAGATGTACAACACCTTTAACATGGGCATAGGCATGGTGGTATGCGTTGATAAGCGCGACGTAAAGGCTGCTATAAAGCAGCTTGAACTCACGGGCGAAAAGTGCGCCGTCATAGGCAAAACCGTGCGCGGCAAAGGGGTTATTCTCAAATGAAACGCATAGCCGTTTTCGCCAGCGGCGGCGGAACCGACTTTCAGTCGATAATCGACGCCAACGAAAGTGAAAGGTTTTGCGAAATAGCATATTTAATAGCCTCAAAGCCGAATATCGGCGCAATCGAAAGGGCGCAAAAGCACGGCATATCCACGGCTGTATTTGCAAAAGCAGACTATCCCGACCTTGATAAGCTGTATTCGGAGCTGACCTATCTTTTAAACGTCAACCGAGTTGATTACATAGTGCTTGCGGGCTGGCTTAAAATCATTCCCGAAAGCTTTATAAAAAAATTCGAGGACAGAATAATCAACATTCACCCGTCGCTTATTCCCGCCTTTTGCGGCGCGGGCTATTACGGGCTTAAAGTGCATAAAGCCGTTTTGGATTACGGCGCAAAGGTTTCGGGCTGCACGGTTCACTTCGTAAACGAAGTCCCCGACGGCGGCGCGATAATCGCGCAATCGGCGGTGGCGGTGGAACAAGGCGACACCCCCGAAAGCTTGCAACAACGAGTTTTGAGGGAAGAGCACAAGCTTTTACCCTATTGCGTAAAGCAGCTTTGCCTCGGCAAAATTCAAAAAAACGGCAGAAAAGTCACCATAATTTAACCTTTTGCTTGTCATTCTGCCATCCCATTTTAGAAAAATATAAATTTACGGAGAACAAATAAATGAAAATGAAAAAGAGAGCGCTTGTCAGCGTTTCCGACAAAACGGGCGTTGTTGATTTTTGCAAAGGGCTTGTTAAAAACGGTTTTGAAATAATTTCAACCGGCGGCACGGCAAAAGCGTTAAAGGACGCGGGGCTTAAAGTTATCGGCATTTCCGAAATCACGGGCTTCCCCGAGTGCTTGGACGGCAGAGTTAAAACCCTGCACCCCAACGTTCACGCGGGGTTGCTTGCAATGCGTTCCAACCCCGAACACATGGCTCAGCTCGAAAAACTCAACATAAACACAATCGATATTGTCTGCGTAAATTTATATCCCTTTAAAGCAACGCTTGCAAAAGGCGCCGACTTTGCCGAATGTATCGAAAACATAGATATAGGCGGACCTACCATGATAAGGGCGGCGGCTAAAAACTATCAGGACGTAGCCGTAATCGTTGACCCTAACGACTATCAAAAGGTGTTAAACGAGCTTGCAAACGGCGGCGTTACGCTTGAAACCAAAAAATATTTGCAGTATAAAGTTTTTGCGCACACCGCGGTTTACGACAGCCTTATTTCGAATTACCTTGCATCGCAGCTCGGCATAACCTTCCCCGACGAGGTAACCTTCGCCTATGAAAAGGCACAGGATATGCGCTACGGTGAAAACCCCCAGCAGCAGGCGGTATTTTATAAGGAGCAGTTCCCCCGCAAAGGCTCGCTCTCCACGGCAAAACAGCTTTGGGGCAAGGAGCTTTCCTACAACAACATCAACGACGCAAACGGCGCGTTGGAGCTTTTAAAGGAATTCGGCAACACCCCCGCGGTAGTGGCGTGCAAGCACGCAAACCCTTGCGGAGTGGGCACGGGAACGAGCGTGCACGAGGCATATATGCGGGCGTATGAGAGCGACCCCGTCTCCGTTTTCGGCGGAATACTCGCAATTAACGGCACGGTGGACGAGGAAACCGCAACCGAAATCAACAAAATTTTTATAGAAATAGTAATGGCTCCCGCCTATACCGAAAAGGCGCTCGAAATTTTGGAACAAAAGAAAAATATCCGTCTTTTACAAATCGAAGAAATTACCGCCCGCCGCGAAAATACGGCGTTCGACATGAAAAAGG
Organism: Clostridia bacterium; assembly: GCA_029059705.1. GTDB lineage: Bacteria > Bacillota > Clostridia > Christensenellales > Borkfalkiaceae > Coproplasma. The sequence continues at coordinate 34,167 of JAIDVM010000011.1, forward strand.
TTTACGGCGGACTTCTCGTTCAGCAGTACGACGAAAGTCTTATAAAGGGCGAGGATTTGTCCCTTTTCAAAACCAAAGCGGCGGTTGAAACAAGCACCCTCCCGAGCGGCAAGCAAAAAACCGTTTACGGCTGCGGAGTGGTTACTAACCGCGCGCCTACCGACGAAGAAATCGAAGCTTTGCTTTTTAACTGGAAGGTGGTTAAGCACACCAAATCCAACGCGATAGTAATAGGAAAGAAAGGCAGAACCACGGGCATAGGCATGGGGCAAACCAACCGCATTTGGGCGGCGCAGCAGGCAATCGCGCACGCGGGCGAAGAGGCTAAGGGCTCCGTAATGGCGTCCGACGCGTTTTTCCCTTTCCCCGATTGCGTGGAAGAGTGCGTAAAGGCGGGCATAACCGCAATAATCCAGCCGGGCGGCTCTATCCAAGACAAAGCCTCGGTCGAAGCGTGCAACGCGGCGAATATTGCAATGGTGTTTGTCGGTGACCGCCACTTCAAGCATTAAAACGCATATAAGCTGCGCAATACTTTGTCAAGCTCCGCTTTTTTAGGGTCACGTACATCCGTGTACGCTCCCCGTCAAAAATGCTCGCTTTCCTCGTCTTGCTTGCTTCTCTGCGTTTTAGGGTAACTGTAACCGCGGGGCATCGCTCCCGCAATACACCACCTGTCATTCTGAGGCTTGCCGAAGAATCTTTTTGCGCAAAAATTATACATATTTGAAAAAGAGGTCTTATGAACGTACTCGTTATAGGTAACGGCGGAAGAGAACACGCAATTCTTCTCGCCCTAAAAAAGAGCAAACGCGTAGAAAAACTCTATTGCATGAAGGGCAACGCGGGCACGGCTGAAATTGCCGAAAACGTCAACGTGGACTATATGAACGTCGGGGCGGTAAAGGAGTACGTTTCCGCCCACCCCGAAATCGATTACATAGTCGTCGCCCCCGACGACCCGCTTGCGATAGGGCTTGTCGACGAGCTCGAAGCCATGGGCAAACGCTGTTTCGGCCCGCGCAAAAACGCGGCGATAATCGAGGCGAGCAAGGCTTTTTCGAAAGACCTTATGAAAAAGTACGGCATACCCACCGCCGAGGCGGAAACGTTTACCGATTACGACAAAGCTTTGGAATACGTTCGCCGCAAGGGCGCGCCCATAGTTTTAAAGGCGGACGGGCTTGCGCTCGGCAAGGGCGTTTTGGTTTGCAACGACTTAAAGCAAGCGGAAGAGGGCTTAAAGGAAATCATGCTCGACAAAACCTTTGGCACGGCGGGCAACGTAATTGTTATCGAAGAATGCATGCGCGGGCTTAAATACACCCCCGGCGAAGAGGTTTCCGTGCTTGCGTTTACCGACGGCAAAACAATCGTCCCCATGATAACCGCGTGCGACCACAAGCGCGCAAACGACGGCGACAAGGGCTTAAACACGGGCGGCATGGGCACGTTTTCGCCCTGCCCTTTCTGGACGAAGGAGCTTGAAAAAGAAGTTTACGAAAAAATCATGCTCCCTACTATGAACGCTATGAACGCCGAGGACAGAACGTTTAAAGGCTGCCTTTATTTCGGGCTCATGCGCACGGACAAGGGCATGAAGGTAGTGGAGTACAACTCACGCTTCGGCGACCCCGAAACGCAGGTAATTCTTCCCATGCTCAAAACCGACCTTTTGGACGTTTTCGAAGCGGTAACCGACGAAAAGCTCGGCGATATAAAAATCGAGTGGGAAGAGGGCGCGTGCGTCTGCGTGGTGCTTGCCAGCGGCGGCTACCCCTTGGGATACCGCAAGGGGCTTGAAATAACCGTCGGCGACGTGGGCGACTGCCAGATAGTTCACGCGGGCACGGCTGTTAAAGACGGCAAACTCGTAACCGCGGGCGGCAGAGTTTTAGGCGTCGTCGCCAAGGGCAAAACGGTTGAAGAAGCCCGCAAAAAGGCTTATAAAGCTGCCGGAAATATAAATTTCGAAAACAAACACTTACGCAAGGATATAGGCGTAAAATACCGCGAGGGATAACGTATGATTTACAGAATTTTCGTTGAAAAAAAGGACAATTTACAGGCAAAAAAGGTTAAGGAGGACGTTAAAAACCTCCTTAAAACAGACGTTGAGGACGTTCGCGAGCTTATCCGCTACGACGTGGAAGGGCTTTCCGAAGAGGAATTTAAAGCCGCCGTTCCCTGCGTGTTTTCCGAACCGCCCGTCGACAACGTTTACTTTGAGGAAGTATCTTTCCCCGAAGATTACAGCGTGTTCGCAATCGCCTATTTAACGGGGCAGTACGACCAGCGCGCCGACAGCGCGGCGCAATGCGTTCAGCTTTTAACCCAAAAGGAACGCCCGCTTATAAAGTGCGCAAAGGTTTACGCCGTTAAAGGCGCAAGCGCGGAAGACCTTGAAAAAATCAAAAAGCACCTCATCAACCCCGTCGAAAGCGAAGAGGTTTCCTTGGAAAAGCCCGATTCTTTGCAACACCAAACGGTAGAGGCGGAGGATGTTAAGGAAGTTGAAGGCTTTATAGATTTTTCTGATAAAAAGATTTGCGAATACCACCAGAATTTGGGGCTTGCAATGTCGGTGGAGGATTTAAAATTCGTCCGCGACTATTTCAAGAGCGAAAAGCGCAACCCCACCGAAACGGAAATTAAGGTTATCGACACCTACTGGTCGGACCACTGCCGCCATACGACCTTTGCAACGGAAATCAAAAACATACAAATAAACGGCGACAACGCGCACGTTCAAAAGGCTTTAAACCTTTATAACGGTTTGTTTAAAGAGCTTTACGCCAAGCGCACCAACAAATATCCCTGCCTTATGGATATAGCCACGATAGGCGCAAAAAAGTTAAAGGCGGACGGAGTTTTAAACAATCTGGACGAAAGCGACGAAATTAACGCCTGCTCCATAAAAATAAAGGCTGAAATCGACGGCGAACCCACCGATTACACCGTAATGTTCAAAAACGAAACGCACAACCACCCCACGGAAATAGAACCGTTCGGCGGCGCGGCAACCTGCCTCGGCGGGGCTATACGCGACCCGCTTTCGGGCAGAACCTACGTGTTGCAGTCCATGCGCGTCACGGGCTGCGCCGACCCTACCGAACCCATTGAAAATACGATAGCGGGCAAGCTTCCCCAAAGGGTAATCACAAAAACCGCGGCGGCGGGCTTTTCTTCCTACGGCAACCAGATAGGGCTTGCAACGGGGCAGGTAGACGAGGTTTACCACCCCGGCTATAAGGCGAAAAGGCTCGAAACGGGCTTCGTCGTCGGCGGCGCCAAGTCCGAAATGATTTACCGCGCAAAACCCGAAAAGGGCGACGTAATAATTCTTTTGGGCGGCGAAACGGGGCGCGACGGCTGCGGCGGCGCAACAGGTTCTTCAAAAGCTCACGACAAAAAGTCGGTGCAAACGTGCGGGGCGGAAGTCCAAAAGGGCAACGCGCTTACCGAAAGAAAGCTGCAGCGCCTTTTCATGAACAAAGCCGCAACCACCATGATTAAAAAATGCAACGACTTCGGCGCGGGCGGCGTTTCCGTCGCCATAGGCGAGCTTGCCGACGGACTTGATATCTATCTCGACCGCGTTCCCAAAAAGTACGAGGGTTTAAGCGGCACCGAGCTTGCCATTTCGGAATCGCAGGAGCGCATGGCGGTTGTAATCGCAGCCGACGACGTGGAAAAATTCACCGCGCTTGCGGCGGAAGAAAATCTTTCGGCAACCGTGGTTGCGTTCGTAACCGACACCAACCGCATAAAGATGTACCACCGCGGCAAGGCGATTGTCGACATCTCGCGCGATTTCTTAAACACCAACGGTGTAAAACAGCAGACGGACGCGGAAATAAACGAAAACGTAACGCCGTTTTTCAACGTTCCCGAAAAGGCTGACTTTAAACAAAGCTTTATTAATACCCTTTCGCAGCTCAACGTTTGCTCCAAAAAAGGGCTTGCCGAAATGTTCGACAGTACCATAGGCGCAAAGTCGGTTTATATGCCCTTCGGCGGCAAATACCAGCTTACGCCGGTAATCGCAATGGCGGCAAAGCTCACAGGGGGAGAAACGGACGACTGCACCGTTTCCGCTTACGGCTACAACCCCGAACTCATGTCCTCGTCGCCTTTCACCGGCGCAATCTATTCCATAATCGCCTCCGTTTCCAAAGTGGTGGCGGCGGGCGCAAAGTGCGAGGATATCCGTTTGACCTTGCAGGAATTCTTCATGCGCCTGCGCGACGACAAAAAGCGTTGGGGCGTGCCCCTTTCCGCGCTGTTGGGTGCCTTATATGCCCAAATTAACTTGGGTTTGGGCGCAATCGGCGGCAAGGACTCCATGAGCGGCACCTTCGAGGATATCGACGTTCCGCCCACGCTCATTTCGTTTGCGCTCGCACCCGCAAAGGCTTCAAAATTAATCACCAACGTGCTCGCGGAAAAGGAGCAAAAGCTGTTCCTTCTGCCTATAAAGCACGACGAAACGTATGTCCCCGACTTTGAGTATCTTAAAAAGCTTTACAATACGGTTAATTGCGGCATATCCGCGGGGCAAATCAAGTTTGCAACCGTGGTTGAAAAGGGTGGCGCGGCGGCTGCCGTGGCAAAATCGTGCTTTGGCAACGGGCTTGGCTTTAACTTCGAATGCGAGTACGAAACGCTTTTCAGAGCGCGCTACGGCTCGATAATCGTCGCCCTCGACGACGAAAGTCTTTTGCAGGATTTAAATTATATCTACCTCGGCAAAACTGCGGAAGGCGGCTTCACGCTTGGCGGCGAAGAGGTGGACGGCGCAGAGGCTTTAAAGGCTTACACCCAAAAGCTTAACGGCGTGTTCCCCGCAACTGCGGAAGCGGAGGGAAATATCCCCGACTGCGACTGCCCCGTAAAATTAAAGTACACCAACATTGCAATTAAAACCGCCCGCCCGCGCGTGTTCATTCCCGCGTTCCCCGGCACCAACTGCGAGCTCGATACCGCCCGCGCTTTCGAACAGGCTGGCGCGGAAACGCAGATTTTAGTAATCAAAAACCGCACCCCTCAGGACATCGAGGAAAGCGTTCAGGCGATAATAAAAGCTATAGACAACGCAAACATAATCGCGTTCCCCGGCGGTTTTTCGGGCGGTGACGAACCCGACGGCTCGGGCAAGTTCATTGCAACCACGTTTAAAAACCCCGCCGTTTCCGAGCGCATACAGAAGCTTTTAACCCGCCGTGACGGTTTGGTTTTGGGCATATGCAACGGCTTCCAAGCGCTTATAAAACTCGGCTTGGTGCCCTACGGCAGAGTGTGCCCGCTTACCGAAAATTCCCCCACGCTCACCTACAACAACATCTCGCGCCACGTTTCCACAATGGCAAACATCCGCGTTGCTTCCACAATAAGTCCGTGGCTTTCGGCGTGCAAGGTTGGAGAGGTATATTCCGTTCCCGTTTCGCACGGCGAGGGCAAAATCGTCGCGCCCGAAAGCGAACTTATTAAAATGAAGAGGGGCGGACAGATTGCAACGCAGTACGTAAACTTAAACGGCGTTCCCACAATGGAAAGCCCCTTCAACCCCAACGGCAGCATGTGGGCGATTGAGGGCATAACCTCACCCGACGGCAGAGTGTTCGGCAAAATGGGGCACGCTGAAAGAAAAGGCGAAAACCTCTACAAAAACTTTAACGGCAATTTCGACATGAAAATTTTCGAAAGCGGCGTTAAATACTTTAAATAAAGCACTTCAAATAATAATTAAAATAAAAGCGCCGCGGCTTAAAAAGCCGCGGCGCTTTTTTATTGTCTTAATTCAGTTAAAAAACGAATTTTTCGTGCCAATGTAAGCCACAATCGTATCATAGCTTACCAAGTCTTTAAGCTCGGTAAAGGTTTCCTTCAAAAGTTCAAAGTTATTCATAACTGCGTCTATGTTTGTAGTGACCGTCAAAGCAACGTTATTCTTTTCGTTAAAATCTTGCGAAAGAGTTGCAAGCTGTTCGCGCTGTACACAGAGCATGGGGATTGCGGTTTTCTGCTTTTTATAAGTAATTTTCCCGCCGTCGTTTTCGGCAACGATATACCAAACGTCCTTCATTTCTATGTCAAACCTGCGCGACGCCGCTTTCATGCTTAGTCCGCCGACAAGCTTTGTTTTAATCGCCTTGGAATTTCCGTTAATGTAAATCGTATCCGCGTTCATAGTATTCTGGTCTTTTTCAACTCTCACGCTTATAAGGTTGCTGCCCAAATCGTAAAGGTTAAGCCAAAGCGTGTCAAAGTCAACCTTAATTCCCTTTACGTCAACCTTTTCGGCAACCTCGCCGCCAATCATTTCGCCCGTTTTCGAGTTATAAACTTCTTCGTAAGCCTGCGTCTGCAAGTCGTCCGTTTCGCGCTTGTTCGAAACTATGCAGGTAACAGAGGAGTTTGCCGCGATAACCGCCGAAGTTTTCAATCCCGTCGAATCTGTACCTATGTATTCATACAAATGCCCCGCAACCGCGCTGCCGTTCCTTGCAAAATCAATCTGTTGCAGCATGCCCTTGCCGTCAAGCGTATACTTAACCGCAAGCTTAAGGGTGGTGGGCGTAGCCTCGTATTTAAGCGCAACGCCGTCGGTTATCTGAATTCTTCCCTCGTCCGTGCTTACGCCGTTCACCGTTTTGTTCGCAAGCTCAACCGAAACCGTTCCGTTGCCCGCCATAATGCGCGCAATTCCGTTTGCCGACTCTATTTTAAGCTTAAACTGCACCCCGCCGATTGTCACGCTGCCCGTAAACACGTCGTAATTGTCGGGGTTTTTATCGATAAAATTCTGATAAACGGTCGCAATCGCGTCGCCCGCGGTAAACACGGCGTTCGCCCCGCCAAGCGCACTTTCAACCTTGTCCAGAACGTCGTAAACCACGTTCATCTGCTTGCCTATCAGCCTCTTTCCGAACGTGCTCACGTTTACAAAGCCCGACATCTGTTCCCTGCCGACGGGCATGGAGTTATAAGCCATCGTTTCGGGCTTAAACGCCTCGGGCAAAAAGCTCCAGGGCTCGGGTCTGTTCAAAACCGCGTTCACCAAATTTTTCGCAACGTCAGCTAAGGAATAAATTTTTAATTTCGCCGTCAACTTTTTCGTAACGTAGTTGGGGTTGGTCAGCGTTGCAACAACCTCGTATTCGCCCTTTTCCGTTTTGCCGTTGTTTTCATAGCTCACGCTTGTGCCCGCGGGCAGCAAAGCGTTGTCAACAAAAAGGGAGTGCGCCTTTCCGTCGTATACAACGTTTGCGCCGTCAAAGGCAATTTCGCCGAATTGCGCCTTGTTTATTTTAAGAACGGCGGTCAGCGTTGCCGTTTTATAACCCTCGCCCTTAAGCGTTGCGGTGGCGTTATAAGTCCCCGCGTTAGTTGCCGTGTTGTTTTCGTATTCAACCGAAGTTCCCTGCGGCAGCGTTCCGTCAATCAAAACGCTCTTTTGCGTGCCGTCGTAAGTGCAGGTCTTGTCGTTAAAGGTTATTCCCGTAAACTGCTTTTCGGTCGGCGTTTCGTTGCCGCCGCCGTTTCCGCCCGTGGAGGAATTTCCGCCGCATGCCGCAAACGCCGCCGCGCATAAAACAACCGCAAACGCCGCAACAAAAACCGTTAAAATCTTTTTCAGCTTAGTCATTTAAAACCTCGTAAAAAATTTATTGACATAATTATATCACGCTTTGCCGTCCGCTCAATGCGTTTTAGCTAAACCGTTGGTTGAGTTTGGTATAATTTCGGTTGAAATAACCTAAATTTTTCCATTTGCTTTACATTGCGGTTATATTGTGTTATAATAATTTAACTAATACAATATTTATGGGTAAACAAAAATGAAATGCTTATATTGCGGCTGTGAAGACAGCAAAGTAATCGACAGCCGTTCCGCCGACGAAGGCAGAACGATACGCCGCCGCCGCGAGTGCGTAAACTGCGGCAAACGCTTCACAACCTACGAAACTATCGAAGACACCCCCGTTTTAGTCGTTAAATCCAGCGGACTTAGGCAGGCTTTCGACGCGCAGAAAATAAAAAACGGCATAATAAAATCGTGCGAAAAGCGCCCCGTTTCGTTAAGCGATATCGACGCCATGGTCGGCTCCGTCACAAAACAGGTGTATAACTCGATGGAGCAGGAGGTTTCCTCCAAGACAATCGGCGAAATGGTAATGGAAGAGCTTAAAAATTACGACGAGGTCGCCTACGTCCGCTACGCAAGCGTATACCGTTCGTTTAAGGATATCGAAAGCTTTATGCAGGAGTTGCAAAGGCTTATCGACAACAAAAAACTTTAAGGCACGGCTTATAAACTTCGCAATACTGTGTTGCGCTCCGCGCCGCCTCGGTTACATACCTTATGTATGCGCCCTCGGTGGTGCTCACGCGCCTTGTCTTGCTCGTTTCTAACCCGCGGAAAGCATCGCTCCCGAATTTATTTGCTTCTCTGCGTTTTAGGGTGACCGTAGCTTGTGGAAGAATAACTCCAATTTATTTGCTTCTCTGCGTTTTTGTTTGGTGGGCTAAGCTCCCGCAATCCCTTGTCATTCTGAGCGCAGCGAAGAACCTCTTTAAATAAACTCCGTTAAATCTATGCCAATTTATAAAACAAAAAAAGTTAATATAGGTAATGTTGCAGTCGGCGGCGGCGAAAGCGTAAAAATTCAGTCAATGTGCACCGCAAAGACTTCGGATATATCGCGCACCGTCGCGCAGATTGCCGAACTCGAAAGCGCGGGCTGCGAAATTATCCGCGTTTCCGTCCTCGACGAAGACGACGCAAAAGCCTTGGGCGCAATTAAAAGCTCAATCAAAATCCCGCTCGTTGCCGACATTCATTTTTCTTCTAAGCTCGCCGTGCTTTCAATCGAAAACGGCGCCGACAAAATTCGCATAAACCCCGGCAACATCGGCGGCGAGGCTGAAATAAAAAAGGTTGCCGACTGCTTAAAAGCCCACAAAACGGCGGTAAGGGTAGGCTCCAACACGGGCAGCATAGAAAAGGAATTTTTAAATAAATACGGCAAAAACGAGTTTTCGCTTGTGGAAAGCGCCCTAAAAAGCGTTTCCTCGCTCGAAAAATTCGGCGTAAACGATATAGTAATTTCCGTAAAAGCCTCGTCCGTGCCGCTCACGATAAAGGCATACCGCTTGCTTGCGCAAAAAACGAAATATCCCTTGCATCTGGGCGTAACCGAAGCGGGCACCGAGCAAATGGCGGTTGTAAAATCCTCGGCGGCGCTCGGCGCGCTGCTGTCAGGCGGCATAGGCGACACAATCCGCGTTTCCATAACCGACGACCCCAAAAAAGAAGTTATCGCCGCCCGCAGAATTTTGCGCGCGCTCGAACTCGACAAAAATTTCGTAAACGTAATTTCCTGCCCCACGTGCGGCAGATGCCGCTGGAATTCCATGGCGCTCGCCCAAAAGGTGACCGCATACGTTGAAAACAGCAAAAAGAATTTAAAAATAGCCGTTATGGGCTGCGTTGTAAACGGTCCCGGCGAGGCAAAGGACTGCGATTTGGGCATTGCGGGCGCCGAAGATTATTGCGTAATCTTCAAAAACGGCGAAATCACCCGCCGCGTGCCCGCCGCGCAGGCAGAACAAGAATTTTTCAAGGAGATAGACGCGCTTTTACATGACCGATAAAATACTTTCCGAAGTGCGCGCCGCCGCGGCTTCCTTTCAAAACTGCATAATAAGCTCAATCACGGTTACGAAAGCTCAAAATTTCGTAACCGTCAATCTCGTTACGGACAAAGCCTTTTCCCCCGACGACAAGGCAAACGTAACCGCCGTTTTAAAAAAATACGTTCCCGCGTATTTCACGCTTGCGGTAAACGTTTCAAAGCTCACCCCCGACTGCGACATGGTAAAGTCCAAAATTTTTGAGGTTTTGGACGGTTGCTCCAAAGCCGTGGCGGCAACGTGCTCGCCTGAGGATATAACCGTGGAAAAGACGGAAAACGGCTTTAAATATAATGTTGCCGTGCTTTCGTCACTCGCTCCCGCCGACCTGTGCGAAAGAATAACAGCAAAATTAAAGCGCGTATATTGCGGCGAATTTTTCGGCGAAGTCAAAAAAACGCAAAAGGAAATAGAGGACGTCGAGGAAGAGGACGATTATGAAGAAGAATTCGTAATCCCGCCCCGCACCTTCGAAATTTCGGATTTCAACGTTTTGGAAGGCGACAAAATCCAAAAACGCGCCGTTTATTTAAGCGATTTAAACATCGCGGGCGAGGAAGCGGTTATCTGCGGCACAATCGAAAGCATAAGGGAGCGCACCTACACCAACAAAAAGGGCATGGAAAAATCCCTTTTGTCGCTCGCGTTGAACGACACCACCGCAACCGCCTACGCAACGTATTTCATCCGCCAGAAATCCGCCGAAAAAATCAAGGCGTTAAAGGTGGGCGACAGCATAGTCTGCACGGGCACCAACGACCTTTATAACGGCGATTTGCGCTTTACCGCAAAAACGATAGATTACGGAAAAATTCCCGAAAATTTCGTGCCCGAAAAGAGGGAGAGCAAGCCCGTTCCCGCGCACTATCACTTCGTGCGCCCGCAACCTTTTTCGGATATCGAGCAAACCGACCTTTTCACCCCGCGCGAAATCCCCGCCTGCTTAAAGGGGCAAACCTTCGTCGTTTTCGACCTCGAAACCACGGGCTTAAACTCCTCGCCCGTCACGGGGAATATGGATAAAATAATCGAAATCGGCGCGTTCAAAATTATCGGCGGCGAAATTGCCGAAAGCTTTACAACCTTCATCAACCCCGGCAGAAAACTTTCCGAAGAAATAATAAATTTAACGGGCATAACCGAGGAAATGGTTAAAGACGCGCCCTCTTACGAGGAAGCCATGCCCGACTTTTACAAATTTTGCGCGGGCTCAATCCTTGTCGGGCACAACGTCGTCGGCTTCGACTTTAAATTCGTCGATTATTATTGGCAGCGCCTCGGCTACAATTTCCCGCGCAAGCTCATAGATACCATTCCGCTCTCGCAGGAGCTGCTGTATTTGTCTAACTACAAATTGAACACCGTGGCGGAAAGATTTCAGATAACCTTCAACCACCACCGCGCCATCGACGACGCGCTCACCACGGCAAAGATATTTATAGAGCTGATAAAAATGAAAAAATCTTTGCCTAAAATTCAATAAACTTTAAATAAGGCTTGCATTTTAAAATCAAACGTGCTAAAATTTAACTATCTTAATCGAAACCGTTTGATTGAGTGCCTGCAAAGGCACTCAATACTTGTATAAGAGGGATTATGCAAATTAAACCGCTATCGGAAATTACTTCGTTTTTCGAAAAAATCGCCGCTCCCATGAATATAGAAATAGTGGACGTGGAGTGGAACGACAAAACCGCAACCTTAACCGCCTTTATCGAAACGGCTGGCGGTGTGGACTTGGACACGTGCGAAAAATTCCATAACGCGGTTATGGAACCGATTGACGAACTCGACCCCACTTACGACAAGCCCTACACGCTCAATATTTCCAGCCCCGGGCTCGACCGCCCCTTTAAAACGGAGCGCGACTTTCAGCGCAACTTAAACGAAGACGTGGAATTAAAGCTTTACGCCCCCTTAAAGGGTAAAAAGTTTTTGGAAGGAAAAATGGTTGCCTTCGACGAAAACACGGTGACGGTTATTATAGGCAAGGAAGAGCTGAAAATCAGCCGTAACAAAATCGCAAAAATAAACAAAGCTATAAAAATTCGATTAATCACAAAAAACAAAAATAAGTTGGAGAATAAAAATGACTAATAAAGATTTTTTTGCAGCGCTCGAAGATTTGGAAAAGGAAAAAGGAATACCCCGCGAGGTATTTTTGGAAGCGCTTGAAAACGCTCTCGTTTCCGCATGCAAAAAACAATATGCCGGCGCAGTCGGCACGGTTGAAATAAAGCTCAACCCCGAAAAGGGCACGTTCGACTTTTTTACGGTTAAAACCGTCGTCGACGTAGTCGTCGACCGCGAAAACGAGATTTCTCTCGAAGACGCGCAGACAATCAAAAAGAGCTATAAGCTGGGCGACAGAGCTTACGAAAAATTCGTTCCCAAGGATTTTTCGCGTATTGCCGCGCAAACCGCAAAACAGGTTATTCTTCAAAAAATCCACGAAACCGAACGCGAGGCGGCAATGAGCGAGTTCTCGGATAAGGAAGGCGAGCTTCTCGTCGGCGTGGTGAGAAAAATCGACGCCAAAAACGTTTACGTGGAAATCGGCAAAGGGCAGGTTGAAGGGCTTATGCTCCCTTCCGACCAGGTTCCCAGTGAAAAGTATAACGTGAACGACAAAATAAAAGTATTCGTAAAGCGCATAAAAAGCGGCTTCCGCGGCGCGCAGGTTATGGTCAGCCGTTCGGCTCCGGGGCTTGTACGCAAGCTGTTCGAGGAAGAAGTTCCCGAAATTAAGCAAGGCACCGTAACAATCAAGGCAATCAGCCGCGAAGCGGGCGCAAGAAGCAAAATAGCAATCTACGCCGAAGACGAAAGGGTTGACGCAATCGGCGCGTGCGTAGGCAACAAGGGCGCAAGGGTAAACGCCATAGTGGAAGAGCTTAAGGGCGAAAAAATAGACATAATCCCTTGGAGCGAAAACCCCCTCGAATTTATCGCAAAGGCGCTTTCGCCCGCGCAGGTTATTTCCGTAACCCAGCTCGAAGGCGAAAAAACGGCAATGGCTGTCGTTCCCGACGATAAGCTTTCGCTCGCAATCGGCAAGGACGGTCAAAACGCGCGCCTTGCGGTAAGGCTCACGGGCTGGAAGATAGACGTAAAAAGCAAGTCGGCGGCTGAAAAGCTCGGCTTGACCGCAGTCGAGGAAAAAACCGAAGAAGAGTAAGGTGAAAAATGCCCAAAGAAAAAAAACAGCCGCTTAGGCAATGTATAGCGTGCCGCGAACTCAAAGATAAACGCAGCATGCTCCGCGTAGTCAAAAATCGTGAGGGTAAAATATTTTTGGATTTTTCCTCTAAGGCGGCGGGCAGGGGCGCGTACGTCTGCGACAATCCCGAATGTATCAAAAAACTCAAAAAAGGTCGGCTTTTGAACAAGAATTTTTCCTGCGCGGTCAACGACGAAATTTATTCCGCGATTGAGGAGGAATACTTTGGCAAAAAGCAAAATTGAAACTTATTTGGGTTTTTGCGTGAAATCGCGCGAAATTTCCATAGGAAGCGGCGCAATTTCCACGCTCCGCGGCGGCGTGCGGCTCCTCGTTTTGGACGGAACCTCGGCAAAAAACTCATGGCGGCTCGCCTTGAAATTCAAAAACAGGTTTTCGTGCCCGCTTATAATATGCAAGTCGGGCTTCGAACAAGCGGTAAACAAAGGCGGCGCAAAAATAGCCGCAGTATTAAATAAAGAACTCGCGAAAGCGATTTTAAACAATTTGGACGATAATTACGAATTATATGTCGGAGGCACAAATTAAACATGGCAAAAAAGTATGAGAATATTGAAAATATAAACAAGCTCGTAACAGGCGGCGCGGTGACCGAACTTTCGCAAAAGGTAACGGCTGCCGAAAAGGTTGCGTCCGACATTCTCAAAAAACTCAACGACTTGGAGGAGGCGGCAAAGCGCAAGAAAATAGAAGAAGCCGAAGCCGCCGCCCGCGCCGCAAAGGAAGAAGCGGCGCGCATAGCCGCTGAAAAAGCCGAAAAGGAACGCAAGGAGCAAGAAGCCAAAGCTCAGGCGGAAAAAGCTGCGCAGCCCAAAGAGCAACCGCAGACAACCGAAAAGCCCGCGCAAAGCGAAGCTAACGCAAAACCTGCCGAAAAGCCCGCCGAGCCCGCAAGGCAAACGGTTCAAAAACCCGCCGCACAGCAAACGCAGCAGGGCGGCTTCCGTCAAGGCTCGGCTCCCCGTCAGGAAAACAAAACGTTTATCAACCGCGACAACCGTCCTTCCCGCCCTCAGCAAGGCGCGCAGACCGGCGGTTACCGCCCCAATAACCAACGCCCCGGCGCACCCTATCAGCCCCGCCCCGCAGCGGGACAAGGCGCGCGTCCTTCGGTCGGCGGTCGCTTCGGCGGCGCGGCTCCCGCTCCCGCGGTTGCGGCAAACAAGGGCAAAAACTTCGGCCCCGATAAAAAGAAGCAGAGCTTTGACAGAACCTACGTCGAAAAAGCTCACGCACCCATGTCCAAGCGCGCCCTTCAAAAGCAGCAGGGCGCCAGCATAGACGACTTCGACGAAAACAAGAGCGGTTACAGAAAGCTCAGGGTTAAAAAGGATAAGCAAAAATCCGCGCAAACCATCAAAATCGAGCGCGCGGTCGTCACCACAAACGACATTCCTTTAAAAGTTCTTTCCGAAAAACTCGGCATAACCGCAGCCGAAATCACAAAACGCCTCTTTAAAGAGGGCATAATGGTTACGGTAAACGGCTCCATAGACTACGACACCGCGGCTCTTTTGGCGGCGGGGCTTGGGATAGAGCTTGAATACAAGCCCGAAAAGACGGCGGAGGAAGTTCTGCACGAATTGCAGGAGGACACGGTTGAAGAAATCGAAAGCCTTGTTCCCCGCGCGCCCGTAGTCACCGTTATGGGACACGTCGACCACGGCAAAACCTCGCTTTTGGACTATATAAGAAAAACCAGCGTCACCGCGGGCGAAGCGGGCGGCATAACCCAGCACATAGGCGCTTATACGGTTACCGTAAACGGCAAGGGCATAACCTTTATCGATACCCCCGGGCACGAAGCCTTTACGGCAATGCGCGCGCGCGGCGCACAGGTTACCGATATAGTAATCTTAGTCGTTGCGGCGGACGACGGCGTAATGCCGCAAACGGTTGAGGCAATCAACCACGCAAAGGCGGCAAACGTAAGCATAATCGTAGCCGTCAACAAAATGGATAAAGTTGGAGCAAATCCCGACAAAATAAAAACCGACCTCACCAACTACGGGCTTACCCCCGAAGAATGGGGCGGCGACACGGTTATCTGCCCCATCTCGTGCAAGACGGGCGAGGGCATAGACAACCTTTTGGAAACGCTTATTTTAACTGCCGAAATGAAGGAGCTTCTCGCCAACCCCGCAAGGGAAGCGAGGGGCGTGGTAATCGAAGCCCGCCTCGACAAGGGGCAGGGTCCCGTTGCAACCGTCCTCGTTCAAAACGGCACGCTCCGCACGGGCGACAACCTCGTCACGGGCACCGTAACCGGCAAGGTGCGCGCCATGATAGACGACAAGGGCAAAACCGTTAAGGAAGCGGGGCCTTCGATGGCGGTAAACGTTTTAGGGCTTGAATCCGTTCCCAATTCGGGCGACGCAATCAACGCCGTTTCCAAGGAGCTCATGAAACAGGTTCAGGCGGAAAGAGCCGATAAGCTCAGCGCCGAAAAATTAAAGGGCACGCCCAAGCTCCCCGTAGGCGACGAATGGGGCGACGGCGGCGAGCTTAAAAACCTCAACGTTATCATTAAGGGCGACGTTCAGGGCTCGGTCGAAGCTGTTAAACAGTCCGTTTTAAAGCTTACCAACGACGAAGTACAGATTAAGGTAATCCACAGCGCGGCGGGCGCGGTAAACGAAAGCGACGTAATGCTCGCCGAATCTTCGAAGGCGATAATCCTCGCGTTTAACGTCCGTCCCGACCCCAAGGCGAAAGCCCTTGCCGAAAGAAGCAAGGTGGACGTGCGCACTTACCGCATAATTTACGACCTTTTGGACGAAATGGAGCTTGCCATGAAGGGCTTGCGCGCTCCCAAATATCAGGATATCCTTTTGGGCAAGTGCGAAGTTCGTCAAACCTTCAAAATCACGGGCGTGGGCAACATTGCGGGCTGCTACGTGTTGGACGGCAAAATTATCCGCGGCGGCAAGCTCAGAATTTACCGCGACAATATCTTAATCGTCGAAGGCGGCGTAAAACAGCTTAAACGCTTTAAGGACGACGTAAAGGAAGTTGCGGCGGGCTTTGAGTGCGGTTGCGCAATCGAAGGTTTCAACGACATAAAAATGGGCGATATAATAGAGTGCTATCTCATCGAAGAGGTTAAGGTTTAAATGAAAGGTGTACGCGGCGAACGCTTGGCGGGCGAATTTCAAAAGGAAATCCACAATATAATAAATAATAAGGTAAAAGCCAAAGAGCCTTCGCTTTCGGTTATCATAAGCGTAACCGGCGCCGACGTCGCTCCCGATTTAAAGAGCGCAAAGGTTTTTATAAGTGTGTACGACACGGATAAAGCCCGCGCCGAAAAAAGTTTTGAAATAATCAAAGAAAACGCAGGCTTTATAAGAAGGGAGCTTTCCCGCGTGATGACGCTGAGAACGGTTCCCGAGCTAAGGTTTATCCTTGACACAAGCATGGAATACGGGCAGAAAATAGACAAGCTCATCTACGGGCTTGAAAGCAAAGATGAACGCAAAGATTGAAGAAATTATCGAACAACTTAATAAATCTTCGCGCATAGCCGTGTTTTGCCACGCCCGCCCCGACGGCGACGCTTTGGGCAGCGGGCTTGCCTTAACGCTCGCTTTAAAAAACCTCGGCAAAACGGCGCACATGTGTTGCGAGGATTTGCCCCCCGAAAAGTTTTCGTATATCCCCGCAACGGAACTTGTAAACACTACTATTCCGCAAGGGGAGTACGACTTGTTCGTAACAGTCGACTGCGCCGATACGGCTCGGCTCGGCGTGTTTGCAAAACGCTTTTCAAAATTCAAAAAAACCACTGTAAACATAGACCACCACGTTTCCAACGGCGGCTTTGCCGCATATAACTTCGTGCAGGACTGCCCCGCAAGCTGCGAAATAGTAACCCGCATCTTCCGCACGGCAGGCTGGGAAATAACCGAAGAAATCGCAAACCTTTTAATGCTCGGGCTTATAACCGACAGCGGCAACTTCACCCATCAGGACGTAACCGCGCAAACGTTTGAAACCGCGGCATATTTAAGGGGCAAAGGCGCCGACGTCAACAAAATCAACTATCAAATGTTCACCCGTCAGCCCAAGGAAAGGGCGCTTTTGTACGGCAGGGTTATGAACAAAATCCGCTTCGCCCTTGACGATAAATTAACCTTTATCGTCATTCCTAAAAAGGACATGGAGGAGTGCGGCGCCGATAAAAGCTTAACCGAAGGCTTCGTCGATTTCCCGCTCACGATAGACGGCGTAGAGGTTTCTATTTCTTTAATGGAATTCAAAAAAGAGCAATACAAAGCCTCGCTCCGCAGCAAGGGCAAAGTAAACGTAAACGCGGTTGCCGCAACCTTCGGCGGCGGCGGGCACGTTTTAGCCAGCGGCTGCATGCTGTTCGGCACTATAGAACACGTTATCGACAAGCTCACCTACGCGGTGTATCAAAACTTATGACAGGTTTTATCTGCGTGGATAAGGCGGAGGGTATAAGCTCCGCCGCCGAAGTTAATAAAATAAAAAGGCTTACAAACACCCCTTGCGGGCATATGGGCACGCTCGACCCGATGGCTTCGGGCGTTCTCCCCGTCGCGATAGGCAACGCCGCAAGGCTGTTCGATTATTTTCTGGACAAGCGCAAAACCTACGTCGCAACATTCCGTTTCGGTGTGGACAGCGACACGCTCGACACAACAGGTCAAATGCGTTTAAACGCGGGATATGTGCCCGCCGAATCGCAAATTTGCGGGGTTTTAAACGAGTTTGTCGGCGAACTCAACCAAATCCCCCCGCGCTATTCGGCAAAGAATATTTCGGGTAAACGCGGCTACGAGCTTGCGCGTAAGGGCGTGGATTTCGAGCTTCCCCCCAAAAAAGTAACCGTTTATTCCTTTGAACTGTTACAACAGACGGACGAGGACTGTTATTCGTTTCAAATTGAATGCGGCGGCGGCACTTATATCCGCTCGCTTGCAAGAGATTTGGGCAAAAGACTTAATACCTGCGCCGTAATGAGCGCGCTAAAAAGAACTCAAAGCGGAATTTTTTCGCTTGAAAATGCAGTTAAAACGGACAGTCTTACTGCCGAAAATATAAAGGATTTCATTATCCCTACCGAGAGCGTTTTGCCGTTTGACGGCATATATCCCTCGGTTAGCGATGCAAAAAAGCTTTTCAACGGTTTATCCGTGCAAACCGACCTCCCCGACGGAACCTACAAAATTTTTACGGCGGACGGTGTGTTTTACGGGCTTGCAGAGGCAAACCGAACAATATTAAAGGTGAGGAAAAAACTATGTTGACTGAGGTAAGGTATAACCAGGACGAATACGAATTTCCCTGTCTGCTGGTGCTCGGCAGTTTCGACGCAATTCACGCAGGGCATGCGGAGCTTTTGAAAAAAGCCAAATTGCAGGCAAAAATCAACGGGCTTGATTTGGGCGTAATGGTTTTTACGGGCGGCAAGGGCGGCAATCAAATCTGCACGTACGGGGAAAAACTTGCGCTTATCGAACAGTACAACGCAAAATTCGTTTTAAGCGTGGAATTTACCGACGACTTCAAAAAGACGAAGCCGCTTGATTTTTTGCAAGCCATAGAGGAAAAACTCAACGTCAAAGCGTACATGAGCGGCAAGGATTTCCGCTTCGGCGCGGGCGCAAAGGGCAAATCGTCCACGCTCAAAAACTACGGCGAGGACGAAGATAACGGCGTCTGGTATATGTCCGTCAAGGATTTAACCGATGAAAACGGCGAAAAAATCAGCTCCACCAAAATCAAAGAATTAATCGAAAGCGGCGAAATAACCGCCGCAAACGCGCTGCTCGGCAGAAATTATTCCGCTTTGTGCGAGGTTTTATCCGCAACGGAAAACGGCGAAGTAACCGCGTTGACTCTGGCATATCCCGAGGGCAAAGTAAAAATTAAAGAAGGCGTTTACGCCGCTAAATGCACCGTTGGCGACGTTGAATACGAAGGCGTTGTAAACTGCGGCGAAAATTTTGAATTGCACGTAAAAAACTTTAACGGACTTCCCGAAGGCGAAAAAATAACCGTCGAATTCATAGACTGTTTTGCAGGCGAAGAAGAAACTTGCGCCGAGCACCCCGCGCCCGTTATTGCAGAACAGCCCGCCCCTGTCATTCTGAGCGACAGCGAAGAATCTCAAACGGAAACGGTTGTTCCCGCGCCCGTCGAAGAACTCGCGGTAGCGGACGAATCTCCCGCGGAAGAACCCGCCGACTGTCATTCCGAGCAAAGCGAGGAAACTCCCGCCGAAGAGCCCGCTCAACAAGAATTAACAGAAGAGCAATCCGCTTCCGCTGTCATTCTGAGCGGAGTCGAAGAATCCACGGTAGAACAACCCGAAGCGGAAGTTTTTGCCGACGACGGCGGCTTTGACGACGATTATTGCGAGGAAGACTTTATTGAAGAGCAGCCCGCCGAAGTAACCTCCGAGGTTATTTCGGAAGAACCCGCTACCGAACCCGCGGAACAGCCCGCCGACTGTCATTCCGAGCAAAGCGAGGAACCCGTTTCCTCTGTCATTCTGAGCGAAGTCGAGGAAACTCCCGCCGAAGAAGAAATTACCGACACAAACGAAAACAACGAGGAATCCATTGATTAAATTCGGCCCCAGCGGCAACGACGAAAAATTTTACGCCCAAGGCTTTAAGCACTCCGAACAATCCGCGGCTTATTGCAAAAATCTGGGGCTTGACTGCTTTGAATATTCCTTCGGCAGAGGGGTTATGATGTCCGAGGGCAAGGCGCTTTCCATAGGCAACGCCTTTAAAGAGGCGGGCGTTGAAATAAGCGTCCACGCGCCCTACTTCATCAACTTTGCAAACCCCGCCGAAGAAGCCGCGCAAAAATCCTACGGCTACGTTTTGGACAGCGCCAAATTCGTTTCGCTGATGGGCGGCGAAAGAATAGTCTTTCACCCCGCCGCGCAGGGCAAGGCGACAAGGGAAGAGGCCGTTGCAAAATGCGCCGACCGCTTAAAAATCCTCAGGGATTTAATTTATGAAAACGGCTTCCAAAACTTAAAATTCTGCCCCGAAACCATGGGCAAATTCGCGCAAATCGGCACGCTTGAAGAAATAGTCAACTTCTGCAAAATAGACGACTGCTTTCTCCCCGCAATCGACTTCGGTCACATCAACGCGCGCGAGCAGGGCAGCTTAAAAACCGAAAACGACTATTTAACCCGCCTCGAATATATGATTTCAGAGCTCGGCTACGAGCGCGTAAAGCACTTTCACGTGCACTTTTCAAAAATCATGTACGGCGCCAAGGGCGAAATAAAGCACCTCACCTTCGGGGACGAAATTTACGGCCCCGAATTCGAACCGCTTGCCCGCGCGTTAAAAAAATTAAAGCTCGAGCCGTATATAGTCAGCGAATCGGCTGGCACGCAGTCCACCGACGCGCTCGCAATGAAACAAATTTATAATAGTGTTGACACGGATAAATAATTTTGGTAAAATTATTTCGGCATTAAATTATGGCACATACAAACGCTCAAAAAATTTTCAAGGCGGCGGGCGCGCAGGCGGTATTAACCGAACAGCCCGACCTCCGCAAATATCTCACGGGGATAGAAACCTCGTTCGGCTACGTCTTAACCACGGAAAAAGAAACGGTTTTTTACACCGATTCCCGCTATTTAGAAGCGGCTAAGTCAGCCTTGAAGGGCAGCGAAATAACCGTAAAGCAGTTCGTTTCCCCGCTCGAAAATATTTTAAGCGGCTTAAATCAGGTTGCAATTCCGCTTTCGCAAACGCTCTTTCCCCAATACGAGCGGCTTAAAAAAGCGGGGCTTGAAATTAAAGACAGCACGCAGGCGTTCCAAAACGCAATGATAATAAAGCAGGACTACGAGCTTGATTTAATAAAGCAAGCCTGCAAAATCGCCGACGATGCGTTTACCGCGTTGCTCCCCCGCATAAAGGAGGGCATGAGCGAAAACGACCTCGCCGCCGAGCTTGAATATTTAATGCGCAGCAACGGCGCAAGCGGCACCAGCTTTTCAACAATCGCCGCGTTCGGCAAAAATTCCAGCGTTCCCCACCACGAAACGGGCGCGGATAAATTAAAATTCGGCGACGTCGTCTTAATCGACTTCGGCTGCAAATTCGGCGGCTATTGCTCCGACTGCACCCGCACGTTCCTCTTCGGCGACGATAAAAAACACGAAAATTTCAAAAGAACGTATAAAGAGGTGCTCGCCGCCCACATGCTCGTCAAGGAAAAAACGACGTGCGGCATGACGGGCGCGCAAAGCGACGCAATCGCCCGCGATTATTTAAAGGAGCGGGGACTGGACAAGTTTTTCACCCACTCGCTCGGGCACGGCATAGGCATCAACGTTCACGAAGCACCCTATCTTTCCCCCCAAGGCGCGGATATTCTGCAAAACGGCATGGTCTTTTCCGACGAGCCGGGGGTATATTTCGAAGGCGATTACGGCATAAGGATAGAGGACACGGTTGCGCTTTTAAACGGCAAAACCGAAAGCCTAACCAAAACCGACAAAAATCTTTTAATACTTTAAACAAAAAAATAATCAATCCGCAAAAAGGAGAAATTTTTATGGCATCGATATTAGCAGGCGACATCAGAAAGGGCAGCACTTTCGAATATAACGGCAAAGGCGTTTACACCGTAACCGAGTTTCAGCACGTTAAACCCGGCAAGGGCGCGGCTTTCGTAAGAACCACGCTTAAAAACGTGGTAACGGGGCAGGTGCTTTCGGACATAACCTTCAACCCCACGGCAAAGCTCGAAACGGCTCAGGTTGAAACGAGAAAAATGGAATATCTCTATTTCGACGGCGAGTTCTACACCTTTATGGACCCCGACAGCTACGAGCAGATAACCTTAAACCACGACCAGGTTGAAGAAGCGTTAAAATACATCAAGGAAAACGACACCGTTACCATCAAATCGTTAAACGGCGTGGCTTTCTCGGTTGAACCCGAAAACTTTGTCGAACTCAAAATAACCGAGTGCGAACCGGGCGTTAAGGGCAACACCGCAACCAACGCAATGAAAAACGCAGTCGTTGAAACGGGCGCAACCATTCAGGTGCCCATGTTCGTTGAAGAGGGCGAAACAATCCGTATCGACACGAGAACGGGACAGTATATGTCGCGCGTAGGCAAATAATGAAAGCCGTAATTCAGCGGGTGGGGCGCACGCGCCTTTCCGTTGACGGAAAATTAATTTCCGAAATTCCCTTCGGGCTTGCGGTTTACCTCGGCGTAAAAGTCGGCGACGGCAAAAAACAGGCGGAACAACTCGCAAAAAAAGTTGCCGCTTTAAGAATTTTCGAAGACGATAACGGCAAAATGAACTTGTCGGTAAAGGAAGTCGGCGGCGAAATTCTTTTAATATCCCAGTTCACGCTCTGCGGCGATTGCTCCCACGGCAACCGCCCAAGCTTTACGCTTGCCGAACGCCCCGAAAAAGCGCAACCGCTCTACGAGTATACCCGCGACCTCATTTCGGCTTTTGGCATAACCGTAAAATGCGGCGTTTTCGGCGCGGATATGAAAATCGAGCAATACAACGACGGGCCCGTAACAATTATATACGAAGTTTAAATTTACAGGGCGGGCAACCTCGCCCTGTTTCGTTAATTATATGAAAATCAAATTTTTAGGCACGGGCGCGGCGGAAGGCGTGCCCGCCATGTTCTGCAACTGCGATTATTGCAAAAGAATAAGGGAGCTTGGCGAAGGCGAGGTGCGCACCCGCTCGCAGGTGTTAATCGACGGCGTTTTGTCCGTCGATTTCCCGCCCGAAGCCTACGCGCACTCCTTAAAGCACAATTTCAACTTAACAGACTTAAAATATCTGCTCGTCACCCATTCGCACATGGACCATTTCTACGCGCACGACTTTATTCTGCGCGGCTACAAATACGCGCAGGTCAGCGTTCCGCAACTGCAAATTTACGGCAACGAAGAGGTTTTAAAGGTCTTTTCCGAGTGCACTAAAAGGGAAATGAAACCTTCTGTCGCCCCCAACGTCGCGCTTCACAAAATTTCGCCCTGCCAAACTTTCACCGTCGGCGAATATAAGGTAATAACCGTCCCCGCGCAACATTCCGACAAAGAAGAGTGTATTTTGTTCTATATAGAGCGCAACGGCAAGGGCTATCTGCACTTATACGATACGGGCAGAATACCCGAAAAAGCGTTTGAATTCCTTGCCCAAAACGGCTCCAAGGCAAATCTGGTTGCAATCGACTGCACATTCCTCGAATACACCGCGGGCGAACGTTCCCGCCATATGGGCATAGAGGACGATATGGTTATGAAAGAAAAGCTTTTAAAAGCGGGAGTAATCGATAAAAACACGCAAATCGTAATCACCCATTTTTCGCACAACGGCAACCCCACGCGCGGGCACGTAAGCGAAGTCGCGCAAAAATACAACGTAACCGCCGCCTTTGACGGTTTAGAAGTTATTATTTAGCCGTTGTCATTCTGAGCGCAGCGAAGAATCTCCACAAAAATCATGAACTTTTTCAAACATCTGGCAACCGTAACCCGCCACCGCCGCACCGTGCGCAAACTGTGCTTTAAATGCGGGCTTATAAAACAAGGGCTTGCCCACGATTTATCCAAATTCAGCCCCGCCGAATTTTGGGCGGGCGTAAAGTACTATCAGGGCAACCGCAGCCCGCAGGCAAGGGAGCGGGAAGTAATCGGTTATTCCGCCGCATGGCTGCACCACAAGGGCAAAAACAAACACCACTTCGAATATTGGACGGACTACGCAAACGGGCAAAAGGTGTATGTGGAAATGCCCGCAAAATACCTTGCCGAAATGATTTGCGACAGAATTGCCGCCTCCAAAACATATTTAAAGGACGGCTACGACAAATCTTTCCCCTTAAAATACCTTGAAGAGCGCACAGATAAACAGGGCATGAACCCAAACACCTACGCCGCGCTTAAAAGGTTTTTAACGGTTTTAAAGGAAGAGGGCGAGGACGAGATGTTCAAACAGTTAAAACAGTTCGTCAAAGAAAACAAAAAAACCACAAAATAAAAAAGCGCCGCCGCGGAAAAATTCCGCGGCGGCCTCCGTTATTTTGCCGTCCCTTGTCATTCTGAGCGGAGGGCGAAGCCCGCAGTCGAAGAATCTTACTTCGTCCTTGCAATCTTCACGTTGTCCTGCTTTCTGTTTCTCAGTTCTTTTACGGGGTGCTCGCTGTCTTGATAGCGATAATCCTCGCCCAGCCTCTCAATCGCCTTCTCTATAACAAGGTGCGAAGGATTTTTGTCCGGCGTTCCCATATATTTCTGATAATCGAAATATCTGTGGTCGTCGGGTATTTTTTTAATGTCCTTATAGCCGTCAATCTTAACCGTGTTGTCGGCGGTTAAATTAATCGTTTCCGCAAGCACCTTTCTTATATAATCCTTGTTTCCGCCAAGCTTTAAAAGCTGCGGGAACTCGCCCGAACCGCAAACGGATTCAAACGTCTTTTTTTCGTATTTTTTGAGTAACTTAGCCGCCGTTTTAAGGTGGCTTACTTCCATTTTAAAGTGCTCGCTCCAAATCTTTTTAATGCTTTCGTCGCTTTCGTCCTGCATGGCGGAATAATACAGCCAGCACTCGCAATATTCGTGCATAACCCACATTTCAAGCCAGCTCATGTTCGGGTCTTTAAGGCTTTCGTATTGCGAAACGTGCGCTTCCTCAATCATAGCGATTTCGGCGTAAAGCTTTCTGCCCAAATCGTTTTTATACCATTGCGCAATGTTCATATAATAATTCATCGTCTGCTGCTCGGCAGCCGTAATCGTGCTTGCAGCCAGCTTAGAATAAAGGTCGGCCTTTTCGGCAACCATGGGCTTTTTAACATCGTCCGCGGGGTAGCGGTGCTCGGCAACGGTGGGGCGGCCGGGCATAATCTCGGTGTACTTGCCCACAAGCTCGTCCGCGTTTTCGCCCTTGTCCATCTTCAAAAGGTTCGCAAAGCGGTAAAGGTGGTCAAAGTCCTCCAAAAGCGCAAAGTTTAGCGCCTTTATGTTCGTCTCGTCCGTGTCGTGCTTTGCCAAAACCGCCGTCAAATCTATCGCAAGCTGTTCATATGCGATAGTCGTTTCCAAAATACTCTCGTTAATCGGTTTAAGGCAGCTTATGCGCTTTTGCTGCTGCTGTTCCTGACGGCGCACCACCGCCAACGCCGCGCAAATTTCGGGCTCGTTGCAATGCCTTGCAAACTGATGCATAAACCACGCCGACTCGAATTCCGTGCCGTTCATAAGTATAACGCGCGTCTTTGTGTAGGGCGAAGTCTTTTCCTTGTTATAGCTTTTCGGGTACATTTTTTTCAGCGGTAAAAAGTTGTTTTCAAGCGATTTGCATTTTTCATTTATCGGGTTCATAAATTATCCTCCGAACAAGTTTTTGTCCTTTTTAAAATAATTTAACCCCTCCCCGCAAAATTTTTCCCATTCCGCCATTGAAAACACATTTTTTTGTCTGTCAGAATACGTTATTGCTATTCTGAACACGTTTTTGTCATTCTGAGCGCAGCGAAGAATCCCCAACAAAAGATGTTTCGGCTCCACTTCGTTCCGCTCAACATGACAAATCAATAAAAAAAGAAAACCGCCGTCCAAAGACAGCGGTTTCTTTTTGGAGCAGGTGACGGGAGTCGGACCCGCCGAAACCAGCTTGGGAAGCTGGCGCCATACCGATAGGCGACACCTGCAAATTACACGCAAAATATATCATATTATCACCATAAAGTCAAATTTTTCTTCAAACAATTATTGAAAATAAATTTATTTTATGATAACATATTTATACTAAGTCGCAGCTTCGCAAACAGCCGCGTTGCAAGGCAAACGGCAAGGCATAAAACAAGGCAAAATTAAATGGCAAAAATCCTTTTATCAAAACTTAAAGAATCGTTAATTTCCGTATTGCCCGTCGCGGCAATCGTTTTAATAATTTCGTTCACGCCTCTCGTGGATTTAACCGTAACCGAAATCGTCGCGTTCGCCGTTTCGGCAGTCTTTCTCATCTTGGGCATAGGTCTTTTCAACCTCGGCGCCGACCTCGCCATGACGCCCATGGGCGAACAGGTCGGCACGGGCCTGACAAAATCCAAAAAGGTGTGGGTGCTTTTAATAGTCTGCTTTGTTATGGGCGTGCTCATAACGATAGCCGAACCCGATTTATCCGTCCTCGCGGGGCAGGTTTCCGCGGTTATCAACAGCACGGTGTTAATCGCCACCGTCGGCGTGGGCGTCGGTATCTTCCTCGTGCTCGCCGTCGTTAAAATAGTTTTCCGCAAGGACTTATCCGCGCTCTTAATGTTCTTTTACATGTTCCTTTTCGCGCTCTGCGCGGTGTTAATGGAAGAGCACGCTGATTTTTTGGCGCTCGCCTTCGATTCGGGCGGTGTAACCACGGGGCCCATAACCGTACCCTTCATAATGGCGCTCGGCGTGGGAATTTCTTCAACGATAGGCGGCAGAAACGCCAACGAAAACAGCTTCGGCTTAATCGCGCTGTGCTCAATAGGTCCCATGCTCGCCGTAATGGTGCTCGCGCTGTGTTCGGGCGGCGAAATTCCCTTCGACAAGCTCGCAATCTATAACACGGTTGAAGAAAGTCTGGCAAACTTCGGTCACGTCGTGCTAAGCACCGTCGGCAGCGTCGCGCTCGCCCTCGGCTTGGTGGTGGCGTTCTTCCTCATTTTGCAGTTCACCGTTTTAAAGCTCCCCAAAAGAAAGCTCCTCAAAATCGCAATGGGCATAGGCTACACCTTCTTCGGTCTGGTAATTTTCCTCGTCGCGGTAGAGGTCGGCTTCATGCCCGTCGGCTTTAAGCTCGGCAAACAGATTGCCCAATTCAGCCAGCCCCTCTTAATTGTGTTCGGCTTCGTCCTCGGTATGGTAGTAGTGCTTGCCGAACCCGCCGTCCACGTTTTAAACAGACAGGTAGAAGAGGTTACGGGCGGCGGCGTAAAAAAGATTGAAATGATAATCGCCCTTTCCGCGGCGGTGGGGATTTCAATAGGGCTTTCGCTGATAAGAATGGTTTTCCATTTCTCAATTTTATATTATCTAATCCCCGGCTATATGATTTCATTGGGGCTTTCGTTCTTCGTGCCAAAAATTTACACGGCAATCGCGTTCGACTCGGGCGGCGTTGCCAGCGGGCCGCTAACCTCAAGCTTTATTCTGCCCCTCGTCGTCGGCGCGTGCATAGCCGTAAACGGCAGCGCGGAAATGGTCTTAACCGAAGCCTTCGGCGTGGTCGCAATGGTCGCCATGACGCCTTTAATAACAATCCAGGCGCTCGGCTTCAAGGCGGTTATGTCCCAAAAAGTCCGCAACAAGGCAATGCTTAAACGAATTATTTCAGCGGACGACGAACAGATTATATATTTCAAATAAGGAGTTCACATGTCAGAAAATAACGGGCGCAAGCCCGCAAAAAGAATAGCGGAGGCGGCAAAAAAAGCAACCCAAAGGGTAAACAAAACGGTAGCCGCCCGCCAAAAAAAGACTGCGGCAAACACGGTTACTTCAAACAGATTAAAGCTTTTAATTACCGTCGTCGGCAGAAACAAAGCGGAATATTTTCTCGACTTAATACAGTCTTTCGAAGTAAACATGCAAATTGTCGCGCTTGCGCAAGGCACCGCCGACGCAAAAACGTTAAGCTTTCTGGGGCTTACCGATACTGATAAATGCGTAATTTTCAGCGTAATTCAGGAAAGTAAGCTTTCCGACGCAATGCACGTCCTCGGCGAAAAATTCAAAACCATAAAGGACGGCAAGGGCATAGCGTTCACCGTGCCCTTAACAAGTGTTATCGGCACGCTTATATTCGGTTTTTTAAGCAACAATAAAACGGTTGTCAAGGAGGCAAAATAATGTCTGATTACGAAGTGGTTTTTTGTGTGGTAAACGCAGGCTATTCCGAGCTTGTTATGGACGCGGCAAAGGAAGTGGGAGCAAGAGGCGGCACCGTAATCCACGCCCGCGGCACGGCTAATAAAGAGGCTGAAAAGTTTTTCAGCATAACCATTCAGCCCGATAAGGAAATAGTAATGATTTTAGTCCCTTCCAAAATAAAGGACGACGTTTTGCATGCAATTTACAGGCAGGCGGGCTTAAAATCGGCGGGGCAGGGCATAGCTTTCACCCTCGCCGTGGACGAGGTTGTCGGCATTGCAGCCCCCGCGCAGGAAACTCCCGCCCCGCAACCCGAAAAAACTACCCCCGCAATGCAATCCGCAAACGTTGCCCCCGCCCGTCATTCCGAGCGCAGCGAGGAATCTCCGTCGCAACCCGAAAATAAAAACGAATAACCTTTTTTAAGTTCAATTTATCAAGGCGGACTTTAACGTCCGTCTTTATTTTTTACCGTAAAGCAAAAAATCGCGCCTTAAAAACTCTGGCAGACCGAACAACACGCCGAAAAAATGTATAAAAGGCGTTATAAATTGTCAAAAATCTGTTTGGAGGTACATATGAATTACGATGAATGGTTAAACGAATGGCTTGTAATATGGGTTAAACCCATGGTTAAGGAACGTACTTTTAAAAAGTATCAGGATACGGTGCGCCTGCAAATCCTGCCGCAGCTCGGCGGTTTTAATTTAGAAGATTTAACCGCGCCCGTGCTTCAAAAATTTACGGCGGAACTCGCCAAAAAATACGCGCCCAACACCGTTTCGGGGGTAGTGGCGGTGTTAAAAAGCTCGCTCGTCTGCGCCCAGACGGCGGGGCTAATCGAAAGGCAGTTTTCCGACTGCATCAAAATCCCCCGCGCGCCCGAAAGGGACATGGGCTGTTTTACGTGCGCCGAACAGCGCAAAATAGAGCGTTACGTAATTTCAAGCGGCAAACCCAAGCTCTTCGGCATAATAATCTGCCTTTACACGGGGCTAAGGGTGGGGGAGCTCGTCGCTTTGGAATGGAGCGATATCAACTTGGAAAACGGCACCTTAACCGTCGCAAAATCCTGCCGCGACAGCTGGAACGACGACGGTTACGTAAAGCTGTTCGATACTCCCAAAACGGAACATTCGAGAAGAATAATCCCCGTTCCCGTCCAGCTTTTGCCCTATTTGCGCGATTTAAAAAAACACGCCGAAAGCAAATTTGTAATCTGCGGTTCGGGCGGAAAGGAAATTTCCGTACGCTCCTATCAACGTACCTTCGAGCTTATTTTAATGGGGCTGGAAATACCTCACCGCGGCTTCCATTCGCTAAGGCACACCTTTGCCACCCGCGCAATCGAAACGGGCATGGACGTAAAATCCCTTTCGCGTATTTTGGGGCATAAAAACTCCACAATAACCTTAAACCGCTACGTCCACACGTTCATGGAGCACCAAAACCACATGATGAACCGCCTTGGCGCCATGTTCGAAAACACAAACTCGCCCTATCCGACATTCGCCTGCAACATTCCCGTAAACTGGTAACCGCCCCGCCCGCGCCTTTTAGGGACTTTAACGAAAAAAGCGGCAACCCAAAGGTTGCCGCTAAATGGTTGAGGCGACGGGACTTGAACCCACGACCTTCTGGTCCCTAACCAGACGCGCTACCAAACTGCGCTACGCCTCAAAATATATTTGCCGCCAAACGAACAGCAATATTATTATACATATTCTCAAAAAAAAAGCAAACGCTTTTAATTGCTTTTAAAAAAATAATTAATAAAATTATTTACTAAAAACGCCGCATATGATAAAATAAAGATATTATGTTGTGGACGTTAATTCTTTCGGTATTTCTGTCGGGCGTTTCCCTTTCCATGGACGCCTTTGCGGTTTCGATATGCGACGGCATGATTTACCAAAACTTAACAAAGCGCAAAGCCGTGTTAATTCCGCTCACGTTCGGCGTGTTTCAGGCGGTTATGCCGATAATCGGCTTTTATATTTCAATGGCGTTCCGCCAAATCGAAGTTTTCGACGCCGTAGACCATTGGATTGCCTTTGCGCTGCTTTTAATAATCGGCGGCAAAATGATTTTCGACGGAATAAAGGACTTAATTAAAAAGGAAGAAGAGGAGCTTATCCCCAAGGATTTCTCAATGCCGACAGTCCTTGTGCAGGGCGTTGCCACAAGTATAGACGCGCTTTTCGTCGGCTTCGGCTTGAACGTAATGCTCGAAAACGCCGTGCAAAACGTTCAGCTTTGGGCGTGGATAAGCGTTGCAATAATCGGCGTAACCACGTTCATAATAGCTCTCGTCGGCGTGTTCCTTGGCAAAACCGTGGGCAAACTCTTTAAAAAGAAAGCTTACATCGCCGAAATAATCGGCGGCGTCGTGCTCATGCTAATCGCCGTAAAAATCCTTTTAAACGGTTTAGGGCTTTTGTCATTCTGAGCTGCCGTGCCCGCCCATTTGTCATTCTGCCCGCCCGTTGTCATTCTGAGCGGAGGGCGTAGCCCGCAGTCGAAGAATCCCCAAAGATGCTTCGGCAAGCCTCAGCATGACAAATTTAAGTTACCGCGCCTTCAAGGTCGCCAAAATTTCTTTAATAATTCTTTCGTTACCGCATTTTACGGCGCTCGCCGCAAGTGCGGTTTTTAATTTTTTGTCGCCAAACAGCGCCGTCGCCCCGTCAATCAGCGCCGCGTCCGTCAAATCGCCCTCGCGCAACACGCGGCACAATCCCGCGTTTTCAAAATATTCCGCGTTCTTCACTTGGTCGCCGCGGCTGCGCCTGTTTTCAAGCGGTATAAACAGAGTTGGTATTTTCAGCGCAACCAGCTCGTGCGCCGCGTTCGAGCCGCCCCGCGAAACCGCCACGTCCGCGCAGGCATAGCACGCGCCCATGTCGTCGCAGAATTCTATTTGTTTATAACCGTAAACGTCCGCGCCTGTCGTTCTGCCCTTGCCGCAAATATGCAAAATATTATAATTTTTGCACACCGTCGGCGCAATTCTTTCTATGTGCGCGTTTATAATTTCGGAACCGCTTCCGCCCCCCAAAACCAAAATGGTGGGGCGCATGTCCAAACCGAACTTTGCGCGCGCTTCTATTTTGTTTCCCTTAAAAATCTTTTCGCGCATGGGCGAACCCGTCCAAATCCCGTTCCCGAAGGCGCGGGCGGTGGAGGGGAAGGTGGTTAAAACCTTTTTGCACTTGCCCGCAATAAATTTGTTCGCCAGCCCCGCCGTAAGGTCTGATTCGTGCGTAATTACGGGAATACCCCGCTTTTTCGCCGCCACCGCGGCGGGCACGCACGCATAACCGCCCTTGCAAAAAACGAGGTCGGGTTTAACTTCGTCCAAAATTTTCCCCGCCTCGCCTATGCACTTAAACAGCTTAAAGGGGAGCGCAAGGTTGCAAAGGATTTTCCCACGCACCAGCTTAACCGCTCCGCACTCCAAAAAATCGATTCCGTTGCTTTGGCAAATGCTCTTTTCAATGCCGTCCGTCCCCAAATAAAGGTTGTCCGTAATTCCGTTTAAAGCTTCGATAATCGCAACGTTAGGTATAACGTGTCCGGCGCTGCCGCCGCCGCAAAATAATATTCTTTTCATAGCAATAATATATTTATTATTGCCTTAAATTATGAAAATTTACCGCATAATAACCTTTTTTATTACGTATTCGGTAACGTCGCAAAGCTCGCTTATAAATTCGTCGCGCGGCTTCATGTTCTTTCCGCTCCTTATCCATACCTCATAGCTGTGCGTAAGCCCCGCCGCCGTAAATGTGACGGGCAAAACTATGTCCGCCTCGGGCATATCGGGGTGCGCCGCCAAAATCGCCGAGGTAGTCTTTTCAACCATAATTTCCTTCAGCCTCGTCATAACGCCGCCCGCTTCCTTCGAAAACAACAAATAGTTTCTGAAAGCCTCTTTTTCGTCAAGCAATGCCGAAATATTTTCAAGCATGGCGTAGGTGGAGCCGTAAACGTCGTCAACGTCAAAATCGCTTATGCACTCTTCGATTTTCGCAGCGATTTCCCCGTCTATGTCCTTAATAACAGCGTTTACGTCCGCATAGTGCAAATAAAACGTCGAACGGTTTACAAGCGCCTTTGCCGCTATGTCCGAAACGCTTATTTTGCTGGCTTCCGTTTTGGTCATAAGCTGCATAAAAGCGTTTTTAATAGCCGCCCGCGTTTTAATAATTCTTTTGTCCGTCGCCATAATTTTCTCCGTCAAAATTTACTTTCCGTGTACATTATACAACGTTTTGACGATTAAATCAAATTAAAACTTGACATAATAAAAAGAGAGTTGTAAAATTAAAATATGCCTTTCGAATATATAATCGCAATAGTCTGCGGCTCGGTTTTCGCAGTTCTGTTCATAGCAAATATAATCGTTTATTATTTAAACGCAAAAAAGAAAAAGCTCGCGCGCGAGGAGCTTGAAAAGATGTACGCCGATAAAAACCTCGCAAAAATGAAGTACGATTCCGTGGCTTACGACAAGGAAACGGAAGAGCTTATAAAAAACGCCGAAGCCTCAAACGAAATCAAGCCCGTAGCCTCTGCCGAAGAGGAAAAATACAACCAGCTTGTAATAGAAGGGCTCGAAGAAATCACGGGCGATTACAAACCCGAAAATTAACCATGGAAATACAGTTTTTACAATGGGTTGACGCCACTTTCCACTCGCAGGCGTGGCTCAACTATATAATGAAATATATAACTTATATAGGAGAATTCGGCGCGGGCGCGATTATTTGCGCGCTTGTGCTTTTAATTTTCAAAAAAACCCGCTGGGCGGGGGTGGCGGTGGGCTGCGCGCTCGTTTTAGACGTGCTAATCGTAAACGTAATTTTAAAACTATCAGTCAACCGTGCCAGACCGTGGAGCGAGTACGAGCCGTTTTTGGATTTTTACAAGGCTTACGGCGTCCGCCAACCCACCGATTCGTCCTTTCCGTCGGGGCACTCCGCGGCGCTCTTTGCCGCAGCCGTCGCGCTTACGTTCAGATACAAATTAAAGGCTCTGCCCGCAATAATAATCGCGCTTTTGGTCGCGCTTTCACGCATTTATCTGTGCGTTCATTACCCAACCGACGTTCTGGGCGGAATATTAATCGGCTCCGCGTGCGGCGTTGCGGGGCACTTTGCGGCAACAGGGCTTAAAAAGCTGTATGATGAAAAGCTTGCGCCCCTTGTACAAAAACGCAAGGGCATAACGCCCGAACAGCCGGCGGGAGAGGCAAACGAACCGCAGCCCGAACAGCAACCAGACCAACAACCCGAGCAGACGGGCAGTCAACAACCCGAACAAGAATAAAATATAAGCCCTCCCGAAGTAAAGGGAGGGCTTTTTTTGCCGTTTTTATTTTATTTCAAACCTTAACACAAGCGGCTTGTTCATCAGCGTTTTAACCACGGTAAAACCGCCGTTTTCTATTTTAATTTTTTCGCGGTGCTCCACGCCGAAAATCCAAACGTTCCCCGTCATTTCGCGCGTTTCGCCGTCCACGGAATAAGTGCCCTCAACCGTCTTTTTTTCGCCGTCCTTGGGCTTAAAGCTTATTTCCATTTTCTCGTCGTCAATAAGCGTGATTTTAATAAAATCGTATTCTTTAAGCAAATCCGCCCCGCCGAATTTCGCCTCAACGCAGTTGTATTCGGCAATGTAGGGTTTGGTCAGCGACTTAACCGAGCTTTGCGTCGCTTCTGCGCACGCGGGCACAAGGCTTAAAACCGCCGCGGCAAAAATAACCGCAACCGCCAAAATTTTCGTCTTTAACTTATTTAACCTTTTCATACCGAAAGTATGTGCAGAAAATTCTTTTTTAACCAAAAGTCAAAGCCCCCGCCGTTTTCGGCGGGGGCTTCTTCATCGTATGTATGTCTTTCGTGCAGGCAAATTACGCTTTGCCGATGCTCCCGAAAATTTCCATCTTTTCCTTAACGGTGTCCTTAATGGCCTGCGCGCCGGGTGCAAGCAGCTTGCGGGGGTCAAAGCCCTTGCCAACCAAATCCTTGCCCTCTTCAACGTACTTTCTCGTAGCCGCCTGGAAGGAAAGCTGGCACTCGGTGTTTACGTTAATTTTAGCAACGCCCAAAGAAATCGCCTTTTTAATCATGTCGGTGGGTATGCCCGTGCCGCCGTGAAGAACGAGGGGCATGTTGCCAACCTTCTTTTTAACCGCTGCAAGCGTTTCAAAGCTTAATCCTTCCCAGTTTGCGGGGTATTTGCCGTGAATGTTGCCAATGCCTGCCGCAAGCATGGTTACGCCAAGGTCGGCAATCTTTTTGCACTCTTCGGGGTCTGCGCACTCGCCCTTGCCGATAACGCCGTCCTCTTCGCCGCCGATAGAGCCGACTTCGGCCTCTATGCTAAGCCCCAAATGGTTGCAAACGGCAACAAGCTCTTTCGTCTTTTCAATGTTTTCCGCGATAGGGAAGTGGGAGCCGTCAAACATAATCGAAGAAAATCCCGCTTCTATGCACTTATAGCAGCCGTCGTAAGTGCCGTGGTCAAGGTGCAGTGCAACGGGGACGGTAATGTGCATTTCCTCAATCATTGCCTTAACCATAGCCGCAACCGTTTTAAAGCCCGTCATATATTTGCCCGCGCCTTCCGAAACGCCGAGGATAACGGGGGATTTAAGTTCTTCCGCGGTCTGCAAAATGGATTTGGTCCATTCCAAGTTGTTTATGTTAAACTGCCCTACGGCGTATTTGCCGTCCCTTGCCTTTTCAAGCATGTCCTTTGCCGAAACCAATGCCATATCAAAAATCTCCAAAAAAATTAATTGCGGTAAAATTTACCTTAGTTTATTATAATGCAAGCGGCTTATAATTTCAAGTTATTTCCGCAAATTATTAAAAAATAACAAAAAAGCGTTGCTTATTAAAAGTTAATGCAATATAATTTTATAAAGCATGTTAAAACGGCAAATCCATAAAAACGTTTGACTTGAAAATTTCTTTTTGTTATAATAATATCGATTTGTAAAAAACAAATAATTTTATTTAATTCGGAGGAATTAATTTTATGGCAAATGTAAAAGTTGCAATCAACGGTTTCGGCCGTATCGGTCGTCTCGCGTTCAGACAGATGTTCGACGCCGAAGGTTACGAAGTGGTGGCAATTAACGACTTAACCAGCCCCAAGATGCTCGCTCATCTTTTAAAGTACGATTCGGCTCAGGGCAGATACAAGTACTGCGACACCGTTGTTGCGGGTGAAGATTCCATTACCGTAAACGGTAAACAAATCAAAATCTTCGCAGAAAAGGACGCGGCTAACCTTCCCTGGAAGGATTACGACGTAGACGTTGTTTTAGAGTGCACGGGCTTCTACTGCTCCAAAGAAAAAGCTTCCGCTCACATCAAAGCGGGCGCTAAAAAGTGCGTTATCTCCGCTCCCGCGGGCAACGATTTGCCTACCGTGGTTTACAGCGTAAACGAACACACCTTAAAGGCAAGCGACACGGTTATTTCGGCTGCAAGCTGCACCACCAACTGCCTCGCTCCTATGGCTGACACCTTAAACAAGCTCTGCAAAATCAAGAAGGGCTATATGACCACCATTCACGCATACACCGGCGACCAAATGGTTTTGGACGGCCCTCACCGTAAAGGCGATTTAAGAAGAGCAAGAGCTGCTGCCGTGAACATCGTTCCCAACTCCACGGGCGCGGCAAAGGCAATCGGTCTTGTTATCCCCGAACTCAACGGCGTTTTAGACGGCTGCGCACAGCGCGTTCCCGTTCCCACCGGTTCGTTGACCCAGCTTATCGCTGTTTGCGAAGGCGAAGTTGACGCAAACGCGGTAAACGGCGCAATGAAGGCTGCGGCTTCGGCTTCCTACGGCTACACCGAAGAAGAAATCGTTTCTTCCGACGTAATCGGCATGAGCTACGGCTCGCTGTTCGACGCAACCCAAACCAAGTGCATGCCCCTCGGCGACGGCACCACGCTTGTAAAGGTAGTAAGCTGGTACGACAACGAAAATTCTTACACCTCGCAGATGGTAAGAACTATTAAATATTTCGCCGAACTCAAATAATTAAAAAATAAAAAATACGCCGCCCGCGCAGCTTTGCGCGGGCGGTTTTTAATTTGCACATATCCGAAAATTACATAAAAAGTACGGATTTTTCCATATAACCCTACACGTTAAATCTAAAAAGCACCACGTCGCCGTCTTTAATAACGTATTCCTTGCCCTCGGAGCGCACTTTACCCTTTTCGCGCGCGCCGACAAGCCCGCCGCACTCCAAAAGCACGTCCCATTCAACAACTTCGGCGCGGATAAAGCCCTTTTCGAAGTCCGTGTGTATCTTTCCGGCCGCCTGCGGCGCCTTCGTGCCTTTAACGATAGTCCAAGCCCTCGTTTCCTTTTCGCCCGCGGTGAGGTAGGAAATAAGCCCCAAAAGCGCGTAGCTTTTTTTGATTAAGCGGTTAAGCCCGCTCTCTTCAAGCCCCAATTCCTGCAAAAACATGGCGCACTCGTCGGGCTCCATTAAGGAAAGCTCTTCTTCTGTCTTTGCGCAGATTACCAAAACCTCGCTGCCCTCTTTTGCCGCGTAGTTTTTAACCGTTTGCACCAAAGCAATTTCGTTTTCGGGCTTGCCCATGTCGAATTCTGATATATTAGCCGCGTAAATAACGGGTTTGTAGGTTAAAAGGAACAAATTTTCCAAAAGCGGCTTTTCCTCGTCGCTACATTTAAAAAGGCGTGCGGGCTTTTCCTCGCTTAAAAACTTTTCAAGCCTTTCCAAAAACGCAAATTCCGCCGCGGCTTCCTTGTTCGCGCCGCCGCGCGCAACGTTTCTTATTCTGTCCTGACGCTTATTAACCGCCTCAATATCGGCCAAAATAAGCTCCAAGGTTATCGTCTGAATGTCCGCAACGGGGTCAATCGCGCCCGAAACGTGGGTTATGTTTTCGTCCTCGAAGCACCTTACAACGTGAACGATTGCGTCGCACTCGCGCACGTGGGAAAGGAACTTGTTGCCCAAGCCTTCGCCCTTCGAAGCGCCCTTTACAAGCCCCGCAATGTCAACGAATTCTACGATGGCGGGGGTAACCTTTTTGCTCGAATACAGCGCGGCAAGCTTATCAAGCCGCTCGTCGGGCACGGCAACCACGCCCACGTTGGGCTCAATCGTGCAAAAGGGGTAGTTCGCGGCTTCGGCGCCCGCGTGCGTAATTGCGTTAAACAGCGTGGATTTGCCAACGTTGGGCAGTCCCACAACACCTAATTTCATAAAAAATCCTTTTCGCGCCGTTTCCGCGCGCGATACGTCGTAATTTACTTAAATTATAATATAATCGCCCAAAATAATCAAAACAATTACGGCGTAAACTTGATATATTTTTGTTTTTGTGTTAAAATTTAAGGCGTTATGGATTACAAAGCATACGTTTCTGAAAAAATTGAAATAGCGGGCGTGGACAAGGGCGAAATTTATTCTTCGATTGCGCTTCCGCCCACTTCCGACATGGGCGATTACGCGCTTCCCTGCTTTAAATTTGCAAAAATTCTGCGCAAAAGTCCGCAAATTATCGCCGAGGAGCTTAAAAATTCGTTTGTCACCGACGACGTAATAAGCGAAGTTTCGGCGGTGAACGGTTATTTAAACTTTAAAATAAACAAGCAAAAGCTCGCTTTCGAGGTGTTAAAAAACGTTTTAAAGGCGGGGGACGGCTACGGTTCTTCTAAGGAAGGCGAGGGCAAAACGGTTTGCATAGATTATTCTTCGGTCAATATCGCAAAGCCATTCCACATAGGGCACCTTTCCACAACGGTAATAGGCGGCGCGCTCTATAAAATTTTTAAATTTTCGGGCTATAACGCGGTGGGGATTAACCACCTCGGCGATTACGGCACGCAGTTCGGCAAGCTTATTTCCGCCTATAAGCGCTGGGGCGATGAAAAAGACGTTGAAAAGCGCGGCATACACGCGATAAACGAGCTTTACGTGCGCTTCAACGAAGAGGCGACCGAGGAAATGGAGGCGGAAGCGCGCGAGTATTTCCGCAATATCGAGAGCGGCGACAAAGAGGCGAACGAGCTTTTCGAGTGGTTTAAAAAGCTCACGCTCGATTACGTTAAAGAAATTTACGAAAAGCTCAACATACGGTTCGACAGCTATGCGGGCGAAAGGTTTTACACCGACAAAATGCAGCCCGTTGTTGACGAGTTGAAGGAAAAGGGGCTTTTGAAAGAGAGCGAGGGGGCGCAAATCGTGGATTTGGAGCCTTACGGCATGCCGCCCTGCTTAATACTGCGTTCGGACGGCGCCTCGCTTTACGCTACGCGCGACCTTGCCGCGGCAATTTACCGCAAAAACACTTACGATTTTTACAAGTGTTTATACGTTGTCGCCTATCAGCAAAATCTGCACTTTAAGCAGGTTTTTAAGGTGTTGGAGCTTATGGGCAAGCCTTGGGCAAAGGATTTGGTGCATGTAGCTTACGGTATGGTTTCGTTAGAGGACGGCGCGATGTCCACGCGAAAGGGCAAGGTTGTGTGGCTTGAGGATGTTATAAACAAGTGCGTGCAAAAGGCTTATTCCGTTATAAACGACAAAAACCCCGCGCTTGAAAACAAGGAAGAAATTGCAAAAACCGTGGGCTTGGGGGCGGTAATTTTCGGCGCGTTATACAACAATAAAATTAAGGACATAACCTTTTCCTACGACAAGGTTTTAAGCTTCGAGGGCGAAACGAGCGTTTACGTTCAATACACCTGCGCCCGCGCAAACTCGGTGCTTTTAAAGAGCGGAACCGCGTTAAAGCCCGTAAAAAATTACGCCCCGTGCGAACAGGAAGCCGAGGTGATAAAATCGCTTGCCGCATTCCCCGAAACGGTGGCGGAGGCTGCGGCAAAATACGAGCCGTCGGTCGTTGCGCGCTACGCGGTGGACCTTGCGCAAAAGTACAACAAGTTTTATATCGACTGTAAAATTTTAACGGCGGAGGGGGAAGCGAAGGACTTCCGTCTTGCCCTTACAAAAGCCGCCTTGCAAACGCTTAAAAACGCGTTGGCGCTCCTTGGAATAGGCGTGCCCGAAAAGATGTAAACGCGGTAAAAAAGTTTTATGTACAAGCTGATAATTTTCGATTTGGACGGAACGCTTTTAAACACGTCCTTAACAATTCAAAGCGTAATAAACGAAAGCTTGAAAAAGTTTTCGCTGCCGCCGCTTACGGTTGAGCAAACTAAAAAATTCGTTGGCAACGGCGCAAGAAAATTAGTTGAGCGCGCGGTGGAAAAAGAGGATAAAGAGCTTATCGAAAAGGTGTATGCGGATTATTCCCAAAGGTTTGCAAACTGCTCTAACGAACTGTCTTTTTTGTACGACGGAGCGGCGGAAGCGTTGCAAAATTTCAGGGCGGGAGGGATACTTCTTGCAATAGTTACCAACAAGCCGCAAGGCGCGACAGACCGCGTTTATGGCGATTTTTTGGCAAATTTGGGGTTTAGCGAAGTACTATGTCAGACAGAAAACACCCCTTTAAAGCCAAATCCCGCCTCTACTTTAAAGATTATGCGCGATTTGGGGGTAAAACCCGAAGAATGTCTTTTTGTGGGCGACGGCGAAACGGACGTGCAAACCGCGGCTAACGCGGGCGTGGACTGCGTTTCGGTTTTGTGGGGCTACCGCAGTAAAGAGCAGCTTAAATCGGCGGGCGCAAGGGTTTTTGCGGGCAGCTTTAAGGAGCTTGAAAATCTGGTGTTGAACGGTTAAATTTTTTGGAAAATTTTGTTAAAAATATTGTAATTGAAGTTTTGCCGTGTTATAATTCAAAACGTAAAAACGCGCCGTATCGGCGCAAAAATATTAAATTATTTAAGGAGTGATTAATCATGAAAAAATGTGCTGTTTGCGGTGAAATCGTAGAGGACGGCGTAGAGGTCTGCCCCGTATGCAAGGCGAAAAAATTCGTGCCCGTAGAGGCGGATACGAAGTACGCCTGCGAACACGTTGTGGGCGACGGTAAAGTTGAGGACGAAGAGGTTATGGAAGGCTTGCACGCCAACTTTGCGGGCGAGTGCACCGAGGTTGGCATGTACCTTGCAATGGCAAGAGTTGCCGACAGAGAGGGTTATCCCGAAGTAGCCGAAGCTTTTAAGCGTTACGCATGGGAAGAGGCTGAACACGCTTCTAAATTTGCGGAGCTTTTGGGCGAAGTGGTTACGCCTTCGACGAAGAAAAATCTTGAGCTTCGCGCGGCTGCGGAAACGGGCGCATGCGAGGGTAAGTTCGCGCTTGCAAAGCGCGCAAAACAGCTCGGCTACGACGCCATTCACGACACCGTTCACGAAATGGCAAAGGACGAAGCGCGTCACGGCGCGGGCTTTGCGGGATTGTTGAAGAGATACTTCGGCAAATAATTAAAATGCGGCAATAATATTTCCCGTATATAAGGGGCGCGGACGAAACTTTCGTCCGCGCCTTTTCATATAATACATTAGGGCAAGGGGGAAAACCTTTGACCCGACTAAGGAAAAGGAAATATTACCATGTGTGTAAATTCTAATTGCGGCTGCTTTTTGTGCAGTCTGCTTTTCGGCAACCGTTGCAATACTTGCGGCTGCGGTTGCAATCAAAACCGCAGCGGTTGCGGCTGCAACAACGGCTGCGGCTGCAACAACGCCCGCAATACCGACGGCTGCGGTTGCGGCAATAACTTCGACAACGGCAACTGGTTTAACTGGTGCAACGGCTGGAGCGGCGGAAACGGTTTCAGAACCTTTAACGACGGCGGCTGCGGCTGTAATTCCTGCGGCTGCAACAATGGCTGCGGCAACGCCCGCTCTACCAACGGCTGCGGTTGCCATCATCACCACGACGGCGGTTGCTGCCGCTGCAACAGGTGCTGCAATAACTGATATTGCAACAAAAAAGCTTACTTAAACGGCGCTGCTTCGGCGCCGTTTATTTTTCGTTTAAGCGGCAGCTTTTTGCGTTCATTTAAAATTTTGCCGTTTAAAATCATGCCGATAACAAAACAGCACATCATTGCATAGCACCAAATTAAAAAAATTATAACCGAGGCGATTTTGCCGTAAAGTCTTTCGGGCGTTGCAAAGCGCGAATAAATTCCGAAGCCCACCAAAAATATTATCCATAAAAGCGTGGTTAAAAGGCTTCCCCGCGCCGCCTCGCGCGCTTTCAGTTTAAAGGGACAAGCAAACACGTTTAAAATAAAGGCGACGGCAAAAATCAAAGCAACCAAAAATACGGAAAAAACTATTTCGTAAATTACGTGCGGGAACAACACGTTGTCTAACGCGCTTCCCGCAACCGCCGCGGCGGCAATCAGCGCGATTAAAATAATCGTAACCGCGATAAGCCCCAGCGAGGCAAGCCGCAGCTTTAATCCGCCGCCAACGCTTTCGCTTTCATAAATTATTTCGCCGCTGCGCCTTAAATGGTAAAAAAAGTTTGTGGAAGAATAAAGCGCGGTTACCAAAAAAATTATGCCCGCGCCGCTTACCGCGCTTTCGGCGGAGCTTTTAAGCGTGCGCAAAAACGGGCTTACGCTTTCTAAAAGGCGGTGGTCTAAAATGGGGTTTACGTTTACGTTGCCGAAAACGAGCGTAAGCCACAGCGTAAAGGGGGCTATGCTCATCAAAAGAAAATAAACGAGCGTGCCGGCAATGGTTGAAAACCGCCTGTCGGTGTAATATTTTACGTTTTTTACAATTCCTTCCCAGAATTTCCTCATAAAATTATTTTGTGCAACTTTCAATAATAATGTTGCGCGCAAAAATCACATTTTTTGCAAGCAGTCCCTATTTGTTGCGGTCAGCAACCTCGGCGTGGGTGAATTTGTGCAATTAAATAATAAGTGTGCCCTTAATATTGCACAAAGAGGGCGAGAAGCCCAAAAAATCACGAAAAATCGTAGCCCGCACCAAGGGCGAGATTTTTGTGAACATAATTTATTTATAATTTTTGCTTATGGTTTACATAAAAAAGCGCGTTGAAATTACTTTTTAAATTAATTTGACTATTCGGCGCAAATTTCATATAATTAAACGGAAATCATATTTACAGGAGTTTAAAGGTATGAATCTCCCCGAGATGTTCGGTAAAAACGTCTTTAACGATTCGGTGCAGAAGGAAACTTTGCCCAGCGAGGTTTATAAGGCTTTGCGGGCGACGATAGAGGCGGGCAAGCAGCTTGACGTTTCCATTGCGGGCGCGGTTGCTTCGGCAATGAAAAAGTGGGCTGTTTCGATGGGCGCAACCCATTACACGCATTGGTTTCAGCCGCTTACGGGCTTAACCGCCGAAAAGCACGACAGTTTTATCGAACCCGAGGGCGACAAGGTTATTATGCGCCTTACGGGCAAGAGCCTTATTATAGGCGAATCGGACGCTTCGAGCTTTCCTTCGGGCGGTTCCAGAGCAACCTATATGGCCCGCGGTTATACGGCGTGGGACCCGACCTCGCCCGCATTCGTAAAGGACGGAACTTTATACATACCCACCGTTTTCGTTTCG
Source organism: Clostridia bacterium (assembly GCA_029059705.1). Classification (GTDB taxonomy): domain Bacteria; phylum Bacillota; class Clostridia; order Christensenellales; family Borkfalkiaceae; genus Coproplasma. The sequence goes on from JAIDVM010000011.1 coordinate 76,534, forward strand.
TACACGGGCGAAACTCTCGATAAAAAAGCGCCCCTTTTGCGCTCGATGACTGCGATAGACAAGCAGGCTAAGCGCATTTTAAAGCTTTTCGGGATAAACTGCAAAAAGGTAAGCACCACGGTAGGTCCCGAGCAGGAATACTTTATTATTTCCGAAGAAGAATATATGCGCCGCAAGGATTTAAGGCTGTGCGGCAGAACGCTTTTCGGCGCGCCCGTAACGAGGGGGCAGGAGCTTGAAGACCATTACTTCGGCGTAATCAAGCCCACGATTGCGGCGTTTATGCGCGATTTGGATGAAGAGCTTTGGTCTTACGGCATACTTTCCAAAACAAAGCACAACGAGGTAGCCCCCGCCCAGCACGAAATGGCGCCCGTTTTCACCACCACCAACGCGGCGGTGGACGGCAACATGCTGACGATGGAAATTATGAAAAAGGTTGCGCAAAGGCACCATCTTGTGTGCCTTCTGCACGAAAAACCCTTCCGCGGCATAAACGGCAGCGGCAAGCACAACAACTGGTCTATGTCAACGGATACGGGCTTCAACCTTTTAAACCCCGGCGAAGAACCCGAAAACAACACGCTTTTCAAGCTTGTGCTTGCGGCGGTTATCAAGGCGGTTGACGATTATCAGGGCGTTTTGCGTGCTTCGGTCGCTTCGGCGGGCAACGACCACCGTCTGGGCGCGGACGAAGCTCCCCCTGCGATAATTTCCGTTTACCTTGGCGACCAGCTCGGCGCGATTGTGGACAGCATAGTCAAGGGCGAAAATTACGTTGCGGCAAAGGCTGCGGCGGGCGGCATAGGCGTGCCCGAAAGCCCCATTTTCCCCAAGGACGCAACCGACAGAAACAGAACCTCGCCCTTTGCTTTTACGGGCAACAAGTTCGAATTCCGCATGCTCGGCTCGCAGGCGAACGTTTCCGACGCGAACATTTGCTTAAACACCATAGTTGCCGAAGCTTTCGAGCAGTTCGCCGACGAGTTAGAGGGCAAAAAGGACATAGAAAAGGCGGCTAACGCGGTTATCACACGCGAGCTTAAAAAGCACTACCGCATAATTTTCAACCACGACGGTTACGGCCCCGAATGGGAGCCCGAGGCGGCAAAGCGCGGGCTTTTGAACAACAAAAACACGGCGGACGCGGTGCCCGTTTTGTATGAGGACAAAAACGTTGAAGTTTTTGTAAAGCAGGGCGTTTTCACCAAGGCGGAAGCGGTTGCGCGCGCGGATATCAGGCTTGAAAATTACGTTAAAATAATCAATATCGAGGCGCTCACCATGGTTGAAATGGCAAAGCGCGATATAATTCCCGCGGTTTCGGACTTTGTAGCGGAGCTGTGCCAAAACGTTTCTTCAAAGCTCGCCGTGTGCGACAAAATTCCTTTTGCCACGGAAAAGGAGCTTATTTCAAGGCTTTCGGAACTGAACGACGGCGCGACGGCGGCGGTGCATAAGCTTGAAAACGACCTTGCGGCGGTGGATATGAAAAACGTTAAAACCTCGTCGCAGGCGATGGCGCACGTTATTATCCCCGACATGGAGGCGGTGCGCGCCCTTGTGGACGAAATGGAAACGCTTACCTCGTCGGACTACTGGCCGTATCCCACGTACTTCGACATTCTTTACGGCGTTAAGTAAAAACGCATATAAGCTGCGTTATGCTTTGTCGCGCTCCGTTTTTCTGCGGGTTATTTACTCTAAGTAAACTCCCCTTGAAAAAACTCGCGCTCCTAGCCTAACTTGCTTCTCTGCGTTTTTAGGGTTGGCGTAATCGCTCCCGCAATTTTACAGTTCAAAAAGCCTTTCCCAATAAGGGGGAAGGCTTTATAATTGCTTGACTTAAAAGCCGTTAAAAACTATAATATATACCGTAATAAACTTTTGCGAGGTACATACATGTTGACAAGTATTTGCGGAATCAACTGGGGCGACGAAGGCAAGGGCAGAATGGTCGATTTGCTTTCGGAAAAGTTCGATATCGTTTGCCGTTATCAGGGCGGCAACAACGCGGGTCACACCGTAATCAACGATAAGGGCAGGTTCATTTTAAATCTGCTGCCTTCGGGAATTCTCCGCGAGGACGTAGTCAACGTTATGGGCCCCGGCATGGTAATCGACATTAAGCACCTTTGCGGCGAAATCGAAAAACTGAGAGAGGGCGGAATTAAAATTTCCCCTAAAAACCTTAAAATTTCGGATAAGGCGATTATCACCATGCCCTACAACGTGTTGCAGGACGTGATGGAAGAGGACAGACTGACAAAGGCAACGGGCAAGCCTTACGGCTCCACCCGCCGCGGAATTGCACCCGTTTACGCCGACAAATACATGAAAAAAGCCTTCCGCATGGGCGAGCTTTTAAATCTGGCGCTGTTATACAAGCGATTGCCAGACATCGTTGAGTGGAAGAATTTAACCATAAAGGCTTACGGCTTCGAGCCCGTGACGGTGGAGGCGATGAAGGAATACTTCGAAACCTACGGCAAGCCGCTTGCCGATTACGTCTGCGACGTGGGCATTTATTTAAACGAAGCAAATAAAGCGGGCAAAAACATTATGTTCGAAGCCCAGCTCGGCGCTCTGCGCGATATTGACTTCGGCATCGTGCCTTACACCTCGTCGTCCTCGACGATAGCGGCTTACGCTCCCATAGGCGCAGGCGTGCCCAACCTTAAATTAAACAATTCCATTGGCATTATGAAGGCTTATTCAAGCTGCGTAGGCGCAGGCCCTTTCACATGCGAATACTTTGGCGACAAGGCGGAAAAGCTCCGCGAGCTCGGCGGCGAATACGGCGCGGCTACCGGCAGACCGAGAAGGGTAGGCCCCTTCGACGTGGTTGCCTCGCGCTACGGCATACGCTGTCAGGGCGCGGACGAAATCGCTCTCACCAAGCTTGACGTTTTGAGCGGTTACGAAGAAATAGAAATCTGCACGCACTACACGCTTGACGGAAAGGTGATAGACGAGTTCCCGTTCACCGACGTTTTGGACGAGTGCAAGCCCGTGTTCGAAAAGGTTAAGGGCTGGAATTGCGACATTTCCAAGTGCCGCAAGGCGGGCGACTTGCCCAAAGCCGCGCTCGATTACATAAAGCTTTTGGAAAAGCTGTGCGGCTGCAAAATTAAGTATGTGTCGGTTGGCGCGGAACGCGACGCATACATTGAAATGTAATAAAAACGCATATATACTTCGCATAACTATGTTGCGCTGTGCGCCGCCTCGGTTACATACTTCCGTGTATGCGCCCTCGGGGGTGCTCTCGCGCCTCGTTCTGCTCGTATCTCTGCGTTTTTGGTAACCGTTTCCCCCTTTGTCATTCTGAGCGAAACGAAGTGAAGCCGAAGAATCTTATGAAATTTTATAAAATGCACGGAATAGGTAACGATTATATCTATTTCGACTGTATGAAAGAAAAAATAAAAAACCCTGAAGAGCTTGCAGTCAAGCTTTCCGACAGACACTTTTCAATCGGCGGCGACGGCGTAATTCTTTTGTGCCCTTCAACCGTTGCCGACTGCAAAATGCGCATGTTCAACGCCGACGGCTCCGAGGGCAAAATGTGCGGCAACGGCGTGCGTTGCGTGGGCAAGCTCGCGCACGATTTGGGCTACGTTAATGGCAACATATGCCGCGTTGAAACGCTTTCGGGCATAAAAACGCTTGAATTCACGCTTGATGAAAAGGGCAACGTCGCTTTTGCAAAAGTGGACATGGGCGCTGCGGAGTTAAGCGGCGAAAAAATCCCCTCAACGTTTAAGGGCGAAAGCGTAATTTCGCAGCCTTTAACCGTGGGCGGAAAGGATTATAAAGTAACCCTCGTTTCGATGGGCAACCCGCACTGCGTAACGTTTGAAAATCCCGACGAACTCGAAATCGAAAAGGTGGGCAGGCTGTTTGAAAACCACCCCGCCTTTCCCGAAAGGATTAACACCGAATTTGTTAAGGTAATCGGCAAAAACCACCTTAAAATGCGCGTGTGGGAAAGGGGCAGCGGCGAAACGCTTGCATGCGGCACGGGCGCGTGCGCTTCTGCGGTGGCGGCTTGCTTAAACGGGCTTTGCGACAAGGGCGCGGAAATAACCGTTTCGCTCCTCGGCGGCGACTTAAAAATCGTTTACACGGACGAAACCGTTTTTATGACGGGCGGCGCAACCCTTGCCTTTACGGGCGATATCGAAATTTAATTAAAAAAACTTAAATAAAAACGCGGATTTGCAGTCCGCGCTTTTTTTATTCTAATTCGTCAATGTTGTCAAAGGCTTTTTGAAGCTCCATTCCGATTTTAACGCCGTAATTCAAAATTCTTATGCCCGTCATAAATTCCAATTCATCCTTGCGCATATTAAAGTGATAAACGTAATTGTCAACAAGCTTTAATTGTTCCTCATCGAGCGCTTTTTCGACTTTTGCCCGCGCTTCGCTTAGCGATTTGTAAATAGCGTCGTTTTCCTCTTTTTCAAGCTTTTCGCGGTAATCGAATATATGCCCCTTAAACAGCAAGTCGAATATTAATGAATCTTCCATAATTAAGCTCCATGAAATAGTTGATACTTCTATTATATGTCTTCGAATGAAGACAGTCAAGCGATTTGAAATAAAAATTGATATAATTTTAAATATGAAAGAGTTTGCGGAAAGATTAAAAGATTTGCGTCTTGAAAAAGGATTAAGCCAAAGACAGTTGGGCAAATTGGTAAATATAAGTCATCACGCAATATCACAATGGGAAAATGAGAGCCGCATACCAAATGCAGAAATGGTTGTTATGCTTGCAAAATTCTTTTCGGTTACAACCGATTATCTGCTTGGCGTAACCGATTAAAATTAAATAAAATTAAGGCGGCGAAATCTTGCAATTGCGCCGCTTTTGTGTTATAATAGCAAAAGATTTTTAAGTTAAGCAAAGGAAAATTTTTTGGAGAGGTTTATGACTAAATACATTTTCGTTACAGGCGGCGTTGTTTCGGGTTTGGGCAAGGGTATTACGGCGGCATCTTTGGGCAGACTTTTAAAGTGCAGGGGCTATAAGGTGGCTTCGCAAAAGCTTGACCCTTACATTAATATCGACCCCGGCACAATGAGCCCTTATCAGCACGGCGAAGTTTTTGTTACCGACGACGGCGCGGAAACCGACCTCGATTTGGGGCATTACGAGCGCTTTATCGACGAAAATCTGAATAAATACTCCAACCTTACCACGGGCAAGGTTTATTGGAACGTTTTAAACAAGGAACGCAACGGCGAATATCTGGGACAGACGGTGCAGGTTATTCCGCACGTTACCAACGAAATTAAAACCTTTATTTACAACGTTGGCAAAACCAACGGCGCGGACGTGGTTATTACCGAAATCGGCGGCACTATCGGCGACATCGAAAGCCAGCCGTTTATCGAGGCAATCCGTCAGGTTGCGCGCGAAGTGGGCAGGGACAACTGCTGCTTTATACACGTAACCTTAGTGCCCTATATTTCGGGCTCGGAGGAATTCAAATCCAAACCCACGCAGCACTCCGTTAAGGAATTGCAGGGAATGGGGATTAATCCCGACATAATTATCGCGCGTGTTGACGCGCCCATGCCCGCCGACGTTAAGGCGAAAATCGCAATGTTCTGCAACGTTGAGCCCGAGTGCTGCATCGAGAACATGACTTTGCCCGTTTTGTATCAGTGCCCCATAATGTTAGAGGACAGCCATTTTTCGGAAATAGTTTGCAAACGGCTTAAATTAGACCCGCGCGTTATCGATTTGACCGAGTGGAACAAGATGCTTTGCCGCATAGAGGCGCGCAATAAAACGGTTAAAATTGCGCTTTGCGGAAAGTACGTTCAGCTTCACGACGCTTATTTGTCGGTTGCCGAAGCTTTGGCGCACGCGGGCTATGAAAACGCGGCTAAGGTTGAAATTAAGTGGGTTGACACCGAAGAGATGACCCGCGAAAATTACAAAAAGACCTTAAAGGACGTGGACGGAATAATCGTGCCCGGCGGCTTTGGCGGTAGAGGCGTAGAGGGAATGTTACTTTGCGCGGAATACGCGCGCGTGAACAACGTGCCTTACTTCGGCATATGTTTAGGTATGCAGACGGCGGTTATAGAATACGCGCGCAACGTTTTGGGATATGCCGACGCGAATTCTTCGGAATTCAATCCCAACTCCAAACATTGCGTAATCGACCTTATGCCCGACCAGCACGGCGTTAAAATGGGCGGCACAATGCGCCTTGGCGCGTACCCCTGCAAGGTGTTGGGGAATATAATGAAAACGAGCTACGGCGAAGACAGCGTTTCCGAACGCCACCGCCACAGATACGAATTCAACAACGACTTCCGCGAGGAAATCGAAAAGGCGGGCATGGTAATTGCGGGTACTTCGCCCGACGGCATGCTTGTTGAAGCGGTTGAAATTCCCAAAAACAAGTTTTACATCGGCGTGCAGTTCCACCCCGAATTTAAGTCGCGTCCGCAGTCGGCGCACCCCATTTTCCGCGAGTTTATAAAAGCGGCGGTAGAGTGCAAATATAAAAAGTGAGATTCTTCACTACGTTCAGAATGACAAGCGGGTTTGACATTATGACAGTTAGGTTTTGTCATTCTGAGCAAGCGTAGCGCGTCGAAGAATCTAAAAAAAGCGGTATTAATATGAATTACAATTTAAACTTTAACAATATTGCGCAAAGCTATTTGTTTGCCGAGGTTGCCAACAGGGTTGCGGCGTATTCTAAGGCGCACCCCGATAAAAAGGTGTTAAAGCTGGGCATTGGCGACGTTACTTTGCCCCTTGCGCCCGCGGTTATTTCCGCGCTTCATTCCGCCGTGGACGACATGGCAAAAAGCGAAACCTTTAAAGGCTACGGCCCTTACGAGGGCTACGACTTTTTGCGCGAGGGCATACAGAATTATTATAAGGAAAGCGGCGTAAGCCTTGAGCTTTCCGAAATTTTCGTTTCGGACGGGGCTAAGTCGGATTTGGGAAATATCCTTGATATTTTTTCGAAGGACAACGTTGTGCTTGTGCCCGACCCCGTTTATCCTGTTTACGTCGATACCAACGTAATGGCGGGGCGCAAGGTTATTTACGCCAACGCAACCGAGCAGAACGGCTTTTTACCCATGCCCGATTACAAAGTAAAGGCGGACGTAATTTACATATGCTCGCCCAACAACCCCACGGGCGCGGCTTATAGCAAGGCGCAGCTTAAAGAGTGGGTTGATTACGCAAATAAGGTGGGCGCGGTTATTTTATTCGACGCCGCTTACGAGTGCTTTATAACGGACAACTCGCTTGCGCGGTCGATTTTCCAGATAGAGGGCGCAAAGACGTGCGCGATAGAGTTTTGCTCTTTTTCGAAAATTGCGGGCTTTACGGGTACGCGCTGCGGGTATACGGTTATTCCGCACGCGCTCGAAAAGAACGGCATGAACGCAAACAAGCTTTGGCTGCGCAGGCAGTCAACAAAGTTTAACGGCGTGCCCTATGTTGTGCAAAAGGGTGCGGCGGCTGTGTTCACCAAAGAGGGCATGGCGCAGATTAAGGCAAACCTTGCCTGTTACAGAGAAAACGCAAAGCTGATTGCCGACTGCATGGACGAGTTGGGCATTTGGTATACGGGCGGCAAAAATTCGCCCTATATCTGGCTGAAATGCCCGAACGGCTTAAAGAGCTGGGAATTTTTCGATAAGCTTTTAAACGAGGCTCAGGTTGTGGGTACGCCCGGCGCGGGCTTCGGCGAGAACGGCGAGGGGTATTTCCGCCTTACCGCGTTCGGCAGCAGAGAGGTAACCGCAGAGGCGGTTGAAAGAATTAAAAAACTGTTACAAAGGTGAAAAATGATTGAAAGACTTACCCGCGGCGCGGGCGTTTTGTGTCATATTTCTTCGCTGCCCAACAAATACGGCATAGGGAGTTTGGGCAAAGAAGCTTATGAATTTGCCGATTTTTTAAAGAAGTCGCACGCAAAATACTGGCAGATTTTGCCCTTAACGCAGACGGGCTGCGGCGACAGCCCCTATCAGTCGGTTAGCTGCAATTCGGTTAATCCTTATTTTATCGACCTTGTAGCACTCAAAGACGAAGGACTTTTGGACGACGAGGAGCTGTTATCCTGCGAAATGCCCGAAGGGGATATCGATTACGGCACGCTTTACAATGAAAGATATTCCGTTTTAAGGCTGGCTTACGCCCGCTTTAACGTAAAGGACGCGGATTTTTGTAAATTTGTGGAAAGCGGCGAGGCGGACGAATACGCCGTTTTCATGTCCTTAAAAAACAGATATAACGTAACGTTTGACGAGTTCCCCGAAAGCTATAAATATTTCGATTATCTCGCCGTAAACGAGTTTAAAAAATCCGTTTATAAGTCGGATTATCTGTTTTGGGTGTTTTTGCAATACACCTTTAAAAAGCAATGGTTTAAGTTAAAAAATTACGTAAATTCCCTCGGGATTAAAATAATAGGCGATTTGCCGCTTTACGTTGCGTACGATTCCGCCGACGTTTGGGCGCACCCCGAGCTGTTTCAGCTTGACGAGGACTTAAAACCCGTAAAGGTTGCGGGCGTTCCCCCCGATTATTTTTCTAAAACGGGGCAGCTTTGGGGCAATCCCTTATATAACTGGGAGGTTATGGCGGCAAACGGCTTTGAGTGGTGGACTAACCGCCTTGCCCGCGCGCGCGAGCTTTACGACGTTATACGCATAGACCATTTCAGAGGGCTTGACAGATATTACGCAATTCCTTTTGATGCGGAAACTGCCGAAACGGGCGAGTGGGAAGAAGGCCCCAAGGAAAGGCTGTTTGAAGCTTTAAGGGAAAAGCTCGGCAATCTTCCTATAATCGCCGAAGATTTGGGCGTTTTAGACGAGGGCGTTGAAAGACTTAGGGCGGCAACCGGCTTCCCCGGCATGAAAATCGTGCTGTTCGCGCTTGACGGCAAGCCCGAAAACCCTTATTTGCCGCACAATATGGAAGAAAACAGCGTGGCTTACACGGGCACGCACGACAACGCAACGTGCTTTGGGCTTTTAAGCCTAATGGACGACGCGCAGTTTAAGGTTTTTAAGCGCAGACTTCGCGACGAACTTAAAAAACAAGGCGTTGTCTGTCCGTTCGTCACCCGCGAAGAGGCTGTGCACGCGCTTGTAACAAGCACGCTTGCTTCCCCCGCGGACGTTGCGGTTTTGCCCATACAAGACGTTTTGTGTTTGGGCGACGAGGCGCGCATGAACATTCCCGCAACCTCTTACGGAAATTGGCGCTTCCGCTTAACCGAACAGCCCGCGCGTATCCACGCCGCGCTTTTAAGAAAAGCGGTTAAAGAATATAACAGATAAATATAAGTAGAAAACAAGTAAAATATAAGAAAATATAACGC
>JAIDVM010000012.1 GCA_029059705.1 Clostridia bacterium
TTTGGCGTACATTTCCGCCGTGTCGTATGTAATTCCGATTTTCATTTGTTTTTCCTTTAAATAATTAATAGTTATTTTAATAAAATTTTACCATATTTTGGTATAATTTTCAATAGTAAAATACGAAAATATGGAGAATTTATGGACTATTTATCGAAATTTATCAATTATTTACATGCCACAAAAAATCTATCAAATAAAACCTTAAAAGCCTATACCAGCGATTTGAAGCAGTTTTTTAATTTTGAAAGAAAAATACTTTCCCCCGACATTTGCGGTTTTATTGCGCATCTTAATAATGAATTAAAACTTAAAGATACTTCCATACGAAGAAAAATCATCACCCTTAAAAATTTTTACGATTTCTTATATAACGAAAATATAATTACATTTTCTCCCTTTGCAAAGTTGAAATTCCGTTTCAGGCAAGAACGCAAATTACCCAAAACGCTTCCAATAAAAGATATCACGAAACTACTTGACTGTATAAGTATAGACAACAACCACCTCTCACCATTTGCAAAATGCACCTTCGCACGCGATGCCGCGCTTTTAGACTTATTAATAAGCACCGGAATAAGAATCGGCGAAGCAGCGGCAATAACTTTGGACGACATCATTAGTCCGGAACACACAATTCTTATTCACGGAAAAGGACGCAAACAACGTTTAATTTACATATCATCTCCCGTTACTTGGGAACGCTTAAGAACACTTATAAAAGAACGCAAAAAGTCAAGCAATAAATACTTATTTGTCAATCGTTACGGCAATCCTCTGTCTATTCACGGAATAGAAGATATTTATAAAAAATATTTAAAAAAGGCGCAGATAAATACGAAGTCAACTCCTCATTATCTGCGCCATACTTTTGCTACTAATTTACTTGCAAACGGTGCTGACCTCCGCTCTGTTCAAGAAATATTAGGACACGCAAGCATCGCCACTACTCAAATTTATACTGAGGTCACAACCGCACGAAAAAAACAAGTTTTAAAGAAATTCAATTACAGAAACAAACTTTAATAAATTTTATTGACAATATAGAAATAACGCCAATTATCCATATACAAGGGTTCGGATTCATTTCGGTCGGGGTCACCAAACTCAGTCTAATTCGAATATTTCACAAAAATATTCGGTTAGGCTGATTTTTTTGTGCCATTAAGCCGTGCAGTTTAAGCTGTTTGGCTTTTATTATTAAAAAATTCATTTACAGTTGCTTATATTCGTCCGTTTTGCTATAATAGCGTTATGCTACCGAAAAATTTGCTGCCCGCTAAAAACCGCAACGAACTGCGCTTGTGGCTGACCGAAAATCATAATAAAGAAACCGAATGCTGGGTTATAGTAAAGCGCGGCAGACCGCAAAACGACGGTACGTTTTGGTATATTGACGCCGTTGAAGAAGCTTTGTGCTTCGGGTGGATAGACAGCACGGAAAAACGGCTTGACAACGGCGTAACCGCCCAAAGATTAGCTCCGCGCAAAAAGAATTCCTTATGGTCGGAATTAAACAAAGAGCGCTGCCGAAGATTGGATAAATCAGGGCTTATGACCGACGCGGGGCGCGCTGTTTTGCCCGACATGTCGCCAAACGGTTTTGTAATCGATAAGGATATATTAAGAGCGTTGCAAGAAGATTTGGTTGTTTGGAATAATTTTTTGAGCTTTCCGCCGTTATACCGACGCGTAAGAATCGATACGATACAAATAAAGAAAAAACAACCCGAGCTTTTTAAAAGCCGTTTGCGGAAATTTATAGAAAATACTAAACAAGGCGTTATGTACGGCGAATGGAACGACAACGGACGATTGCTTGATTATTAAAAGGCTAAAACAAACAACAAATTAATATCCCGCCGTCTTTTTAAATAAAGACGGCGGGATATATTTTTTTATATTAAATTTTTTAAAATTAATACTTTTTACGTTTAGTCACTATTACAAACGTTGCCGTGCCCGCAACCGAAACCGCAGCAACCGCAAACAAACAGCCTATAACAATGGCAGCCGTTTTTCCGTTTGTTGCAAGCCAATCGATTACCACTTCAACCGAGCCCATATTGCCCGCTTTGTCGTAAAACTCTATGGTATAGGTGCCGTTTTTAGTATAACGGTAAGTGCCGTCGCCCTCGGCAAAGACAACTTCCTCGCTGAAATCAACCAGCCTGACAACCGCCACCTGTTTGTTAGACTTGTCTATTTCGGCTCTTGCCGTAGGCGGCGTTTTATCAATCCACGTAACCGTAACCAGCTCGCTGCCCCTGTTGCCCGAACCGTCAACAAATTCAAACGCAAACGTGCCGTTTTCGCGGAACGTATATGTTAAGCTGCCGTTGTTGTTTGTAACCGTAACGTCTTCCTGTCTGAAAGCAATCGTGGCTACGACGTCCTGATTTGTCAACTCTTTTATATTCAACGTAACGAAGGAGTCGGGCGCGTTGGGATTTATCCAATCGACCTCAGCCTTTGCCGTTCCCGTGTTGCCCGCCGCGTCCACAAATTCAAACGTAAACTCGCCGTTCGAGAAAAATTCATAGGTCAACCGGTTAATGTTTTCAACAAAGTTTTTGTTTGCATCAAAAATGTTGCCTTCTTCGTCAACGGTATACCCTTCCAAAACGTTTCCGTCCTTGTCCATAACCGTTCCATCGTCCGCAAGCTCGTATTCGCCGTTATTGGTAACGACAACGTCTTTGTCAGGCTTTAACGTGGCAATAACGTGGTATTTCGTGGGCAAAGTTGTGTTATATTCAATAGTCGCCGTGGGCGGCACCTTGTCAATCCAGTCGACAACGGCAACCGCCGAGCCCTCTTTTCCGCTGCTCGTATCGCGGAAACGGAAAGTAAACTCGCCGTTTTCATGGAACACGTGCGTATCTCCGCCCTCGCTCAAAATCATAAATTCGTCCGAGCTGACGTTTAAAAGCCTTGCCACAACGTCCTGATTAGTGGGCTTAGTGGTGCTGTATGCCACGCCGGCGGTAGGGCGCTGGTCTACGGTTAAATCCTGAAAGATATTTACCATTGACAGAGAGGCAAACATATTGTAGGTGTCGAATTCCAGCTTGACGTATTGACCGTAAACACATTTGGAAAAGTCGATAATCTGCAAATCCTGACTGTTTAGCGGGCAGTTTTCTATTTTACCCGCTTCCGTCCAGTTTTCTTTATCTTCGCTGACGTACACTTTAGCCGCCTTTATGCTGTCAGGGTCGTCCGGCTTGTATTTAAGCTGTTTAAATTCAACCGCGGAAATATATCTGGGTTTGTCTAACTTTATGGTGATAAACGGTTTTTTGCCGAGATTTAAAACATTTTCGCGGAAATCAGTATGCCACAGCGTGTTGGCGTTTCCGTCGATTGCGTTCGGCGCGTAGAACGGCCTTTTGCTATCCACCGATTGCGTTGAATAATCCTCTATCGACAAGTGCGAAACCGAAACGTATCTTCGGGTTAAAGGCTGGTTGTCTGCCGTAAACGTAAACATTCGCGATTCGCTCGGCAAACGGTTTTTCGTCGCGCCTGCGCGCACGAACAGCGTTTTATCCCCCGTATTGTTTGGCGAAGCCTTTGCGTAAGACGTCCACTCCTCGCTTTCGTTGTTTCGCCATTCAAAAGTTAAGTCTACGCCTATTACCCTGTTTTCCAAATCGTTGGCGTATAAATAATCGGGCAAAACGCCTTCCTGAATGTCTATCGTATAGGCGGGCTTATTTTGCGGCATACCGTCGATAAATATCTTTATGTCGTTATCGGCAGTAATCTGCGCAATCTCCTCGGGCGAAAGCTGATAGGAATGTGCTAAAATCTGACTTTCGGGGTCGGTAGGCGAAGTGTCGCCGCCGTCCAAACGGTAATGCCAGCCGATATCGTAATCGTCATAAGCGGGGTCTATTACTATTTTGCCCGCGTTTTCGCCGTCGAACGAAAACGACGCGATATTTGCCTGCACCTTGCCCAAATGCGCGTTGGCAAGCTCCCTTGCCGCCAAATCCTGCCATATATCGGCTTTGGTGGCTTTTGAAGCGCGCTCCAACGCCGTCTTTTCTTTGAGTTCGATATCGATTAAATCCGCTCCGTTAAGATTAGGCTTAATCACTTGCAGCAAGTCATACATCGCCTGCGGATAGAACGTGTATACGTCGATAATTCTTTCGGCAAGCTTCTTCCATTCGGCGGATATTGCGTCTCTGTTGCTTTCGTTTACGTTGGCGTATATTTCCTTGTACGCTTTTATAAGATAATCGTAGCTGTCAAGATTAAGCTCCATGCTTTCAAGAGCCTTGTTATACGCAGTTACCTTCATCTGGTTGTCGGTATAAGAATTTGCGACAAGATTGAGATAAATTGATTTTTTAAAATCGTCGTAGCGGTTAAGGTTTGCCTGCGCGAGATATTGATATCCCGAGTTTGTGCCGCCCGCCGAAGCTGTGGACGCGTGATTAACAAACGATTTTGCGCCCCAGTTGAACAACAATCTGTAACGTTTTCCGCCGTACCATGTGGTGGAGCTTTTGCCCCAGCCGTGGTTGTTGTTGCCGATATACCAAAAGCCTTTGCCGTCGGCGTCCTGCGTATACAGCAAAAACGCCTCGTGGCTAGGCTGGAACAAGCCCGTGGACGGCAAGCCGAGAATTCTTTGAACGCTTTGACCCGTGCGGGCTAAATTCCAGCATATGCCGCCGTGCTGGAACACCATCCAATATCTTGCGGTAGGGTTGTCGCCGTAAGGCACGTCGAATTCCGACAAATGGAATTTCTTGTCGTAAAATTCGCGGTTAGCCTCGTCGAAATAAGCGGGCAAAATAAAATTACCTTTAACGTAACCCATGTACGAATAAGGGCCGGTAGCGCCTTTTTTTATTACGCGCACGTAATTGCTGAACCACATAGTTTCGTCTGCGCGCAACGCGTCCTGCATGATGCTGCGCATGAATTCAACGTGAAATTCTTTAAACCAGTCGGTGTGAGCAAATTTATTTTCTTCGAAAAGCCGTTTAACAAGACCGTATCTTACGAGATAGTCGTAATCCGGCGAATAGTGACCGTAAACAAGAGGCGAATAAATATTATCGGTGGAATACGCCGCCGCCAGACCAATCATCATTTTTTCGTAAACGTAGCCGTTTTCCGTTTGCAAATCGGCGCCGTACGCATGATAAAGGTTGGACAGCACCTCTAAAAATACCGTAGGTCTTGTAATTTCGCCAACCTCGATAACTTCTTCTATAATTCTGTTTTTAATACTTTCGTCAACGTCTTCGCCTATACCCAAAATCCAGTCCAGCGTTTCTTTAATTTCACGGTTGAACTCAACAAGGCTTTGAATATTCCAGTAACCGAGCTTATTTACAAATTCGCGCTCCAAAATTTCACGGTAATTACGTTCATAATTGTATTCGGGGTCTTTAGCGCGCAAAATGTCGTCGTAATAGCTAAGCTGTTTAAGCGATTCGTAAAACACGTCGGAATTTACGTAATCACTCATAACGAGTTTGGCGTTGGCAACCGTGCCGTGGTCCGCCGCGTTTGAACCGTTAGGGTCAACGTAAATTCTTAAATACCGTTTTCCCTCGACGCTTACGTCCACGTCGACGGCATTTGAAGCACCCGTAAGAACGTCGGTAGCCAAAAGCTGCTTCCACGCTTGCCCGTCGTCGGAAACCGAAATAATGTATTTTATGCTGCCGTTCGTCCCGCGCGAAGCGTCAACGCCTATTTTTGCAGTAAACCGCGGATAGTCGGCGGAAAATTCCGAAATGTCGTAAGTTACCTGACCTTTCGCGTGAACGCTTATGCCCTTGTAAAACGTTCTCTTTTCGCCGTTGACGATTAAGCTTAACTGTCCGCCTTCCTGATTTTTGTCAATCTGTATGGTGTGACCTGCCCAGCCGTTATACGACCAGTTATTTTCGGTTATGTATTCAAGCGACGATAAATAAATGCTTTTGCCGTCTCCCTTTTCAAAGACTACGGGCGTGGCAATTACCTCTTCTTCGGCGGTAACCGTTTCGCCGTTCGCCGTCACGTTTTCGGGAATAGTGTTGTTTAAAACGCCAAACAGCATGCTGAAAACAAACAAAACAGACAAAAAAGAAATTAAACTGTTCTTAAAAATTTTTTTCATGCACCTTTTCCTCTAAATTTAAGTTCGGCTCGTCAAGCCGCTATACATAATTATATTAATATATTCTATTATATCAAAATATATTAAACGGCGCAACAAATTAGGCGTCTAAGCGCCTATTTTGTTGCGCCGTTAAAATTTTGCCGTTTTAAAATTACGGCTTTATTTTTGCAACGCCCGTATTTAAAGCGGCTTTTGCAACCGCTTTTGCAACCGCCCCGTGCGCGGCTTTGTCGTAAGCGTAAGGCAAAATATAATCGGTGGAAAGCTGCTCTTTTGTTACGCAGCCAGCAATTCCGTGCGCCGCCGCAATCATCATTTCGGTGTTTACCGTCCTTGCGCGCACGTCCAGCGCCCCGCGGAACAGTCCGGGGAAAACCAAAACGTTGTTAATCTGGTTGGGGTTTTGCGAAGACCCCGTGCCCACGATAAACGCCCCCGCTTCCTTAGCGTCCTCAGGTTCTATTTCGGGAACGGGATTTGCACAGGTGAACAGCACGGGCTTTGCCGCCATGGATTTCACCATTTCCTTAGTAACGCAATGGGGGCCCGAAACGCCCACGAACGCGTCCGCTCCCTTCATGGCGTCGGCAAGTGTTCCGCGCAACCGCTGCACATTAGTAACTTCCGCCACCTCGCTCTGCGCGCCGTTTAACCATTCCTCGCCCTTGCAGATAATTCCCTTTTTGTCGCACATTATTATGTCTTTAACGCCGAGCTTTAAAAGGAACTTACAAATTGCAATTCCCGCCGCGCCCGCGCCGTTAATAACGAGCTTAATGCCGCCGAGCTCCTTTTTTGCAAGCTTTAAGGAATTTATAAGCGCCGCCGCAACCACTATCGCCGTGCCGTGCTGGTCGTCGTGGAATACGGGAATGTCCAGCTCCTCTTTAAGTCTTGTTTCTATTTCAAAGCAGCGCGGGGCGGAAATATCTTCAAGGTTAATTCCGCCGAACGACCCCGCCAAAAGCTTTATGGTTTTTATTATGTCCTCGGTGTCCTTCGAGCTTATGCAAAGCGGATAAGCGTCCACGTTGCCGAAAGCCTTAAACAGCGCGCACTTGCCTTCCATAACGGGCATGCCCGCCTCGGGGCCGATATCCCCGAGCCCCAAAACGGCTGTGCCGTCCGTAATTACGGGCACCGTGTTCCAGCGGCGGGTTAAATCGAAGGATTTTTCCACGTCGTTATGTATTGCCATGCAAGGCTCGGCAACGCCGGGGGTATAAGCAACCGAAAGCGCCTCGCGGCTGTCTACGGGCACGCGGCAAACGGTTTCTATCTTGCCCTTCCATTCGCCGTGCTTTTTCAAAGATTCTTCTTTGTAATTCATAATCACTCCTCAGTCAAACGCAAAATTTACGGTTACATTATAGCATGTGTTTTTTTTAACCGCAACGGAATTTTGCGCTTCTTTGAATTTTCGACATCTTTCGACAAATTGCAACATATAACGACAATAAACAGCCAATTGTATACAAAAGGAACTTATTCCCGCAGCCTTTATTCTTATTATAGTAATAAGGTACTGTTCGCAAATGAAAAAACTATTAAAATTCATAATTACGGCAACCGCCGCCGCAATGTGCGCTTTAACTCTTTCCGCCTGCGGAGGGAGCGCTTTTTCTTCAACCGAACCTCCTCCCTCCGGCTCGGATACAACGGTTACTCCGCCGCCACCCGATAATTCAAACGGCAACAACGGCGAAAACGTTATACCTCCCGCCGAAACGCCCGAACCCCCCGAAGAACCGCCCGCGGAGCCCGCGCCCGACGAGCCGCCCGAAACGACGGAAAAGCCCGAAGCTATGCGCAAGGCAACCTTTTTATATAATAACGAGGTTTACGCCGTGCTTGAATTTGCAACCGACGTTTCCGAAATAGAATTTCCCGAAGTTCCGCAGCTAGCGCACTATACGGGCGAATGGCGGCTTTTTGAAAACGACGGCGAAAACCCTGTATATTCGGCGGCGTACACCCCGATAACTTATTATCTTTCCGTCCTTGCCGAAGACGGAACCGTTTTGCAAACGATTGACTACACCGCGGAAACAAGTCTTGCCGAAATTTATAAAAGCTTGCCGCCGTTGCCGCAAAAAACGCACTACACGGCGCGTTGGAGCGACTTTAATCTTTTCGGCGAAGGCGCAGCCGTCTGCCCCGAATTTACGCCCGTAAGCTATACGGTAACGTTTTCAGACGCAAACGGCAAAATTATTTGCGTGCAGACTTACGACGTGGAAAGCGGCAAGGATAACATAACCGCGCCGCCCGTGCCCGAGCTCGAAGGCTTTGAAAACGGACGATGGGAAAGCTATGACTTAAACTACGAGGACATAACCGTGCGCCCCGTCTACGACAAAATTCCCGACCCCGCCGAAGCGTTTACAAAAGGGCTGATTTTCACCTTAAACGAGGCGGGCGATTACGAAGTTACGGGCTACGAGGGCGCCGAAACAGGCGTTAAAATTCCGTCCGTTTACAACGGCAAAAAAGTTACCGCGGTTGGCGAAAACGCTTTTGCAAAAACCGCTTTAAACAAGGTAACAATTGCCGAGGGTGTGATTAAACTGATGCCGCAAGCCTTTTATTCGTGCAAGCTGACCGAAATCACGCTGCCGAAATCGCTTGAAGTTATCGGCAAAAACGCCTTTAACTCGTGTACCAATTTGCAAGAAATAACCGTTCCCGACGGAGTAACCGCAATAGAAACGATGGCTTTTGCAAACTGCGCCTTATTGAAAACGGCGCACATAGGCAAAAACGTAGCCGCGCTGCCAAAAATGGCGTTTGTAAAGTGCACACAACTGCAAACGGTTGTTTTAGCCTCGCGCAATACCGCTGTCGATAATCAAGCCTTTTACGAATGTCCGCTTTTCAAGGGAGTAACGTATATGACATAACCTGTCATTCTGAGGCTTGCCGAAAAATCTTTGAGACGTTTCGCTTAACGCTCAACATGACAATGTAATCCCCTTTTAATAAAGCAGCCGCCGCGGCAAATGCCGCGGCGGCTTTTATTTTAAAACGAAAAAGGTGCGGAACGCCGAAGCGCTCCGCACCCCTGGGTAGGGTATAAAACGTACTTTCGTACGTTTTGGGCATATTGGTTGCGGTTGCGTTGCCGCCGCCGCTTTTCAAAAACGGATTTTACTCGTCGTAATAATCGTCGCTGAACCCGTCCTCGTCCTCGAAGGTGCCGCCGACCGCGTTGGCAGCCTTGCGTTTAAGCACTACTATCACTATTATCAAAATGAGCAACAGAAGCGCGGCAACACCAACGATTATTCCTATAGTCAAAGGCGAAAGCCCAATCTTGTTGTCGTCGGGTACGGTGATTGAAACGGTTGCGGTTGCGTTTTCGATAACATAGTTAGTGTTGTCTATGCTAAGCGTAATAGTGCTGCCGCCCTCGCTCTTCAAATCGCCTACAACCGACGCGGTAAACGTAATAGCCCTGTTTTCGCCGTCTTTCACAACGCAGCGGTAAACGCCGTTTGCGTCAGGCGTAAGCGTTACGTTTACGTCGCCGACTTCTTCAATAAAGCCCTTAACGGTTAAATCGGGGAAGTGAACGTTGCCGTCGTAATCGAAGTTGGTTTCGCCCCAGCTTACCGTAAGCTTTCTCTGGCGGATTGCCAGCATGCCGAAGTTGGTGTCGCCCTGTGCGTTAGTCCTCTTGTAGAATACCGAATAATTTGCAAATTCAGCTTCCTTGTCAGACTTAAAGTCGAAGTATATGGTGTAGTTTTTAACTATCGTATACTCGTCAACCGCATTTTCGGTGTCCGCCGCAAGGCGTACAATCATAGCGTTAAGGAAGGTTTCGTAATTCATGCCTTCAACAGTAATGTAGCCTTCGTCAACCAGCTTTTTGGTAAACGCTTCGCGGCCCTCAACCGTAGTGGGCGCGTCGCCGTAATCTATGGGATATTCCTTGTTGAAGATAATCTTTACGATTTTTATTCTTTCGTCGCTGTCGTCCACGATTTCTATAATCCATTGACCGTAGAAGGTTTCGTGGTTTTCAGCTTCGATTTTAAAGTTGACGTAATACGTTCCCGCCGCCGAAATTACGGGCTTCATATCGGAAGAACCGATAGTTATGTCGTCCTTGGGGTCGCCCGCTTCGGTCTCATCCGTATAAGCCTTTGAGCTGTAACCTATCTTAACGTTTTCCGCTTTTGCGTCGCCGCCGACTATGCTTATATATTTGTAATTGCCGTCGCCGTTAAGCTCGTCAAGCGTAATAATCTTGTCGGGGTCTTCGTAAAGCTCTTTTTCGTCAAACCACTTGTCGCCCGACTTATCCATCGTAATTTTAGCTTTGTTTATTACAAAGTTTTCGTTTACGGAATTTTTGAGCTTGTAGTTTGCGTTTGCCGTAGCGTTTGTAACGATTGCGTTATATCTGCCTGCATTTACAGCCTTGCCGTCGGTTAAAGCGCCTTCGTCGGTATCAGCCAACTCTACGTTTAACGTAACGGTGTTGCCGTAAACGTCGGTAAAGCTTGCCGTGGGCATGTGCGCCGCGCCGTCGAAGGTAACTTCGGTGCCCTGCCATAAAATTTCTCTTTCGAGCTGCTCTACGGTGAGCACGCCCGTTGCGCAGGCCACGTCGTAGTTCTTCAAGTCGCCCGCCGCAACGTTGACGGTGATAACGTAGCTACCTACCGCGCCGTATTTAGCGTAGTTGAACGTGTAAGCGAGTTCTATACCAAGGTCGTCCGCGCTTTCGCCCGTAAGCTCGAAGCCCTTATACGTCGAATTATACTCGATTGCAGTATCGTAAGGGTCGGTACCGTAGCTAATCGTGTGAGGCTGAGCGGTTATTTCAAGCTTAGCCTTTGCAACCACAATGGTAAACGTAGCTTCCGCCTTATAATAGTTGTCACTCTCGGCAACGGTTACCGTCACCCTGTAAATGCCCGCGTCCTTAATTTCAAACTCGTTTTCTTCGTATTCCGTGCCGTTTACGGTATACTTAACCGCGTTTTCGCCCGCAGTCACGGTTGCGCCGCCAAGCGCATGCGACTGCCCGTCGTATGTCCAGTTTTTGTTAATTCCGCTTACGCTTATCGAAGCCGTAACCTTTGCAATTACGATTTCCGCGGTAATATCGGCAATCGCCTCGTAGTTGGTTGCGTCGCCCGTAAAGGTTGCAACCGCCGTATACGTTCCCGCATTCTTCACCGAAGTTACAGGGTTCGAACCGTCCGTAACTACGTTGCCGCTTGCGTCCTTATAGGTTATCGTGCATGTTACGCCGTCGGGAAGAGTTCCCAAAAGGCTCGCGCTTCTCGTCTCGGCGGGGTCGTAATCGAAAGAGTAGCTGTCATGACTGAACTTAACGCCCGTCATGTCGTAAACCGCCTTTTTAACGGTTACCGTCACTTTCTTTTCGCACTCGTCGTAAATATCGTCGCCCGCAAACGAAACGGTAATTTCAATCGTTCCGCTTGCCGGTACGTTTGTAAACGTGTTGTCCGAATATACAAGCGTTGCGCCGCTTATTTCATTTCCGTTGTAAACGAGCTTGGCGCCGCTGTCTATGGTCTGCGTAGTCTTAGTGCCGTCGTAGGTGTATTCGAGCCCGTCGGCAACGATTTCCGCCTTAACCTTTTCAACGGTTATCTTAACGGTGCCCGTAACCACGCCGTAGTTTACGGTTACCGTTTGTTCGCCAACTTTACCGACAACAAAGTCGCTGCCGCAAAGGCTTGCGCTCAAAGGCGCTTTTGTGCCGTCGTTATAGGTAGCCGTAACCGTAATCAAATCCAAAAATTCGTCTTTGGTCGTAAGGGTGTTCGCCTTGGTCGTTTCGGTTACAAGCTTAACCTCAATCGAAGTAATCGCAACCTCGGTTACGTCAAGCTCGAACTTAAACTCAACCGTTTTGCCGCCGTCGGTATAAGCCGCCGTAATAACCCTTGCGCCCGCCGTAAACTTGTCGTTTGCGTCAAGCTTGTCGGCAGTCAAATCCAAATCGCTTAAAGCAAGCTCAACCTTTTTGCCGTTGTTGTAAACCGCGGTAAGATTAAGCGTAAGCCCGCGGGTTGTATCCGCAATAACTTCAAGCCCGTCGGAAGTATAAACCTTGTTGCCGTTCTGCTTGAATTCGCCCTCCAAGCCGACAAGCACAACCTCGGTTACGTTTACTTTAATGTCTTTTGAAATAAGACTAAATCTTCCCTGATAAGAAACCCAAACCGTGCAGTCTCCTGCGGTGAGCTTATCAGCGCCGCCAACGTTTCCAACTGCAAGCGTATAGCCGGTTACGGGCTTTCTCGTGTTGTTAGCGTCGGAATATATCGCGTATACGGTAATAACGTCCTTTAACAGGTCAACGCTTTCGCCCTCGAAGAACACCGCGTCGCCTTGCTCGTACTTAACTTCAAGCCCGACAACATATACGCTGTCAGAAACGGGAACGGTAATCGTTTTTGTAAGTCCCGCGTAAGTAACCTTAACCGAACAATTCTGCCCCGCAACAAGGTCGCCGCTGACGGTAAAGCCTTCAACGGGCGCGCCGTCCAAAGTTACCGCAAGTTTAGCCGCAAGCTCTTCCATCGTGGTCGAAGCGTAAACGATTTCGCCGTCCTTCAACGCCGCGTCCAAAGTGCCCGTAGCCGCGTCCAAAACGTTAGCTTTAACGATATCCGTCAAGCCCGCGTATTCAACGATAATCGTGCACTCGCCGCCCGCTACAAGGTCGGAAACGCTCACCTTAAAGCCCGCCGCCGTCGCGGTAGTGCCGTCGGTATAGGTCACAACCACGTTAAGCATAGCCCTTATTTCGTCCGTCGTGGAAGTTTCGTAAATCTTCGCGCCGTCGCGAAGTTCCGCCTTAATCGATTTAATCGACTTAACCGAAACCGTAAATTCAACCTCGTCGGTAACAGTTTTACCGCCCGAAGTGTAAGAAACCTCAACGGTGTGCGCGCCTTCTGAAAGCTTGTCGCCGTCAGATACCGCCGCGCCGTCTATTTTAATTGTAAATTCGCTTAAATCAAGCGTTCTGCCGTTTCCGTCGGCAAATTCCGCGCGGACGTTAAGCGCCTTTTTAAGGTCTAAAACCGTTTGCGCGTCCGTAAGGGTAACCCCCGCCTTCAACGCCGCCGTAATCGAGCTTACGCCGATTTCGGTCACGTTTACGGTTATCGTGGTGTTTTCAACCGTTACGCCGTCCTCGGTGTAGGCTGCAACCACGTTTTTAAGGCTGCCCGAAAGGGTTAAATCGTCCGCCGTCTTGTTTTCGGTGTGTCCGTCGTTATAGGTCACAACCACGCCCGAAATCATGGGCAAAAGCTTTGAAAGCTCGTCGGAGGAGTAAACCGCCGTGCCGCCCTGATTAAACGTAAGCGCAAGCGATACGGGCGCAACCGCGGTTACGGGCACAGTAATTTCAAATTCCTTGCCCAGATAAACAACCGCAACCTTGCACTCGCCCGCCGTAAGCGTGCCGTTTACAGTATAGGTTATGTCCTCGTCCGCCCCTACGATATGGTTCACGCTCGTGTCATCGTAAATTGCGGTAACCGTCAGATATTTGGCGATTGCCCCCTTAATATCCGCCGTCGAAGTATAAATCACCCCGCCGCCCGCAACGAATGCGTCGCGGTTAAATACTGCGGTAATGCTTTGCAAAGTCGCGCTCGAAAGAGCAATTATTTTCTTGCCCGAAGCGTCCTTATAGTTGGGGTTCGACGAAACGAAAACCCACTCGTAACCGTCAACGTTGTCCTTTGCAAGCTTTTCGTCCGCGTTCTTCCACGTTGCCGTACCCGTAAGGTTAATCATGCCGTCCGCGGGCGCAATGCCGACAATCGAAGGCAGCGCGTTGCCCGCAAAATAAGGCCCCGCCGCGATGTTCACGTCCAAAACCGCCTCGGCTTTTTCAACCGTAACGGTTACCGTGCGCGCCTCGTTCGACTTGTCGTCCTCCCAAATATAGTTTCCCGTGGGCTTAAACGTAAACACGTAAGTCCCCGCGTTCGTCACGGTGACGTCCGTCGTAGCTTCTGCCGCGCCGCCGTTAAACGAAACGGTCACGTCCATTCTGCCCGCAAAATATCCCTTTATCACGTTTTTGGGCTGTCCGTCATAAACAAACCCGCCCTCGGGAGCTTCCTCGGCAACGGGCGTCATAAGCTCGAATTCCGAAACGGTTATTTCAACCTCGGTCAAAGTAGCCGCGTTGTAGTTCTCCGTCTCCGCAATAATAGCCGAAATTTTAATCGTCCCCACGTTGTCCGCGGTTAAGTCAACCTTTGCGCCGGTCGTCGCGCTCAAAGTCGCCGAAGCCGAGCCCGCGCCCAAGCTCCACGTAACCGTGCCGCCGCCAAGGTTTCCGTCAACCGAAAGCGTTTGCGTGCTTTCGTGCGTCATTTTGTTTACATATTTAATCGAAGCGGTTAAATCCGCTTTATTAATTTCGATAAGCTGGTCCGAAAGCGTTCCCGCCTCGTAGTTGTTGGTCGCAGTCGTCGTTGCGCTTACAAACACGCGCCCCGCGTGCGTTGCCGTTAAAACGTTGCCTTCGAGCGTTGCCGAGCCCGAACCGTTCGACACGCTCCACGTAACAACCGCGCTTTCCGCCGCGCCCTTAATGGGCAAAGTAAGCGTTCCGCCGTAAACCATCGTGCGGCTGCCCTCGGCAATGTCCAGCCCCAAAACGGGCGTAGCCTTAGCTATGGTCACCGTTACGGTAATCTCCCCGCTCGTTCCGTCGCTCCAGCAATAGTTAGCCTTCGGCGTGTACTTAAATTCATAAGCGCCCGCGTTCGTCATTCTCCACTCGGTGGTCACCGTTCCCGCCGCAACCGCAGGCACCTCGCCCGCA
Source organism: Clostridia bacterium (assembly GCA_029059705.1). GTDB lineage: Bacteria > Bacillota > Clostridia > Christensenellales > Borkfalkiaceae > Coproplasma. Next base: position 14,976 of record JAIDVM010000012.1, read on the forward strand.
ACGTTGGGGGTGTAAGAATAAGTCGCGCTCATCTTCGCGCCGTCAAAACCGTTAATAACTATCTGCGACGAACCGCTGTAAACCACGCCGCTAACCGCAACGGGCGCGGCAAGCTTAGCCGTGGTTATGCTCTTGCCCGCGTCGCTCTTTTCCGCAATAGAAGTAGTCGAAAGCTCGTATTTATCCTGCCATGCCGCGTCGAGCACAATACCCGAAACGGTATAATTAGTCGTGCCCGCCACATGGCTAATCCACGAAAAATTACCCGTCGCCGTGGGCGTTTCGCCCGAAACCGCGTCGGCAAAGCTTATCGTGCCCGTGCCGCCCGCCGTTCCGTCGTATTCCTTGGAATTAATAACCGCGCTCGGCGTAATGCTCTTTTTCTGCAGCGTAATCGCCGCCGATTGCACCTGCCCGCTCGCGTTGTGGTTTGTGTCGCCCGAAGCGGTGTAATAAACGTAAATGGTCACGCCGCCCTTCCTCGGGCTTAAAACGCCCGAAGACGAAATCGTCGCCGCCGTAGTGTCGCTCACCGACCACGTGCCCGTGCCGAAGCCGCCCGTCACCGAAAATTGCAACGTGCTGCCGTAAATAACCGAGCTTGCGCCGCCCGCCGCCGAAATTACGGGCGATTGCGAAATTTTCGCAATGGAATTCGTGCCCGAAACGTTCGAAAGCGAGGTTGCCGAAAGCGCATACTTGTCGCCCCACGAACCCGAAAGCGCAATGCCCGTCACGTTAAAGGTCGAAGTCCCCGCGTTCGCGCTCGTCCAGGTGAACGTGCCCGTCGCCGTGGGGCTGTCGCCCGTAACGGGCGTCGCAAGCGAAATCGTGCCCGTGCCGCTTGTGGTGCCGTCGTAATTTTTGCTGTTTATAACCGCGCTCGGCGTTAAGCTCTTTTTATTTAAGGTAATGCTCTTCGTCACGTTCGAAGAAGCGTTATAATTGTCGTCGCCCTCCGCTTTATAAGTTACGGTAACCGTCACCCCGCCTTTAAGCGGCGTTAAAACGCCTGAGGACGAAATGCTCGCGGCGGTTGTGTCGCTAACCGACCACGCCGCCGTGCCGTGCCCGCCGCTCGCGGAAAGCTGCAGCGTGCTGCCGTAGGTAACCGAAGTCGCCGTTGTCGAAATCGTGGGGCTTTGGCTTGCCTTTGCTATCGTTACGGTAACCGTCCTTGTGCCTGTGCCGCCCGTCGCGTCGTTCCAAACGTAGCCCGATTGGGGGGTGAAAACGTATTTATACGTGCCCGCGTTTGTCTGCGATGCCAGCGTCGTGAACGCAGTTCCGTTCAGCGTCGCTGTCATATATGTGGAATTGAAATTTTGAATAAGCGTTTGCGCCGACCCCGTGTACGTGAACGAGGTTGCCTTTGCCGACGGAACGGTAACCGCAGTTGTTCCGCCGTCCCCTGCCGCCGAGGCGGCAGATTTAAGATTGAGATGAAGCGCGGGGCGCACGGCGTACTCATCAGTAACGCCGTTGCTGCCGTAGTCAGAGCCGTCTGCATTCAGAAGGTACGCGCTGCGGGCGCCGTAGGAGTTGCCGGAACGCAACCAGCAATAAGTACCGGAAGAGTTAGCCCTCTGCGTAGCCGAAGTATGCCACAATCCGGGGTAACTGTCGTTATAGCCTGTTTCGGTTATACTCGGCAGCCATAATTTATCCGCCGACCAACCGTTGTAACCCGATTTTGTAGTTATGTCTTTAATTACTACCGAGCCGCTCGAATACCAGTTTTGAACGCGGGGAGTTCCCCAAGCGTCGTTGGGGTTATTATAAGTCCAGTTTACACCGCCCGAAGCCGCCGAGCCGTTTGCCGCTTCTGTTCCCTGCCAAGCAACGGCCGAGGGCGCAACGATTTGCGAGCCGTATTGAGTTATCAACGTGCTCCACGTTGTGTTTTGCACGCTTGCGCCCGCAAGCGTGGTTGCGCCTTTTGTCGAAACGTATTTTGTGCCGACAAGGCGCGAGCGGATTTTACTCGAGCTGTACATGCTTGAAGGGTATGCATAAGTGGTGTTGTTTTCGTACCAATCGTTCCACTTATATTTTTCGTTCGAGTCGGCAAGCCAAAGTGTTGCCACCAAGCCCGAAGAGGTTTTGGTGAGCGCAACCACGTTCCACGTTTGCCCGCCCATTTTTACGTCCGCGTTGATTTGCGTTGCGTTTTTTAAAATGGTGCCCGTGCCCGAGCTTGCAAAAGCGGTTTCCAAAGCCGAATAGGTTGCAGTTGTCGAACCCGTCAGCTTTGCATAAAGCGACGGCAAGTTGTTTTTTGCCGTGGTGTTGCCGCTGAAACCGCCCGTGCCCAAATCAATTGCCGTGCCGTTTACCTTTGCTTCGGCGGCAAAATCTTGTTTATTCTGTGTAAAAATGCCCGTAAAGGCGAAAATTGCGCAGAAAAAAACGGTTACCAAAAATGTTACAAAAACACTTTTTTTGTTGCTTTTAAATACTTTCATAACAAAACTCCTACCTCAATTGTTCCGTTTTTTCATTCAAAATTCACAAATTTGTTCATCTATTAGTATGATAGATGTACTTTTGTACTCTGTATCCTACCACAAGGGGGGTTGTTTGTCAACCCTTTTTCGGTTTTTCGGCAAAAATTCGTGAAAATTTCTTACTTTTTGTATGTTAATTTGTTATTTTTTGTGAATTTCGCCAAAATTTGTACATCTATCATACTAATAGATGTACTTTTTTGGGCGAAATTTTCGCCCCCCCTTGTCATTCTGAGCGCAGCCGAAGAATCCCCTTTTGTCATTCTGAGCGCAGCGAAGAATCCCTTTTCTGTCATTCTGAGCGCCTTCTTGTCATTCTGAGCGCAGCGAAGAATCTTTTCAAGATGTTTCGCTTTCGCTCAACATGACAATACTTTGTTCAGAATGACGCAATATTGCTCCGCGCCCCTCGGGTAGGGGCGTTTTTTTATTCCACTTTATTGTCCCCGCCCGTCCGCTTCGCGTCCACCCTCCCCTCGGGGGAAGGGGGGTTTTACCGCATTTCACCCTCCCCTTGGGGGAAAGGGGGTTTTACCGCATTTCACTTTCCCCTCGGGGGAGGGATTAAGGGAGGGGCTAAAAAAACCTTGCCACACCCTTGACTATTTCACCCTTGCAACATAAAATAAAGCTATGACCTACGATTACAATAAAAAACTTATACCAAACGCAAAAAACCTACGCAAAAATATGACCGCGCAAGAAAAAAAGCTTTGGTATCAATTTTTAAACAAACTCCCCGTGCGAGTAAAACGACAAAAAGTTATTGGCGAATATATCGTAGATTTTTATTGTTCGCAAACTAAAACGGTTATCGAAATAGACGGCTCGCAACATTTCGAAGACGAAAATAAAGCGAAAGATATCGCGCGCGACAATTATTTGAATTCTTTGGGTATCACGGTTTTGCGCTATGACAATAAAACTGTAAACGAAAACTTTAAAGGCGTTTGTACCGATATTTTAAAAAATTTTAATCTTTTGTAGGTTTTGCCCCTTTCGGCGCGACAAGCGCGCCACTTTCCCCCACGGGGACAGTTTTGCCCCTCCCGTCCGCTTTGCGTCCACCCTCCCCCATAGGGAGAGTTTTTTTATGCAAAAAAAAGTACCCAACCGCTGCAAGCAGCTCATGGCTTAAAAGTTCCGCCTTTAATCGGAGCCGTCAAGTCAAGGTTGAGTATGTTTTGCCGTTGCCAAAAGGCGCAGGCGGGAAAATAACCCCCTTCATCTCATATCGATTAATTCAGTTCAAACGTCCTTAAACGGTTTGAATACGGGAATAACTTGCCTCAATTTATCATTTGTGCAAGCGAGTGAAGCGCGGGGCGCACGGCGTACTCATTAGTAACGTTGTTGTTGTTGTTGTTAGAGCCGTCTGCATTCAGATTGTACGCGTTGTTGGCGTTGTTGTTGTTGCCGGAACGCAACCAGCAAGGGCCTGCCTGATACGGGTTATCTCCCCAAAAGTAAACGGTTTTTACACCGCCCTTTCCATATTATTATATATATTCAATCCCTCATCCGTCTGCTACGCAGCCACCTTCCCCCTTAAAAGAGGGAAGGCAAGGTTGTTGCACTTTCAGGCTTCCCCAAAGAATGGGGAAGCTCCGCGCAGCGGTGATGAGGTTGATTGTTACTTCCTTTTTGTGCTTCTTATCCAGCCGTTTAACAGCTTGTCCGTTTCGCCAAGCTGTTTTGCAATTATCGCGGTTTGGCGGATTGTTATGGCTTGCTTTTTGCGCGCTGTTTCGGTGTAAAAATCCAAAAGCCGCAAGCTCACCATTGCGTTGCGTTGATATTGCAGCCTTTTTTCGTCATCGCGCGAAAAGTTGGCTTTGTAAAGGTTTTCGATTACGTCAACCGACGCGTTTTGCAGCCGCGAAATTATGCTCCACCGCAATTTTTTGGGGGATTTTTCGGTTATTACAAATATGTATTCGCTTAATTTTTTTGCGTGCGTGAACACCGCCATTTCTTTGTCGCGCGGGCTGTCGAAGTCGGTTATGCGGTAAGGCTTTCTTGCCGCGTGCTCCGCGCCCTCGTCAAGCTGTTGCGGGCTGTTAAGCTCCGCCTTTATTTCGTTTTCGATATCCTCGAGCGTGATTTGTCCTTCTAATTGCATGGGGAGTTACCTCTTTTTAACTTTTTTAATTTCGCCGTTTTCGCACTTTCCCTCGCCGTAGGGGCGCAGTTTTTCGGTTAATTCGCTTTCTAATTTGTAGCTTTGCGCGTGCTTTAAGTGCCCGTGAAAGGCGGCGAGCGACTGCCGAACGCGCTCGGGCTCGATTATGCCCTCTATGCTCGCTTTTTTTAAAAGCTTTGCCCGCCAGCGCAGCCGCCGCTTGGTTTTCTTTTTTACGGTTTTAACGAGTTTGCCGTCGGCGTTTAAAAAATAGCGGAAACCGAGGAAGGTTACGCCGTTCCTCAGCGGAAAAATTTGCGTTTTGGTGTTGAATTTAAGCCCCAAACGCGTGACGGCGGCGGTTATTTCCTTTAATGCTTTTTGCAAAAATTCTTTGCTTTCGTGCACCAGAACGAAGTCGTCCATGTACCGCGCGTAGATTTTTACGCGCAGTTTTTCTTTTATTAAGCGGTCGACGCCGTTTAAGTAAAACATGCCGAAAACTTGGCTTGTCTGGTTGCCGATGGGCACGCCCCGCCCGCTTTTTTCGGGGTTTGGCGTAAGGCAGTCGTAGCCGTATTTTTTTAGGTAGCCTTCGTCGGTGTGGTAGCTTTCGATTATCCCCGCAAGCAGGGTTTTAAGCCGCTCGTCGCGGATTTGCGAGCAAAAATATTCTTTTAACTGCGCGTGCGGGATTGAGGGGAAGTATTTTAAGATGTCGCATTTTAAAACGTAGCAGTTTGCGCCGTGCGTGCGCACGTGTTTTCTTATCATGTTTTCAAAACGCGTTAAAGCAAAATGGCTGCCCTTTCCCTTTTGGCAGACGGTGTTGTCTGTTATTGCCCGTTGCGTAAAATACGGCGCAAGAACGTCGTCGCAAATTACGTGCTGGACAACCCTGTCGGAATAGTGCAGCGTTTGGATTTCCCTTATTTTCGGTTCGTAAACGGTAAAGTGGTTATACCCCTTTAATTTAAACGTTCCGCCGGCAAGCCTTCTGTACAAATCGTAAATGTTGCCGAGCATAGAAGTTTCGAACTTGACAAGCGGTTTTTTGTCGCGCTTAGCAAGGCGCCCTCTCATGTGTGCCTGATAGAGCGCCTCGTAAGTAAAAACTTCTTCAAAAGTTTTTTCAATCATTCGTTTTATACTCCAACCCATGAAAAAAACAAGGGTTAAAAACTCCTCGTTTTTAACCCTTTTATATTATCGTTTTTAAGTAGTATTTTAGATGTTGTTAGCGTTTTAAATTTTATGTAGGTTTTTGTAGGTAAATTGCGTTTGCGCGCGAATTTTGTCAAATTTTATTGCTTTCCGTTGGTTTTTATTCTTCGGGGTTCAAATCCCCGCCCATGTTCATCGTTTTTGCAATTTTGTTCATCATCGCGCTCTTGTGTTCCATAAGCGAATGAACGTAACGCTTTAACGTAACCGTCGGGTTTTTGTGCCCGAGAATTTCGGAAAGGGTTTTAACGTCCATTCCGCATTCGAGCGCGCGCGTCGCAAACGTGTGCCGCAGCGCATGAAATCCCCTGTGCGGAATTTTAAGATTTTTAAGGACAAGCTCAAACGTGCGCTGATACGAGCGTATCGGCACGTCTTTTCCGTTTGCCCCGCTTACAACGTACGCGCTTCCGCTTTGCTTTTTAATCCTTCGCAAATACGGCAAAAGCTGCTTGGGAACGGGAATCGTTCTCCACGAGTTTTGGGTTTTGGGCGTATCGATTATTTTTTTATAAGCGCCGTTCTGCCATAAATCGTGGCACGTTTTGGTTATTGAAATCGTCCCGCGGCTTAAATCGATATCGTTCCACTCCAAAGCCATCAGCTCGCCCACGCGCATGCCCGTATACAAGCCGATTACTATGCCGAACAGCTTGGGTTTTTCGCTTTCGAAAACGAATTTTTCAAGCTTTTTCTGTTCGGCAACCGAAAAACATTCTATCTTCTTTTCGTTCGGGCGCGGGAGCTGCAAGCAATCCGCAAAATTGCGTTTTACAATCCCCGTTTTCTCAGCGGAAGTAAGCGAGTTTTTAACGACGTTTAAAATAAACGTAACCGTGTTCGGGGCGTACATTTCCGTCATTTTTGCAACGAACTGCTGCAACACCGCAACGTTAAGCTCGTCCATGTCATAAAGCCCAAGCTCGGGCGAAACGCGCAGCCGCAAGATGTCGTTATATTGCGCAAACGTCCGCGCCTTTACTATGGGCTTGACAAAGGCGGAAAGCCATTCGTCCAGCCACTTATTATAAATCATTTATACCCTCCCGAAAAGCTCCTAACAAAATTATACACTTTAATTCGGGATTTTCCTACAAAAATTAACTATTATATTGTAAATAAATAAAAAAATGTTGGTTTTTGTTGAGAATTTTTTATGCTTTTTAATCGATATTGCAAAATAAAGCCTTTTACTTATATTTTTGTTGCTTTTTGTTAGTCGAAAGGTTGTCAATTTTAAATAAAAAAAATAAGCGGGGCGGAAATTTTTCCGCCCCGCTCTGCTCTGAATTACTTATGCTTGCGTATTATTTTGCCTTCGAAAAGTTGTTCAAATTCTTCAATCGTCCCTTCAACTATCAAATCCTTTTGGCAGATAACCCATCTTAAATTAACGGGAAAATAGAACTTCACAATATACCACTCACCTAAATCGATAACCTTTTTTACATCATCTAATTTATTATTGGCATACTCTTTTTCATTTTCGCACTCAATAAAATTATCTTCAATGGAAACAATCGACGGAACTCTATTTACCGCAAATTTTCTAAAAGGTAAGCTAAAACAAATAATAGCTACAATAGGAATAATCAAGTATAACAATGCTATCAATTCCCATAAAAGTGCAATAACAATATTAGCAATAGCATAAAGTAAAGCAAGCAAACAAGACAAAATTAAATAAGCTTTAAATTCTCGTTTTAAAAACCATTTTTTACAGTCTTGCGAAATTTCCCCTTGAAATTTTATCATAATTTAATACACCGTAATTCTTTGTTACTTTTATTATAAAATTAAAAATAAAAACGGGCTTATCCCTACACGGAATAAGCCCAAATTTTAATAATTACTTCTTTCTGGGATTTTTGATGTTAGCCTGAGCTGCCGCAAGACGTGCGATGGGCACGCGGTAAGGCGAGCAGGAAACGTAATTCAAACCGATTTTGTGGCAGAATTCGATGGACGAAGGGTCGCCGCCGTGTTCGCCGCAAATGCCGATGTGCAGCTTTTTATTGCCCTTTTTGCCAAGCTTAACAGCCGTTTCCATCAGCTTGCCAACGCCGATAGTATCAAGGCGCGCAAACGGGTCGCTTTCGTAAATCTTGTTCGCGTAGTACGAAGGCAGGAATTTGCCCGCGTCGTCGCGCGAGAAGCCAAAGGTCATCTGCGTTAAGTCGTTGGTGCCGAAGCAGAAGAAATCAGCTTCCTTTGCAATGTCGTCGGCAGTTAAAGCCGCGCGGGGGATTTCAATCATGGTGCCCACTTCGTATTTAAGCTTTGCTTTTGCCTCTTTAATAACCGCGTCCGCCGTTTTAACGACAACGTCCTTAACGTATTTAAGTTCTTTAACCTCGCCAACGAGGGGAATCATGATTTCGGGAACAACCTTCCAGCCTTTGTGGCGTTTCTGAACGGCGATTGCCGCCTTAATAACAGCCTTCGTCTGCATAACCGCGATTTCGGGATAGGTTACGGTTAAGCGGCAGCCTCTGTGTCCCATCATGGGGTTGAATTCGTGCAAATCCGAAATAATCTGCTTAATCTGCGCAACGGTTTTGCCCTGCGCCTTTGCAAGCGTTTCGATGTCCTCTTCTTCGGTGGGTACAAACTCGTGAAGAGGGGGGTCAAGGAAACGGATAGTAACGGGCTGACCTTCCAAAGCTTCCATAAGTCCTTCGAAGTCCGCCTGCTGCATAGGCTCGATTTTAGCGAGCGCCGCCTCTCTCTCTTCAACGGTATCCGCGCAAATCATTTCTCTGAAAGCGCCTATACGCGCGGGGTCGAAGAACATGTGCTCGGTGCGGCAAAGGCCGATGCCCTGCGCGCCGAACGCAGCCGCCTGCTTTGCGTCCTTGGGGGTGTCGGCGTTGGTTCTTACACCAAGCGCCTTATATTTGTCGGCAAGCTCCATAATTCTGCCGAAGTAACCGCTGTTGGGGTCTGCGGGAACGGTGGGGATAAGGCAATCGTAAATGTTACCCGTCGAGCCGTCAAGCGAAATGCCGTCGCCTTCGTGATAAACCTTGCCCGCAAGCGTAAAGCACTTGTTTTCCTCGTCCATCTTAATGTCGCCGCAACCAGAAACGCAGCACGTTCCCATGCCGCGAGCAACAACCGCCGCGTGCGAGGTCTGTCCGCCGCGAACGGTCAAAATGCCCTGCGCAAACTTCATGCCCTCAATATCCTCGGGCGACGTTTCAAGACGAACGAGCACAACCTTTTTGCCCTTCTTTCCTTCGATAACCGCGTCCTCCGCCGTGAACACGATTGAGCCTGCCGCCGCGCCGGGCGAAGCAGCAATACCCTTGCCGACAACGTTGTTTTTGTCCGCTTCCTTCAACGCCTTGGCGTCGAACTGCGGGTGAAGGAGCATGTCCAGCGACTTAGCGTCAATCTGCATAAGCGCCTGCTCTTCGGTTATCATGCCCTCGTCGATGAGGTCGCACGCAATTTTGATTGCAGCCGCCGCGGTACGCTTGCCGTTACGGGTCTGCAACATGTAAAGCTTTTCGTTTTCAACGGTGAATTCCATGTCCTGCATATCGCGGTAATGGTCTTCGAGAATATCGCAAACTTTAAGGAACTGTTTGTAAACGTCGGGGAAAACTTCAGCCATTTTTGCAATGGGCATAGGAGTGCGCACGCCGGCAACAACGTCCTCGCCCTGCGCGTTCGTGAGGAACTCACCCATAAGTCCCTTTTCGCCCGTTGCGGGGTTACGAGTGAAAGCAACGCCCGTGCCGCAGTTGTCGCCCATGTTACCGAACGCCATCATCTGCACGTTGACTGCGGTGCCCCAGCTGTAAGGAATGTCGTGGTCCATGCGGTAAATGTTCGCGCGGGGGTTGTCCCACGAACGGAACACGGCTTTAACCGCCTCGAAGAGCTGTTCCTTGGGGTCGTTGGGGAACTCTTTGCCAAGCTGGTTTTTGTATTCGGCTTTAAACTGATAAGCAAGCGCCTTCAAGTCGTCCGCGTCAAGCTCTACGTCAAGGGTTACGCCCTTCTTTTCCTTCATTTCGTCAATGAGTTTTTCAAAATATTTCTTGCCGACTTCCATAACCACGTCGGAGAACATCTGAATAAATCTTCTGTAGCAGTCCCAAGCCCAGCGGGGATTGCCCGATTTAGCGGCAATGGTATTAACTACGTCCTCGTTTAAGCCAAGGTTTAAAATGGTGTCCATCATGCCGGGCATGGAAGCTCTCGCGCCCGAGCGAACGGAAACGAGCAAAGGGTTTTCCTTGTCGCCGAACTTCTTTCCGCAGATTTTTTCCATCTTATCTATATAAGAAAGAATTTCCGCCTGAATGTCGTCGTTAATCTTGCGTCCGTCCTCGTAATACTGCGTGCAAGCTTCGGTCGAAATCGTAAAGCCCTGAGGCACGGGAAGCCCGATATTCGTCATTTCCGCAAGGTTTGCACCCTTGCCGCCCAAAAGCTCTCTCATGTTTGCATTACCCTCGGTGAAGAGGTAGCAATACTTTTTTGCCATTAAATATTCCTCCAAAATTAATAAATATTTTTATATCTATAATATTGTAATATATAAGCTCGATTTAATCAAGTGTTTAATTAATTTTTAGCAAAAAAATATGAGTGAGGCAAATAATCACTTTTCCCTTTACAAACTTACCACTTTTTGTTAAAAAATAAAATACTCGCCCCATGTCATGTTGAGGCTTGCCGAAACATCTCCCCCCCCAATGTCATGTTGAGTGAAGCGTAGCGAAATCGAAACATCTATCCCCACTTGTCATGTTGAGGCTCGCCGAAA
>JAIDVM010000013.1 GCA_029059705.1 Clostridia bacterium
TTTTGCGGAAAAATTTAAAGTATATTACGGGTTTTAATTTAAAAAAACTAGGGGCTGTCGCATAAAATGCGCCCGCCGCTTTATTTCAGGATATTAGAATTACTTAAATTTATGCCTGCGACAGGTTTTTAAAGCTTCCCGCATTTACAAGTCCGTATAAGTAAAGGAAACTATCAATCTCCACCATAGAAGCCTTATTGATAACCTGACCGTAAATCAAATCTTTGCTTATGTTAATATTACCGTTTTCGCAGGACAGAGTGCCCGCGTTAAAGCAATTAGAAAGCGTAAGCTTGCCGTTATTCAGATTGTTAACGTCTATCGCGCCGACTATTCCGCCTATGCTGTTAGATACGTTTGAAATTTCTATATCGCCGTAGTTTGCGCAATTTACAATCAGCGCGTTTGCCGATTTAAGGTTGAAATAACCTACAATGCCGCCAAGACCGGAAACGGTTTTCAAAAGCTCGCCCGTGCCTTTGTAATCATAAGAACGATAAGTCAATTTGCCGTAGTTGGTGCAATCCGAAATTACATAAACGGCGTTAGAACCGTTTTGCTCGACGTTGCGGAAGCCTATGATGCCGCCGCCGTAAGAACGCGCCGCAATCTCGCCGTAGTTTGCACATTCCGTAATCCTGCTCGGGGAAACCATGCTGCCCGTTCCCTGACGCGCGCCCACAATACCGCCCACGTTATGCCCTGTGAGCTTAGCGTTATTTACGCACTTTTCGATTAACATTTCGGAATAATAACGCGCGTCGCAGATTATGCCGCCCGTCTTATCGTTGCCGCCGGGATTATAAGCGTTGACCGAATTGACGTAAGCGATAGTATCGCCGTTGCCCGCAATGCCGGTAATCGCAACGTTGTTTTCGCAATTTTCGACTATAAGCTTGCCGTATTCTCCCGTTTTACCGTCCGCATCGCCTTTCCCGCTGTAAATTCTTGCCGCAATGCCTGCCGCTGCCTGACAATTTTTTATGAAGTCGGCGCCGCCTTTCCTGCCAGCCCTCAAATTCTGCAAAGTCAAATCGCCGTGGGCAAAACCTACGAACGCCGCAACGCTGTCCGCAATTATCGAATAATTGAAATAACCTTTATTATCGAGATTGTTTATAACGCCGTCATCGCCTTCGAAGCGCCTTGCCTCCATATCAATATTTATACCTTCTATATTAAGGTTTTTAATTGTTGCATTTTTGGTTGTGGCAAACAAACCGTAAGGAATTTCTCTGTCGCCGTTTGCGAAAATTTCTATATCCGCTTTAACTATGCCGTTTTCGTAAGGTATGTACAATCCCGTTTTGGTTTCTTCGGTAACGGGGTTTGTAAATTCGCCGTATTCTATTGCGCTCCAGAATTTGGTTCCGTTCAGGTTATAAATCGTGTGTCCGTTACCGTTGAATGTGCCCTGAAAAGCCACGCCCACAGCGTTGGAACGCGCGCCCAGGCCTATGGGAATCCACATTTGGTTGTCGAGGTCAACGTCGCAATGCAAATTTACGGTGTAGCCGTTAAAACCGGTTTTGCCGATAACCGCGCGGTATGCAAACCAGGCAAACGCTTCGGCATTGTAAATGTCAACCGTTTTTAAATCTTCTTTTACCACGTATGAAACGGGGCGGTTTGCGATTATTTCCTGCTCGCTGAGATTAGGCGCCTGCCATCCGGGGATTGTACCGTCCCACTTGCTTACGTTGTTGCTTTCGTTTACGTTTACCAAAAGAGACCAGCTTTCCGCCCCTTTCACATAAATCGTGTTGGTGTTCAGGTTAATATAAAAGTCGCCTTCCCTAACCCCTTCAAGCGTTTGGCCGTCGGGCAAGCCCTTGCCGGTAAACCACTTCGTTCCCGGTTCGCCTTGAATACCCTGTATTCCCTGCTCGCCCTTTTCACCCTGTTCGCCCTTTTCGCCGCCGCATCCGGCAAACATGCCAATGCTCAAGCAAAGCGCCGCCGCCGCGCCGAACGCGGCAAGCCTTTTCAACTTTTTGCCCATTATATACCCTCCTAAAAAATTACATAAAAAAAGATGTGCCGACATCAACTCGGCACATCCGGGAACGCGCTTCGTTGTTGCTGCGACACAAAACTACTTAATTACAAACTCTTTTAGGGATGTTAAGTAGAAGCACAGTATCCCCAATTAAGGATATGCACCCTAAGAGAACTTATGCAGTTTTATGTCGCACGCATAATATACCAAAAAAATAACGTTAAGTCAACTGTTTTTCTTTTGCATAATTTTTTTACGGTTACTCAATATAATTGCAAAGGCGGATTTTGCCGCCCGACACATATTTAAAAACACGCTCGCCGCAAAGGGCAGAGCTAAGGAGGAAAAATGAAAAAAGCACTTAGAATGGGCGCTGCCGCTATTGCGGTTGCTGCGGTTGCAACAGTCGGCGCCGTGTTCAACATGGGACATACAAGCGAAGAATACGCTCTTTCACCCTACGTTCAGACTGCCGTTTTAAGGCAGGGCGCCAGCGGCGGCGAGGTTAAGGAGTTGCAAAGACGCCTTAAAGAATGGGGCTATTACAAGGGCTCGGTTGACGGCGTTTACGGCAAGCAGACCGTGGAAGCGGTTAAATACTTTCAGCGCAAAAACGGTTTAACCCCCGACGGCATTGCGGGAAGAAGCACCTTTGAGGCGCTTGGAATGAACGATTCCGTTAGAGTACTCGACAACGACAAAAAGCCTTCGCAAAGCAATCAGGGCTCGCAATACACCAACTCGGACTTATACCTTTTGGCAAAGTGCATTTACGCGGAAGCCCGCGGCGAAAGCTATACGGGGCAGGTTGCGGTTGGCGCGGTTATTTTAAACAGGGTTGCGTCAAGCAAATTCCCCAACACCATTTCGGGCGTAATTTACCAAAAGGGCGCGTTTACGGCGGTTTCGGACGGGCAAATCAACTTAGAGCCCGACAAAACGTCGATGAACGCGGCGCAGGACGCGATGAACGGCTGGGACCCCACCTACGGTTGCCTTTATTATTACAACCCCGCGGTGGCGACGAGCAGCTGGATTTTCGGAAGAAAGACGGTTACCACCATCGGTAAACACATTTTTGCAATTTAAGGGGGATTTAAATGAACAAGAAAGAAACTTCGAGCGGCGTACAGAAGGCCGAAGCGCTTGCGGATAACGGAAACAGCTCAAAAAAGAGCGTAAAAAAATCCGCGCCCGCTAAACAGGTTAAACACACCACTGCAAAAACGGAAAAGAAACAGCCCGTAAAGCAGGTTAAAAAGAACGTAAAAGACAAAAAGAAAAAGCCCGTTAAATCGGAAAGGGCAATTAAAAGACAACAGAGAAAGGAACTGAGAATTCAGAAAAAGCTTGAAGCGGCGAAAATAAGGGCGGAAAAGAAGCAAAAGCGCCTTGAAAAGAAGCTTGAAGCAAAGCAGAAACGTCTTGACAGAATTGCCGCAATCAAGCAGGCGCGCGCCGAGCGCAGAGAAAGGCGCAAGGAACGCCGCGACGTTTTAAAGCACGAAAGCAAGGAAGCACGCAGAGAGCGCATTGCCGAAGAGCGCAAGGCAAAGAGAGAAGCGCGCGTTGCCAAAAAGCAGGCTATTATGGAAGAGAGAAAGGCAAAGCGCGAGCACCGTTTGAAGGTGCGCGCCGAAAAGAGAGCGGAACGCAACGACAAGCGCCACGCGCCCGGCTTCGGCGGCTGGCTTGCGGCGGTTATCACCCTTGGCGTAACCACCCTTGCCCTCGGCACTATGACGACCTACGGCTGGATAAACATGAACGGCATGCAGGCTGAAATCGCCTCCACCCACACCGAAAGCGTTTACGAGCTTAATTCGATTGTAGACAACCTCGACGCAAACCTTTCGAAGGCGCGCGTTGCAAACTCGCAGTCGGAACAGGTTAGACTTTTAAGCGAAATAGCGATAGAAAGCGAAATGGCGGAAACGGTTTTAGAGCGCCTTCCCGTGGAAACGCAGTTTACGCAGAACGTGACCTCGTTCGTCAACAAAATGGGCGACAGCGCGCAGGGCATGCTCCGCCAAATTTCGGGCGGCAAAAAGCTTTCAGAAAGCCAGATTGCAAGCCTTGAATATATGTACAAGACCAACGCGCAGTTAAAAAAGACCATTAACGAGCTTGTATCCGAAGCGGGCACGGGCGACGTTCTTGCGGCAATGCGCGGCAAGACGGACGGACTTTTCTACGTTTCGTTCGGCGAGCTTGAAAACAACCCCGTTGAAGTCCCCAAGGAAATCAACGACGGTCCCTTTGCCGAAAACGTTAAAAAGGCTTCCTCCAAAAACTTGCAAGGCTTAAAGGAAATAAGCGCTTCCGAAGCGGAAAACCTTGCTAAAAAATATTTTAACGATTATAACGTAACCGAAGCGAACTGCATGGGCGAAGCTACCGCCGAACAGCTCACCGTTTATAACCTTTTATTAAAGACGAACGACGGCGAGATGTACGCGCAGATTTCAAAGCAGGGCGGCAAGGTTGTTGAATTCAACAGCTATAAGGACTGCTCCGACAAGAATTTTTCGGTTGAAAGATGCATTGATATCGCCGAAGATTTCCTTAAAAGTCTGGGATATAGCGGCATGAAACCCGTTTGGACGAGCGAAAACGGCACCACCTGCAACCTTAACTTCGTTTACGAAAACAACGGCGTAATTTATTACTCCGACATGGTAAAGGTTAAGGTTTGCGAAGAGCGCGGCATAGTAACCGGCGCCGAAGCGCTTTCCTACGTGTTAAACCACACCGAACGTAATATCGGCGGCGGCAACGCAACGATTGGCAAGAGCGAAGCCAAGGCAAAGCTGCACGAAGGCTTTGAGGTTAAGGGCGCAAGGCTTGCGGTTATCCCCGTAGAGGGCGACGAAGTGTTGTGCTATGAATTCAACGGTGAATACGAAGGCAGCGAATATTATATCTATATCGACGCCGCCACGGGCAACGAGGTTGAAGTTTTAACGGTAATAGGCACCGCACAGGGCAGAGCCTTGATGTAATTTAATTAACAGAACGCAAAAACGCGGCGGCGGGTATTTACCCGCCGCCGCTTATAATTTGTCACTAGCTTTGTCATGTTGAGCTTTGCGAAACATCTTAAAGTTTCTTCACTTCGTTCAGAATGACAGAAAGCATAAGAATACAAGGGCGCGTCAGAACGACGCGATTACCTTTTCGTCAAGGGCTTTAACCGTTTCCGCCGTAAAATTAATTACGCTTTCAACGTCTTCCTTTGCGGCAATGCAGTTAAAGGTGTGGATATAGCGCACGGGTATGCCCGCAACTATTACGGGCGTGCCGCCGTTTGCCGAAATTATATACGCGCCGTTGTTGCCGCCGCCCGAGCGCACCGCCATTTGCACTTTTACGTTTTGCTTTGCCGCAACCGAACGCGAAAACTCGGTGAAGCGGGGCGTGCATATAACCGTTCTGTCCATAAACCTTAACATAACGCCGCCGTGCAGCGCGTCCTGCACCATATACTGCGGCGAAAAGGTGTCGTCCGCGGGGCAGCCTTCAAGACAGATAGCAGCCGCGGGCTTTATTCTGCCCATAACCGCCGTTATGCCGCGCTCGCCCACCTCTTCCTGCGTGGAAATAACGCCCACCACGTCCACGTTCAGCTTTTCGGCCTGCAATTTTTTAAGAGTTATAAGCGTTGCCAAAACGCCCAGTCTGTCATCGAACGCTTTTCCGAACAAAAGTCCGTGCTTTTTATCGTATTCGAATTGTGTTTTGGGCACCACGGGCGCGCCCACTTCCACGCCGAATTCTTTTGCCTCTTTGTCGCTCGAAGCCCCCACGTCTATCGTCAAATCGCTGATTTTTATGGGCGCGTTGCGCTGCTCCGCCGTCATAAAATGGGGCGGGATTGCCGTTATTACCCCCGATATATAGCCCGTTTTAGTGTATACCTGCACCTTTGACGAGGGCAAAGTGTTTTCCGGCCAGCCGCCGACGGAAATGAACTTTAACGTGCCGTCGGGCTTGATTGCCTGAACCATAAAACCAACCTCGTCGGAGTGCGCGTCGAGCATTACAAGCGGGCGGTTGCCCTTGTTGTAGTTTGGATAAATATAGAGGTTGCGCATGCTGTCCTCTTCAAGCGTTGCAAACCCCTTGCAAAAATCGCGGGCGATTTTAACGACCTCGTCCTCGTAGCCAGACATGCCCCTTGCCGAACACAGCTTTTCGGCAAGCTCCAAAAATTCTTTTTCTTCCATTTTATCTCCTTAATATTCTGCACGCTGTCGTTTAACCGCAGCTTATTCTAAACGTTATCAATTTAAGCGCAGTTTATTGCGCCCTTGTCATTTTGAGCGCAAGCGAAAAATCCCTTTTTGCGCTTAAACGGCTTGCGGAAGCTTGCGTTTTCCGCTTCTTAATTCCTTTTCTATTTCGGCGCACGTTTCCTTTAATTCCTCTTCGCACTCAACAAGCTCCACGCCGTCCAAAATGTCCTGCAATTTGTATTCGTCGTTTAAATATTTTATGGTTTGATAACCTATAACCGCCGTTAAAACGCCGTTCGTAAGCCCTTGCACCGAGCAATCGACTATTACCGAAATAGCCGAGCCCAAAAGGGGAATTCCGCGCACCGCGTCGCCCATGGTTTTAACCACGCTGTTGCCTATTTTAGCCCCGCCCAAACCGTAGGCGATTAACGAATTTTGCAGCACCCTCGCAAAGATTTTTACAAGCTTTGCGTCCGACGGACGGAAGCCGTATAAAAACACCAAATCCTTAACAAGCTGCAAATTCAAAAACGCGACCAAAAGCGAATCCACCTTGTTCGACTGCGACAGCGCCGAATAGGTTGCGCACTTTAACGAGCTTTTGGAAATGAGCGACTTTGCCGATTTTTTTACAGAGCCCGTATAAAGCTCGGTTAAAGAAAGCTTAATCCCCTCTTCGTCGCCCGAATTTACGGCGATTGCCAGCGCGCCCACCACCTGCGAATCGTACCAGCCAACGCCCTCGACCTTGGATGTCACCTCGATTATTTTATCCGCAACGTCGCGGCGCACCTGTCTGTTGTGCTTTTGCGCGGCGCGCGCCGTTTTTGCGTTTACGTTTACCTCGAAATACCCCGTTTTCATAATTTTGACAAGGGGCACCACGTAAAGGCATATAAACAAAATAACCGCAACCACCGTTCCCGCAATGCCCGCGTACATATGTATCGCCCACAAATCCTTTACGACAAAAAACAGCATTGCGAAAATCAGCACGCCGATTGCCGCGGCAAGCAGCCTTAAAACAAGCCGCGCCCCGCGCAGGTTTTGCCTTTTTGCGTACTTTTGCTCGTATTCGTAAATTGTCAATTTTTTCTGTTCTTCGGGCGGAACGCCCTTATTCTTTTTCATGTTTTTTCCTTCCTTTTTCATAAATCGAGCGAAAATTTATAAATTTCCGATTTGGAAACGCCCCTGTCGCCTGCGGCAAGCTTAACCGCTTCCTTTTTATCGTAACCGCAATTAATATAGTGCGCAATGTGCTCCCTTTCCGAAAGCGAATTTAAAGGGTTTTCGGCTTCGGCTGCGCCCTCTACGATTAAAACGTATTCGCCGCGCTTTTCACCCGCAAGCCCCCCGCTTAAATTAAACCAAACGGCTTCCTCGTGAATTTTCGTAATTTCGCGCACGGCGCAGGCGCGCCTTTCGCCGAAACATTCGAAAATCGAAGATATATGGCGGTCTAAGTCCTGCGGGGCAACGTGAAATATTAAAGTCAAGTCCAGATTTTTATACTTTTGCAGCAGCTTTTTCCGCTCGCCCGCCTTGTCGGGCAAAAACCCCAAAAAGGCAAACCTGCCCGCGGGCAAAGCCGAAAGTATAAGCGCGGAAAGCGCCGCGTTTGCGCCGGGGATAACCGTAAAGCTTACGCCCGCCTCCCTTAACGCGCCGCAGACGACGTTGCCGGGGTCGGAAATCACGGGCATGCCCGCGTCGGAAATAACCGCAACCTCTTTGCCCTCTTTTGCGGCGGAAATAATCTTTTCGGCGGCTTCGCGCTCGTTAAACTTGTGGCCTGTCTGGTATACACATCTCCGAGCCCACGAGA
>JAIDVM010000014.1 GCA_029059705.1 Clostridia bacterium
AATTTTCCAGCTGTACTTTATTCATATTTTTCCCGAATTTATGCGTAAAATTACTGTTTATCGTACAATCATTATAACAAAACCACAATAAAAAAGCAAGAAGAGCTAGAATATCTGCTCCTTGCTTTTATCCCTATGAAATACAGCGTTAAAAGCGGCTTTTTTCTTTCATTTTGTTGACATTAAACCGCGCTTATTATATAATAGTGTCACATAAAAATTTTCGGAGCCTGTTTTTATATGCGCAGAAATTACGTTGCCGTTCTCGACGTCCGCTCTTCGGACGTCACTGCCGTCGTCGGCGAACGCGGCGTCAACAACACTTTCATAATAAAACACAAAACAACCTGCGCTTACGACGGCTATGCCGAAGGCGAGCTGTTGGACGTAAACGGGTTTTGTTCCGCCGTCTGCGAGGCGGTTAAAAGCACCCTTTCGGCGGCTTCGGGAATTAAAACTTTTTACGTTGGCGTTCCGGGCGAGTTTTTACAGCTCGTAAACGTGGACAAGTCCGTTTCGTTCAATTCGGCAAAGAGGATAACCCGCGGCGACGTCGAAGCTTTGGTTGCGTCGGCAACTCCCGCCGACGACGAAAAGTGGAGGGTAATCCGCCATAGTTGCCTTTATTACGTGCTTTCGGACAAGCGCCGTTTAATCGACCCCGTAGGTTTGGTAAGCGAAAGTCTTTTGGGTAAATTCGGCTTTTTCAAATGCTCAAACGCGTTCGTCGGTTGCCTTATGGACGCCTTCAAGCGGTTCAGGGAAATAACAAGCGTCAACTTAATTCCGATAAATCAGGCTGAGGCAATGTATTTAATCGAGCCCGAAAAGCGCGACGAGTGCGCCGTTTTGTTCGATTTCGGCTTCATTTCTTCAACCTACAGCGTAATTTGCGGCAACGGCTTAATGTACAGCGAAGCGTTTTCGCTCGGCATAGGTCATATAGCCGCCCTCTTAATGTCTGATTTGGATATCCCTTACGAGGTGGCTTTAAAGTTCCTTTCAAAGGTAAATTTAAACGCAAAAGAAAAGCTTTCTTCAACAGAGGAGTGCGTTTTCGAAGGCAAAACCTACGAATTTTCCGCAATTGCGTTAAGGGATAAAATAAGGGAAGGGCTTGACGGCGTTTGCGAAACGATAGAAGCGTGCACGCAAAGCTTTACGGGCAGAAATACCGAAGGCAAGCCGCTTTTTATCACGGGCGAAGGCATAAACGCGGTGCGCGGCACGGCGGAGCATATCTCGGGCAGGCTCGTTAAGAGCGTGGAGGTAATCGCGCCAAACGTTCCCTATTACGACAAACCGCAGTTTTCGTCGCTTTTCAGCTTGCTGAACGCTGCGCTTTGCGACAAAAATTCATAAATTTATAAATAGAGAGAAAAAATTTTCTTTTAACGGAGGTTAAAAATGTTTAACGATTTGGGCGGCAATAGCGAAAACGTCATCACCGGAAGAGCTAAAATAAAAGTAATCGGCGTCGGCGGCGCGGGTAACAACGCGGTCAACAGAATGTTGAGCGCGGGCATAACCAGCGCGGAATATTACGTAGTCAATACCGACAGCCAGATTCTCGCGCTTTCCGCATGCGAAAATAAAATCCAGATAGGCACCACTCTTACGAAAGGTCTCGGCGCGGGCGCCGACCCCGAAATAGGCAGAGCGGCGGCGGAAGAAAGCAAGGACGTCCTTACCGAAGCGGTTAAGGGAACCGACCTTTTGTTTATAACCGCGGGCATGGGCGGCGGTACGGGTACCGGCGCGGCTCCCGTAATCGCAAAAATCGCAAGGGATATGAAAATCCTCACTGTTGCGGTAGTAACCGAGCCTTTCAGCTTCGAGGGCAGAAAGAGAATGGAAAACACCGCAAAGGGGCTTGATAACCTTAAAAAATACGTCGATACGTTAATAGTTATTCCCAACGACAAAATCCGCACGGTTGTTGCAAAAAGCACGCCTATGGCGGAGGCTTTGCGCGTTGCCGACGACATTTTAAAGCAGGGCATAAAGGGCATTGCCGAATTAATCGTAAATCCCTCGCTCATAAACCTCGACTTTGCCGACGTTAAAACCATTTTAAAGGACAAGGGCATAGCTCACCTCGGCGTGGGCGTTGCCAAGGGCGACAACAGAATTATAGAAGCCGTCCGCGTTGCTGTAAACAGCCCGCTTCTTGAAACGACTATCGAGGGCGCTCGCGGCGTAATTTTAAACGTTGTGGGCGGACAAGACCTCACGTTTGACGAGGTTGCCGACGCTGCCGAGCTTGTAAAGAGCGTGGTTGACGCCTCCGCGAACATAATTTTCGGCGCGCGTATCGACCCCAACGTGCAGGACGAGGTTGAAATAACGGTAATCGCGACGGGCTTCCCCGGTTACGACAACCGCCGCGAAGAGGAGCAAAAACGCGCGTATAACAACGGCGCGCTCTACGACAACGGCAATTACGGTGGCGGAAATTACGGCAACGGCTATCCCAGAATGTCCGTAAACCAGCCTTATTATCCTCCCCAGCAGCCCGCGGCCCCCCAGCCTTATCAGCGCCCCGTTCAGCCTGTGCAACCCGTGCAACCCGTTCAACCGGTTCAGCAGCCCGCGCCCCAGCAGTATATCCCGCCCCGCGGCGCCGAGCCCGAAAGGGAGATAGAAAGACCTATCGATAAATCCTTGCCCAAATTCGTTGAAAAACTCCGCAACATCGGCAAGAAAAATAATAACGATTAATAATTAAATAAAAGAAAAGCGTGCACGTTTCCGTGCACGCTTTTCTTGTTGAATTCAGTATTAATTTAACTCACGAGAAAACCAAATGACTTATTTTTTAAGTTCGTCATAGTAAGCCGTAAGGATTGCTTGTTTCAAATTTTCTCGGGTCTCGGTATTTAGCGGATGCGCAATATCCTTATATTCGCCATCATTAGTTTTTCTGCTGGGCATTGCAATAAACGCGCCGTCCGGTGAATCGATAACTTTGATGTCATGCACTACAAAGCAATCGTCAATGGTAATCGAAGCCACCGCTTTAAGTTTATTGTCCTCCTTGTTAACTAACCTGATTCGTACATCTGAGATTTTCATGGTTCACCTTCCAGATAATACTTTCATTACTTACATTGTATAATAAAAGATTTGTAATTTCAATAAAAATTTGAAAAATTTTTTATGTTTTTTTCTAAAATTTTCAATTTTCGTGCTATTTCGTCATAAATTTTAATAAAATTTAATATGCAGAAAAGGATTTGGGAAAATTTAAGCAGTTTTTATTTAATAGGCATAGGCGGGGTAAGCATGAGCGGACTTGCAAAATTTTTACTCGCCAAGGGCAAAACCGTTGCGGGCAGCGACGCGTGCGCGGGCGATTACACCGCCGAGCTTATAAAATCGGGAATTAAAGTAAGCGTTGGCAACGTTTCCGAAAGTATCGCGGCTTACGACGCGGTAATTTACACCGACGCGATAAGGGAAGACAACCGCCAGCTTGCCGAAGCGAAAAGCCTTAAAAAAACTATATTCTCGCGCGGGCAGTTTTTATACGAAGTCAGCCGCACGTTTAAAACTGTCGTCGCAGTTTCGGGTTGTCACGGCAAAACTACCTGCACGGCAATGCTTGCGCATATATTCTCCGCGGCAAACAAGCAATTCTGCGCGCATATCGGCGGCAGGGATAAAACGTTTTCCAACACTTATTATTGTGGAAATTCCTATTTTTTAACCGAAGCGTGCGAATATAAAAAGAATTTCCTTTTGTTAAAGCCAGATATCGGCGTGGTGCTCAATTCCGACGCCGACCATCTGGAATGCTACGGCAACAAAGAAAATTTAACAGCCGCCTACCGTCAGTTTTTGTCGGGCGCGGGAGTTTCCGTCGCTCCTTTCGGCGACAAGGTCGCGGGCGGAATAACCTTCGGTTACAGCAAAAACGCCGATTATCACGCAAAAAACGTAAAATCAATCGGCGGCTTTTACAGCTTTACGGCGTGCGAGGGCGCAAGCGAACTCGGCAGCATAAAGCTTTCCGTCTACGGCAAACACAACGTTTTAAACGCGCTTGCGGCAATTGCGGTTGCCCGTTCCGCGGGCATACCCTTCAACCTTGCAAAGGAGGGAATAACAGCCTTTTCGGGTGTGGAGCGCAGGTTCGAAATAATAGGCACGGTAAACGGCGCGCCTGTTATCGCGGATTACGCCCATCACCCCAACGAATTGCGCGCAACCATAAAAACCGCAAAAAAGTTGACCTCGGGCAGGCTTTTCGTCGTGTTCCAGCCGCACACCTATTCGCGCACAAAAAATCTGTTTAAAGACTTCGTTAAAGCGCTTTCTCCGTTAAACAATCTGTTAATTTACCGCACGTTTGCCGCCCGTGAATACTTCGACGACGCGGGCAGCGCGCTTACGCTTTCGCAAAGCCTTAAAAAATCGAAATACGCCGACGACCCGCTGAGTTTAAGCGATTATTTTTCGCTCGCAAAGCA
This sequence comes from Clostridia bacterium, assembly GCA_029059705.1. GTDB lineage: Bacteria > Bacillota > Clostridia > Christensenellales > Borkfalkiaceae > Coproplasma. Next base: position 4,473 of record JAIDVM010000014.1, read on the forward strand.
AGGGGATACCGTGCTCGTTCTCGGCGCGGGCGATATCTACGATATCGCAAAGTCCGTTCTCAAAACAATTTAAAAACCGTAAATAACCGCCGTCATTTTGTTGTTATTTTTTTTAATAAATGTTATAATGCAATATGTATAAATATATTGTTTAACTCGCTTTTCGGAGAATGACGGTGAAGGATAAAAATAACGGTAAAGAAAGAAAAACTTCATATATTTTCACGCGCGAAACCTTTGGCATGACGACGCTTTTATTCTGCGCCGTGGTTTTAATAATGCTTTTAACGCGCAATCTCGTGTTTGCGGACATAGGCAGCGCAATATGCACCTTTATGTACGGAACGTTCGGCTACGGCAGCTATTTGGTGCTTGCGGCGTTAAGCTATCTCGGCATATGGCTCGCGTTTGAAAAAAAGGTAAAAATCTCGTTTTTGCGCGCCTTGTGGATTTCGCTCACGCTGCTTTGCGTATTCATGCTCGCGCACGCCGCAACCACGGCAACCTATGTCATGGACGGCTACGGCAAATACATTTCCGACTGTTACGTAAACGCGGCAAAAGGCTGGTCGGGCTATACGGGCGGCGGCGTAATTTCCGCAATTCTGGTCTATCCCGTCGCAAAATATCTCACTTTTATCGGCGCTTATATAATTTTCTCGGTTTTAACCGTTTTATTCGGCTATCTCACGTTCCTTTCGTTTAAAGGAAGAAAGGGCGCGGCAAATAAGGCGACGGTAAACGTTCAAACCGAAAATGTAACCGCACAGCAACAGCAAAGCGTTGCTCAGCCCGTCGTTGAAGAACACGTTTCGGAAGCTCCCGCGCAGTATGCGCCCACGCACGCTCCCGCATATTCCGAAGAACCCGCGGCAAACGCAAACGACTTGTCGCAAAAGAACCTCGGCAGAAAAATTCTGTTCGAAAACGGCGAATTTGCCGCCGAAAGCTACCGCAGAAATATGATTTTTAACGAAAGCTCATACTTCAACCGTCCCCAAGCGCCCCTCGCGAGCGAAGAGGACTATTTGCGCAGCTTTACCGAAGGCGGAGCAAAAACCGACGTGCCTAAAAACGGCTACACCGAAAGCTATCAGCAAGAGGTTTACGATTCCCCCGCAAACTCCGCGCCAGTCAATTATGTTTACGACGAAAAGCCCGCAACCGAGTTCGGCAATTACGAAGACAATTATAACAATAACTCATATAACGAGCCTTATTCGCCCCCTTACGAGCAGCCCGCCGTGCCGCCCGTATACGAGCAAAAGCCCGAACCTTATCAGCCTGTAAGCTACGGCAACGCGGAGGACGATTATCCAGAATATACCGAAGGGGAGGAGTATAAGCCCAACGTTTACGGACAGGCTCCCGAAGCTCCTTACCGTTCCGAACGCATCGAAGAAGCTCCCGCAGAACCCGTAAACGAAATAAGAAACGTGGGCTTTGGCGACCGTGAAGAACCCCGCAAAACGGAGGATATCCCCGCGGTAACCGACGAACAACCCTTTATGCGCCGCGAAAACCGCGCGGAGCAGCGGAGGAACAGCGAGCTGTTCGACAGCGACGAGCTTGACGACGAGGACGTGTTCGGCAGACCTTTAAGACGCGGCGCGCCCGAAGACTTGAACGCGGGCGAACCCGTCCGCCGCACCGCGGAAGACCGCGCCCCCCGCGGCATACCCGAACAGCCGGGCATAACGGAAGAACGCCGCACCGTGCCTTTAAGACCGGTAGAGCCGCCCAAACCCGCCGCGCCCGCGCAGCCCGCTCAAAGCGATGAGCCGCCCAAGCCCGAAGAAAAACCCAAACACATTTGGAAAAAGTACGTCCGTCCTTCCTTGGATTTGCTTGACGACTATCCCGAAAATTCCAACGTAAACACGGGCGAAATCGAGGACAACAAGCGCATAATAGTCGAATCCCTAGGCAGATACAGAATTGCTTCCGAGGTTTCAAACGTTACCATAGGCCCCGCAATTACGCGCTACGACGTAATTATTCAGGACAAAACCAAGGTTAAGGAAGCCTTAAAGTACCGCGACGCGATAGCAATGGAGCTAAGAAAGGACAACGTTACGGCTTACCTCAACTATACCAAGGGCGCGCTTTCGATAGAAGTTCCCAACAACCGCCGCACGATTGTCGGGCTTAAAAGCATGCTCGCAAGCTCCAACTTTTTAAACAGCAAGCCGTACTCGCTCACGTTCGGGCTTGGTAAAAACGTCGACGGCGACGTCGTTTGCCCCGACATAACCAAAATGCCCCACCTGCTTGTCGCGGGCACTACGGGCAGCGGTAAAAGTATCTGTTTAAGCGCGCTGCTCATAAGCTTGCTCTATAAATACGGCCCCGAAGAGCTTAGGTTAATTCTCGTTGACCCCAAACAGGTGGAATTCGTTTCCTACGACAAGCTGCCGCACTTAATGATTAACGAAATTTTATACGAGTGCAACAAAGCAATAAAGGCTTTAAACTGGGCAATCAACGAAATGGAGCACCGCTACGCGCTGTTCAAGGAAATGACCGAAGCGGGCAGAGCAACCAAAACGCTCGACGAATACAACGCGCATCTTCCCGAGGGCGAAGAAAAACTGCCCAAAATCTTAATCGTCCTCGACGAGTTCGGCGATTTGATGCTGCAAGCCAAAAAAGACATAGAAACGAGAATTATAAAGCTCGTTCAAAAGGCGCGCGCGGCGGGCATACATTTAATTCTCGCAACGCAGCGTCCCTCGGTCGACTGCATTACCGGTCTTATAAAGTCCAACCTTCCCACAAGAATAGGCTTTAAAGTAAACTCGTTCGACGACGCGAAAACCATTTTCGACTTCGGCGGCGCCGAAAAGCTTTTGGGCAAGGGCGACTTGTATTACCGCTCGCCCGACGGCGCCGACCTTGCCAGAATTCAAGGTTGCTTCGTTGATACGCACGAGGTGCAAAAAGTAACCGACTTCGTCAAAGCCAACAACGAAACGTATTTCGACCAAAGCGTTTCCGACTTTATCAACACCGTAGAGCAGGAGGAAACGCCCGCCTCGCTTAGCAGCAGCGGCGACGGCGAAGAGGTAAACACCGACACCAAGATAGACGACACCTTTATAAAAGCCTTAAAATATTGCGTAACCTCAAACCAGGCGTCCGTTTCCATGATTCAGCGCCGTTTCCCCGTGGGCTATATAAAGGCGTGCAAAATTATCGACTGGATGGAAAAAATGAACTACGTAACCCAGTCCGAAGGCTCGAAACCGAGAAAAGTCTTGCTCTCGAAGGATGAGTTTTTAATGACGTTCGGAGACGTTGATGATTGATTTTACAAAGAAAAAATTCGGAATTATTTCGCTCGGCTGCGATAAAAACCGCGTTGATTCCGAAAAACTTTTGTCAATAATTAAATCGGCGGGCTGCGAAATTACCGACGATATAGCCGCCGTTCAGGTGCTGATAGTCAACACCTGCGCGTTTTTAAACTCGGCGCGCAAGGAAGCGATTGAAACGGTAATCGATTTCGCCGCATATAAAAGCGAAAATCTCGAAAAACTTGTGGTTACGGGTTGTTTGCCGCAAAAATTTGTCAACGAAACCTTTCCCGCATTAACCGAAGCCGACGTCTTTTTGGGCACTAACGATTACGATAAATTTTTCGAGGCCCTCGAAAAGTCCTATTCGGGCGACCGCATAAACTACGTGGGAACGGGTTCCGCCGCGTTTATTGCCGACAGAGTTGTAACAACCCCGCAGCATTACGCTTATTTAAAAATCGCGGACGGCTGCAACAACCGCTGTACTTATTGCCTAATCCCCAAAATCCGCGGCAGATACGTGAGCTACGCCATGGAAGACCTTTTAAAAGAGGCTGAGGAGCTTGGCGATGTTTCCGAGCTTATTTTGGTTGCGCAGGACGTAACCCGTTACGGAATAGATTTATATGGGCAAAAAAAATTAAAAACTTTTTTGCAAAACCTGACAACACTTGTCAACATTAATAGTGTAAGATTATTATACAGTTATCCCGATATGCTCGACGACGAGCTTATCGCCGAAATCCGCGACAATCCGAAGATAATTAAATATCTCGATATCCCGCTCCAACACAGCGAAAACGGCGTTTTAAAGCGCATGAACCGCCCCGCGGGAAGGGAAGAATATTTAAATCTTATTAAAAAACTGCGGAAAAATATTCCCGATATTGCGCTCCGTTCAACCTTTATTGCGGGTTTTGCGGGCGAAACGGAAGAGGATTTTGAAAATCTTTGCACGTTTTTAAAGGAAGCCCAGCTAGATAACTGCGGGTTTTTCGCTTACTCGCGCGAGCCCGACACGCCCGCCTATAAATTAAAGGGACAAGTTCCCGCGGCGGTTAAAAAGAGGCGCGTTAAGGCTTTGTATAGCGTTCAAAAGGAAATTTCGCGCAAAAAGCTTGAAAGGCGGGTTGGCACAACCTTAAAAGTTTTGTGCGACGGAATAGATTACGACAAAAACTGCTTTGTCGGCAGAGCATATTTTCAGGCTCCCGATATCGACGGAAAGGTGTATTTCAACGCTTATAACGCCGTTCAGGGCGAATATTACGACGTTTTAATCGAAAAATGCGACAGTTACGACCTTTACGGGCGCGAAAAGGATTACGATTTATGAACGAGAACAACGAAAACAAGGAAATAGACAAAAACAGCCGCGCTTATAAATTTGCGGCGGGCAAGGGCGTTATGAACCTGCCCAACAAGCTTACGATAAGCCGCGTTGTAATGATTCCCGTGTTCATTTTGTTTTTCTATCTCAACTTTACGGCGCACTATTTCGTCGCGCTTGCCGTTTTTGGGATTGCAAGCTTAACCGACCTTTTCGACGGAAAAATCGCAAGAAAGTACAATTTAGTAACCAATCTGGGCAAATTTTTAGACCCGATTGCGGATAAAGTGCTCGTTTTGTCGGCTTTGGTTGTGTTTTTGACCAAGCCCGAAATTTTCGTAGCTTCCGCGGGCATGGGCGAATGGACGTTAATAGTTGCCGGCTGTGGGGTTGCGGTTATACTTGCAAGAGAGATTATAGTTAGCGGTTTCAGAATGGTTGCCGCGGGCGCGGGCATTGTAATTGCCGCCGATATTTTCGGAAAATACAAGACGGTTACGCAGGATATTGCGGTGGTCGTGCTTTTGATTGGCGCGGGCGTTTGCGAGCTTTCGCAAATTATTGCGGGCGAAACCATAATTTTGTGCGGCGAAATAATCAATTATGTCGGGCTTGCGTTCTTTGCGGTTTCGGTGATTTTAACGGTTATTTCGGGCGTGAACTATATAATAAAGAATATCGAAGTTTTAAAGAGATGACGGAAAAGGATAGGGGCTTGAAGAACTGTTTTTTGTGTTTAAGGAACAAAAAAATTAATTGCTTCGACCTTGAAAACAAATTAATAGACGAATTCGGCGGGGCGGGATATTATTTTGATAAAATTTCGCTTGTCGGTTACGACAATCCTGAAGGAATTACCGCGGCGATTAAGGACGCGTGCCAAAATTTTGAAAACGTTTTAATCGTTTGTCCCAAGGACATGGAAGAGGCGGTAAGCGGCTATGCGGGCAGGCTTTTGGGCGCGCAGTTTGATAATTTCGGCTTTCTGCATATGGAAAAATCCGACGTTTTTATGTATTTTTCGGACATGGACACCCCCGCAAAACCTTCGGATTTTATCAAAATTTTAAATAAAAAGTACGAAAACAAATTTGATAAATCTTTCATAAAAACCGTGGGTGCGCCCGAGGAAGTGATTTCCGTCGCGCTCGGCAAGGCGAAAAAAATTTGCGACGGTTTAGGCTTTAACATTAAGGACAGGTTCGGCGACTGCACCGTTGAAATAGTTTACGACGCGGCTTTGCCAAAGTCGGTTTACGACGGCGTTATGAGAACGCTTGTTTCCGAGCTTAAGGATTATATTTACGCGCTTGAAGATATCACGCTCGAAGAAAGGCTGTTTCAGCTTTTAAAATTGAGGCGCATGAAAATAAGCGTTGCCGAATCGTTTACCGGCGGCGGCGTGAGCAAAAGGCTTGTTTCCGTTTCGGGCGTGAGCGAGGTCTTTTTCGAGGGCTTGAACACTTATTCAAACGAAGCGAAAGCCGAAAGGCTTGGGGTTGAAACCGAAACGCTTAGAAGGTACGGCGCGGTTTCCAAAGAAACGGCTTATGAAATGGCGGCGGGTTTGATTGCGGGCGGCAACTGCGACGTTGCGGTTGCGACGACGGGGATTGCGGGGCCGAAATCGGACAACACGCTTAAACCCGTGGGGCTTTTGTATATTGCGGTAGGCAAAAGGGACGGAATTTCCGTTTTCGAATACAATTTAAAAGGTTCGCGGGAAAGCATAACCGAAAGAGCGATTAACCTTGCGTTGTTTCTCGCTTACAAATTGCTTAAATAAGAAAAAAATCACAGAGGTATAAATAAATGAACGAAGAAAAATTAAAAGCTCTTAATTCCACAATCGCAATGATTGAAAAGCAGTACGGTAAGGGGGCGATTATGAAGCTCGGCGACGCTAACGTGAACACCGACCTTGAAATTATTCCCACGGGCTGCCTTTCACTTGACCTTGCTTTGGGCGTGGGCGGCGTTCCCCGCGGAAGAATTATCGAAGTTTACGGCCCCGAGTCTTCGGGTAAAACTACCATTGCGTTGCATATAATTGCGGAAACGCAGAAGGCGGGCGGCGTTGCGGCGTTTATCGACGCGGAGCACGCGCTTGACGCGCAGTATGCGCACGCTTTGGGCGTTGACACGAACGAGCTTTATCTTTCGCAGCCCGACACGGGTGAACAGGCGCTTGACATTTGCGAATCGCTTGTGCGTTCGAGCGCGGTTGACGTAATCGTTATCGACTCGGTTGCGGCGCTTACCCCCAAGTCGGAAATAGAGGGCGACATGGGCGACACGCACGTGGGACTTTTGGCAAGGCTTATGTCGCAGGCTTTAAGAAAATTAACGGCTATTACAAACCGTTCGAAAACGTGCGTAATTTTTATTAACCAGCTCCGCGAAAAGGTCGGAGTTATGTTCGGAAACCCCGAAACTACCCCCGGCGGCAAGGCGCTTAAATATTTTGCGACTATCCGTCTCGATATAAGAAAGGCCGACGCTTTAAAGGGTGACAGCGGAATTATAGGTAACCGCGCAAAGTGCAAGGTTGTTAAAAACAAGGTTGCGCCCCCTTTTAAGGTTGCGGAATTCGATATAATTTACGGCGAGGGCGTTTCGCAGGAAGGCTGCCTTATCGACCTCGGCGTGGAATACGGGATTTTGAATAAGAGCGGCGCGTGGTTTAGCTATAACGACGAAAAGGTTGCCCAAGGCCGCGAAAAGATGCGCGAGCTTTTAAAGCAGAAGCCCGAATTGAAAGCGGAAATCGAGGCAAAAATAAGAGAGGCGCACAAGGCTGCCCAAGCGAAGTAAAACGCATTTATCAGGTCGAATATGCAACACGGTTTTATTAAAGTCTGCGCGGCCACTCCCGAAATAAGGGTGGCGGACGTTGAATTCAACACGAAAAATATTATTGCGGCGGTTAAGGAAAGCGCGGAAAACGGAAGTCAGCTTACCGTTTTTCCCGAGCTTTGCGTGTGCGGATATACCTGCGGCGATTTATTCAACCAGCCTACGCTTATTTCGGCGTGCGAAAGGGCGGTTGGCGAGATTTGCGAAGCCACGAGGGGCTTAAAAACCCTTGTGTTTGTGGGCGCGCCCGTTGCCGACGGAAGCAGACTTTATAACTGTGCCGTTGCAATATGCGACGGAAAAATTTTGGGCGTCGTGCCCAAAACGTATTTGCCGAACCACGGCGAATTTTATGAAAAGCGGCATTTTTTATCTGCGCCGACTACTCCGACGTACGTGGCAATTGCGGAAAATCAAGGCGTTTTGCTTGGCGCAAATATGATTTTTTCGGCAAACAACTGCCCCGACTTTACCGTGGCTTGCGAAATTTGCGAGGATTTGTGGGCGCCGCAGTCGCCGTCTGCCGAGCATGCAAAGGCGGGGGCGAATATCATTGTAAATCTTTCGTGCAGCGACGAAACGGTGGGGAAAGCCGATTACCGTAAAAATCTGGTTAAGATGCAGTCGGCAAAGCTTGTGTGCGGTTATATTTATTGCGACGCGGGCGACGGCGAAAGCACCACGGACATGGTTTTTGCGGGGCACAATTTGATTTGCGAAAACGGTTCGGTGCTTGCTGAAAGCAAGCTTTTTGAAAACGGACTGATTTATTCCGAAATCGATATCAAGCTGCTTACGACTGAAAGGCGCAGGCTTTTAAGCTTTGACGGCGGCGAACGTAAAAGCGGGGAATGGGCGGCAAAGAACGGCTATTATATACAAGGCTTCGAAACCTTTGAAAACGGCGGCGGGCTGACGCGCAAATTTTCTAAAACTCCATTCGTGCCCGATGGCGGCGAAAAGCTGAAAGAGCGTATGGAGCTTATTTTGTCGATTCAGTCGAAGGGGCTTGAAAAGCGGTTGAAGCACGTCGGCTCGAAGTCGGTTGTGTTGGGCGTTTCTGGCGGGCTGGATTCGGCGCTTGCGCTGCTTGTTGCTTGCCGTGCGTTTAATTCGCTTAAAAAGGATAAAAAAGACATAATCGCGATTTCGATGCCCGCATTCGGCACCACGAAAAAGACGAAGAGCAACGCCTTGAAACTTATAGAAGCGCTTGGCGCGACGGCGAGGGTGATACCCGTGGGCGATACGGTTAAAAGGCACTTTAAGGACATTGGGCACGACCCCGAGGACATGAACGTGACCTTTGAAAACTCGCAGGCGCGCATGCGCACTATGGTTTTGATGGATATTGCCAACGACGAAAACGGGCTTGTGATTGGCACGGGTGATTTGAGCGAGTTTGCGCTTGGCTGGGCGACGTATTCTGGCGACCATATTTCGATGTACGGCGTGAACGCTTCGGTGCCGAAAACGCTTGTTAAGCATTTGATTGCTTACGAGGCGGAAAAGCTGGGCGGCGAAGTTAAAAAGGTTTTAACGAGCATTTTAAACACGGAAATCAGCCCCGAGCTGCTGCCTCCCGATAAAAACGGCAACATTGCGCAGAAAACCGAGGACATAGTCGGCCCGTATATTTTGCACGATTTCTTTATTTATTACGCGTTGCGGTATGCTTTTAAGCCCTCGAAAATCAAATTTTTGGCTTTAAAAACGTTTGACGGCATGTTTGACGAAAAGACGATTGACAAGTGGTTAAAGAGTTTTTATAAGCGGTTTTTTATGCATCAGTTTAAGCGGTCGTGTATGCCCGACGGGGTTAAGGTCGGTTCGGTTTCGCTGTCGCCGCGTGGGGATTTGAGAATGCCTTCGGACGCTGTAGCAAAGCTGTGGCTTGACGATTTAAAATAAAAAAATTAAGGCGGCCTTGCGGTCGCTTTTTTTGTATATTAAATTGACAATTTATATAATTGGGTGTAAAATGTAACTTAGATATAAATGCCCTTATGCGGGGAGTGTATATTAAAAAACAAATCAGGAGGCTTAAATGAACTTATTGGCATTTGGCAGCCTGTTTCTTGCAGAAGACGGAGTTGTTCTCGGCCTTGGAATAGGGCTTGGAATTGCCGTTGTCGTTGCGTTGATTGGCGGTTATTTTTTAGGAAGTTACCTTAACAAAAAGTCCACCGACAGAAAGCTGGGTGACGTTCAGGCGAGAACCCAAAAGATGATTGACGAAGCTTCAATTGAATGTAAAACTTTGAAGAAAGAGGCAATATTAGAAGCAAAGGAACAGGAACTGCAACTTAAAAACGAATTTGAAAGGGAAACCAGAGAGAAGAAAAACGAACTCCAAAAGCAGGAGCAAAGGCTTGTGCAGAGGGAGGAAATTCTCGATAAAAAAGAGGAAAACCTTTTAAAGCAGAACGCGGCTGTAGAGCAACAGAAAAAAGACCTTTTAGCTAAGGAAAACGAAGTTAAAAGGACGCAGGAGAAAATAAATCATCAGCACGAGCTGATGGTGCAGGAGCTTGAAAAGGTTGCCCAACTGACGAAGGACGAGGCTAAAAAACTGCTGGCGGAGGAAATTCTTGACGAAACCCGCCACGACGTGGCTTTGCAGGTCAGAAACATTGAGCAGACGGCTAAGGACGAGGCGACTGCCGAGGCGAAGAAGATTATTTCTTTGGCGGTTCAGCGCTGCGCGGCAGACCATGCTTCGGAAATAACCGTTTCCGTCGTGCCGCTGCCGAGCGACGACATGAAGGCAAGGCTTATCGGGCGCGAGGGAAGAAATATCCGCGCGATAGAGAACGCGACGGGAATCGAACTCATTATAGACGATACTCCGGAAGTTGTTATTTTGTCGGGCTTTGACCCTGTAAGAAGGGAAATTGCAAGGCTTACGCTTGAAAAGCTTATATCCGACGGCAGAATTCACCCTGCAAGGATTGAGGAAACCGTTGAAAAGGTTAAGCGCGATATGGACCAAGAGATTAAGCAGGCGGGCGAAAGCGCGATGTTCGAAGTGGGTATTTTCGGGCTTCACCCCGAGCTTATTAAGCTTTTGGGAAGATTAAAGTACAGGACAAGCTACGGACAGAACGTTTATAAGCACTCGATAGAGGTTTCGCAGTTGGCGGGACTTATGGCGCAGGAGCTTGGGCTTGACGTTACGCTTGCTAAGCGCGCGGGACTTTTGCACGACATAGGCAAGGCGGTTGACCACGAGCAGGAAGGCACGCACATTCAGCTTGGCGCAGACCTTGCTAAAAAGTACCGCGAGAGCAACAAGGTTATTAACGCGATTGCGGCGCACCACGGCGACGTTGAACCGACCACAATCGAGGGCGTGCTGGTTGCGGCTGCCGACGCGATTTCGGGCGCTCGCCCCGGCGCAAGGCGCGAGACGGGCACGAATTACGTTAAACGTCTTGAAAAGCTTGAAGCGATTGCCGGCGACTTTAACGGCGTTGAAAAGTGCTATGCCATTCAGGCGGGCAGAGAGGTGCGCGTTATGGTTAAGCCCGAACAGATTGACGACGCGCAGGCGGTGTTCCTTGCAAAGGATATTGCAAAGAAAATCGAGGCTGAGCTTGAATATCCCGGTCAGATTAAAGTAAACGTAATAAGGGAATTCCGCGCAAGCGAGTTTGCGAAATAATCAAAGTAAAATAAAAACCCGCTCCGAGTTATTCGGGGCGGTTCATAGGGATAAAGCAGCGAGGAAAGATGGTTACAGCTTTCCTTGCTTTTTTGTTGTATTTTTGCTATACTGTAACTACGATAAACAGTAATTTAACGGAGAACATCATGCAAGAAATCGCCGAAATGTTTAGTCAATACAATAATAATACTTTGAAATGGATAGACTCCTTAAAAAAGTTAAAGCAATTAGAAGATGAGGAAAAAATCGTTTTATATGCTGGCACTTATTCTTTTGAAGAAGCATTAAGGCATCTTGATAGTGATGTGGCAAATTTTTATTTTTATACTTTGCCCGATAGGCAAGGATATCATTTTTTTACTAATCCATTTGGAAGTGAAGCAGTTATAATGATAGATAACGATATTTTTACATTCAAACATAAAAAATTGTATAACAAAAAACATTTAACTAATTGCTACTTCGGGGAGAAAGATTTTAGAAGCGGTGAATATTTCAATTGTAAAAAGAAACGATAAATTTCAATTTAGCGTGCTAAACGTTAAAAAGTATAACCCGCTATCTTCGTAAGCGAAGTATAGCGGGCTATTTGTTTGTTCACAAAAACATCATTTATTTGGAGCGGTTAATTTTGACCTTTTATTTGCTGAATACGTAGAACAGAATTGCAAATACGGGAATATTCAGCGCGACGAAGCAGGGAATTACTATCTTTGCGCACACGTCGCCTGCGGACGCGAAGTTGACGCTTAAAAGAAGGGACACGACGCAGATTATTAAAATGGTTATTACGGTAAGTATAAACGACGCGGAAAGATAGGTTAGCGTTGCAGGTTTACGCGTGGCTTTGCCGCGGTCACTGAAAAACAGTATGCCGAAGATTAAAACCTGCGCGAAGGTGAGGGCGAGGATTACCATAGGGTAACCGATGCCGACGTTTAAATCCTTTTGGAAAACGAGGCAGAGCGCGAATTCCAAAAGCATTATCGCCGCAATAATGAGCGAGCATTTGAACAGCGTAGCGCCGCGGTTGTATTTCTTTCTGCGGGCGTTTTGCGCGGCGTGGTCGGTGTTGACGGTTAAACCGTCCTTTTCAGCACGCGCGTGCGCGTCTTCGTAACGGTTTACGGGACGGGCGGGTTCGCGCTTTTCCGCGTAAACGGGTGCGGGCTGCTGCACGGGCTGTGCGGGTTGCCGACGCACGGTTTTTAAATAAAGATTGTTTACGAGATTTCTGTAATCGCGTTCCGCCTCGGGCTTGTTGTTGTAAATAAGCTTGTTCGTGTCGATATTCTCCGAGTAGGGAGTGGGAGGAGTTTCCTGCTTTTCGACGACGGGCTGCGAAATTAATTTAAGATAATTTTCGTGCAAAATTCTGCGCTGTTCTTCCGACATTTGAGGTTCGGGCTGAACGTAAACGGGTTGCTCGGCGGGTTGCTGTTCGGCAGCGGGCTGTGCGGGAGCTTGTTGAACAGGCTCTGCAACGGGAGCGGGTTGCGCGGGAATTTGCTCTGCCGCGGGTTGAGGTTGAACGGGTTGTTCGGGCACAGCGGCGGGAGGTGCGGACTGCTGTTCTGCGGCGGGCGCGGGTTGTTCCGTAACGGGCGCCGCGGGGTTGTCCGCTTGTTCGTTTTTCTCTTCTTCGTCGGCTTCGTCCCCGTCGTGTTCGTCTTTGACGAGGGGCACGCGGCTTGTGTATTTTTTGAGTAATTTAAAGTCTACGGGGTTGGGCGCTGGTTGCGAAAAGTCGAAATTTCTGTCCGAAATAAGGTTGTCAATTACGGTGCGTGAATATTCCCATTCCGCCTGATTGCGTTCGGCGATTTCTCTGCCGCTGTCGGTAAGGGTGTAATATTTCCTTCTGCCGCCTTGCGAAACCTCGTCGGTTTTCCAATATGCGTTTATGTAGCCCTGACTTTCCAAGCGCTTTAACGCGCTGTAAAGGGTGGGCTGCTTTAAGGTATATTGTCCGTGGCTTTTTTGTTCGATTTCCTCAATTATTTCATAGCCGTATTTGTCGCGCTCGTAGAGAGTGCGGAGAATTATCGTGTTGATGTGACCTCTTATTAAGTCGGAACTTATATTGTTCTTTTGTTCTTCTTCGGAAGAGGCGGGGAGCTCGTCGGGATTCAATTCGTCGTCCACTTTATTTAACCTCCATATTTTGGAAATATTTTATCACATATTGCAGAATATGTCAATAATTTGGTTGTATAAAAAGTACTATGTCACACATAATTGGCTAATTTGGGTGAAATTTATGGACTTTTTGCGCGCAAAATGCTAAAATGGGCGCGAGGTTTTACATGTACAGACACATAAAAAATTACGAAATAAAATATATAGACGTAGACGCTTTCGACAATATAAAGGCTTCGGCTCTGTTGGGATTTATGCAGGAATCGGCTTGCCTTTCAGCCGACGAGCTGGGCTTTGGTTATGCGGATATCGCGCCGAAAAATTTGGGGTTTATCCTTGCCAACTGGTACGTTGACATGTTGCGCCCCGTAAGGCTTGGCGAGGAGCTTGAAATTCACACCTGGCCGTTAAAGCCCAAGCACCTTATATTTTTGAGGGATTTCGAATTTTACATCGGCGGCAAAAAGGTGGGCGTTGCTTCGGCGCGCTGGTGCATGATTGACACCGTAAGCTTTAAATTTTTGCCCGTGTGCGCGAACTTCGAAGAGGGGTTTTTCGATAATTATAATACGGAAAGAAGCATTGAATTTTCAAGCTGGAAAATAGCGGATTGCGGGGGCAAGGCGCTTTCGCACTCGCGGCGCGTGGGGCTCAGCGATTACGACCACTATTTCCACGCAAACAATACCAAGTATGCCGATTTCATGACGGACGCGTTTTCGGTTGATGAACTTAGGGGGAAATATTTTAAGAGCTTACAGATTTCTTACGTTAAGCAATGCAAGGAAGGCGAAACGCTTGAAATTTTTAAAGCGCGCGGCGGCGACGGTTATTACTATATCGACGGCAAGGCGGGCGAAGAGTTAAGGGTACAGTTTAAGGTGCTTTTAGATGAAATATAAGTATGAAGTTATACGCTCGGCGAGAAAGAGCATCTCGGTTTCGGTTTCGTCGTCGAATAAGATAACGGTGCGCTGTCCGTGGGGCGTGCGCCCAGAACAGATAGAAAGCTTTTTGGATTTGAAGGCGGACTGGATTGAAAAGGTTATTTTGAACAACTCGAAAAAGCTTGCCGTGAATGACGACGTTATAGAGCTTAGGGAAATTTACGTTGAGGGCAGAAGGCTGCCGCTTGTGTTTGGCGATAAAGATGAAATAACCGCCGAGCGCGTGTGCGTTAAAAACGTTTCGCGGCTTTGCAAGCTGTTTGAAAGGCATTGCTTTCCCGAATTTTTAGCGAGGGTGAACGCTTACGCCGAAAAAGCTATGCTTTATCCCGCCTCCGTCGGGGTGAAGGATTATAAGGGGCGGTGGGGCTGTTGCGACGCGAAAAACAACCTTATATTCAATTATAAGTTATTCATGCTGCCGCGGCATATTCAGGATTACGTGATTATTCACGAGCTTTGCCACACGCTGTGCCACAATCATTCGCCCGCGTTTTGGAAGCTCGTTTCGGATTTCGTGCCCGATTACAAAAAGGTAAGGGGCGAACTGAGAAATTACGATTTTTTGACGGCACTTTATTAAACTATCGGGGTTAATCGCTTGACTTGACGGAATTTAAGTTATATACTTAAAAAAGTACGGTTTACGGATAAAAAAAGATGAAAACAATTTTTAAGATTGATTTTGCCGAAAACGGAATATCCGCACTCGACGGTTTTGATTTAACCGCCAAAAATTGTGATTTTGAAAATATTTTTTTAATTGACTGATTTATTTTTTAAATCAGTCTTTATTTTAGTCAGAGGAAAAAAATGAAAAGTAACGTAAAGGCTTATCTTACATTGCAGAACGGAAAACAGTTTCAAGGCTACCGCTTCGGGGCGGAAGGCGAGGTTTTGGGCGAGCTTGTGTTTACCACGGGCATGACGGGGTATATTGAAACGCTGACCGACCCGAGCTATTACGGGCAGATAGTTACGCAAACCTTTCCGCTTATCGGCAATTACGGAATGATTGAGAGCGACACGGAAAGCAAAAAGCCGTGGGTTTCGGCTTATATCGTTAGGGAGCTTTGCGAAGAGCCTTCGAATTTCAGATGCGAAAAAACGCTTGACAAATATCTTGAAGAAAAGGGAATTGTGGGGCTTTACGGAATCGATACGCGCGAACTGACTAAAATCGTGCGTGAATACGGCGTTATGAACGCGAAGATTACGGACAAGCCTTTAAAGGATACGGACGCGCTGTTGAAATATACGGTTAAAAACGCGGTTAAGAGCGTAACCTGCTCCGAGCCCGAATATCTGGGCGACGAAAAGGGGCTGAAAGTTGTGGTGTGGGACTTCGGCGCTAAGGACAATATCCCCAAAGAGCTTGTAAAGCGTGGTTGCTATTGCATAAAAGTGCCTTCGTTTTACACGGCGGAGCAAATTCTTGCGCTCAACCCCGACGGACTTATGCTGACGAACGGCCCCGGCGACCCCGCGGAGAACGTTGAAATTATTGAAAACCTTAAAAAGCTTGCGGGCAAGCTGCCCATTTTCGGGATTTGCCTCGGACATCAGTTGTTTGCGCTTGCGATGGGCGGCAAGACGATGAAGATGAAGTACGGACACCGCGGCGCAAACCAGCCCGTTAAAAATCTGGAAACGGGCAGGGTTTATATTTCGAGCCAAAACCACGGTTACGAGGTTATCGCTTCGAGCCTGCACGGCGTTGGGAAGTTGAGTTATATAAACGCGAACGACGGCACCTGTGAGGGCTTCGATTATCCCGAGCTGAACGCTTATACCGTGCAGTTCCATCCCGAAGCTTGCGGCGGCCCGCAGGATTGTTCGTTTCTTTTCGACAGATTTATAAACAATATGAAAGGAGGCAAGTTCAATGCCTAAGAGAGAAGATATAAGAAAGGTGCTTGTAATAGGTTCGGGCCCCATAGTTATAGGACAGGCGGCGGAATTCGATTATGCGGGCGCGCAGGCGTGCCGTGTTTTAAAGGACGCAGGCGTGAACGTGGTTTTGTGCAACAGCAACCCCGCTACGATTATGACCGACAAGGCGCTTGCCGACGAAATTTATCTGGAGCCGCTGACGGTTGATACCATTAAAAGAATTATTATAAAAGAGCGCCCCGACAGCCTGCTTGCGTCTTTGGGCGGGCAGACGGGCTTGACTTTGGGTTGCCAGCTTGCCAAATCGGGCTTTTTGGACGAGTACGGCGTTAAGCTTATCGGCGTTAATCTGGAATCGATAGACAGAGCCGAGGACAGAGAGCTGTTTAAAGAAACAATGCAGAAGATTAACCAGCCCGTAGTGCCCTCGGACATAGCTTATACGGTTGACGAGTGCGTGGCGATTGCCGAAAAAATAGGTTATCCCGTAATAGTAAGACCGGCATACACGCTCGGCGGCGCGGGCGGCGGCGTTGCGAAGGACGAAAAGGAGCTTAGGGTTATTTCCAACAACGGACTTATGCTTTCGCCCATTACGCAGGTTTTGATTGAAAAGTATATAGGCGGGTGGAAGGAAATCGAGTTCGAGGTGCTGCGCGACGGCGCGGGCAACGTTTTGACGGTTTGCTCGATGGAAAACTTTGACCCCGTGGGCATACATACGGGTGATTCGATTGTAATTGCGCCCGCCGTTACCCTTTCGGACAAGGAATATCAGATGTTGAGAACGGCTTCGCTGGATATTATAAGCGAGCTGAAAATCGAGGGCGGGTGCAACTGCCAGTTTGCGCTTAATCCCGACTCGTTCGAGTATTCGGTAATAGAGGTCAACCCGAGAGTTTCGCGCTCGTCGGCGCTGGCTTCCAAAGCTACGGGGTATCCCATTGCAAAGGTTGCAACGAAAATCGCGCTCGGTTATACCTTGGACGAGATTAAAAACGACGTTACGGGCAAGACCTACGCGTGCTTCGAGCCGACGCTCGATTACGTTGTTGTCAAGCTTCCCAAATGGCCGTTTGACAAGTTCCTTTATGCAAAAAGAAACCTTGGCACGCGCATGAAGGCGACGGGCGAGGTTATGGCAATCGGTACTAACTTCGAAACGGCGATAATGAAGGCGGTGCGCGGCGCGGAAATTTCGACGGGTACGCTCAATTTGCCCAAAATTGCCGAGCTTTCGGACGAGGAAATTTACGCAAGACTTTCGGAAATGACGGACGAAAGGCTGTTTATCGTTTATCAGGCGTTAAAGCGCGGGGTTTCGGTTGACGAAATTTATGAAATAACGAAGATTGACGAGTGGTTTTTGAACAAGCTTAAAAACCTTTGCGACTTCGAGGCGGAAATCGCGGGCAAAGCGATTACGAGAGAGCAATATTTAAAGGGTAAAAAGCTTGGCTATCCCGACAAAGAAATGGAAAAATTTTCGGGCAACAAGCTGCCCGCGCACCGCGACGCGGTGTTTAAGATGGTTGATACGTGCGGCGCGGAATTTGCGGCGCAGACGCCTTATTTTTATTCCACCTACGACGAAAAGGAGCACGACGAGGCAAAGCCCTTTGTTGACAGAAGCACCAAAAAACGCATTGTGGTTATAGGCTCCGGCCCCATAAGAATTGGACAGGGGATTGAGTTCGATTATTCCTCGGTGCATTGCGTTTGGTCGTTAAAGCGGCTGGGCTATGAAGTTATTATTATAAATAACAACCCCGAAACCGTTTCCACAGACTTCGATACGGCGGACAGGCTTTATTTCGAGGCGCTCACTCCCGAGGACGTGCAAAACGTTTTGAACGTTGAAAAGCCCTACGGCGTGGTAATAACCTTTGGCGGGCAGACGGCAATTAAGCTGTGCAGTTATCTTTATAAAAAGGGTGTGCGTATTTTGGGAACGCCCGCCGACAGCGTTGACCTTGCCGAGGACAGAGAAAGGTTTGACGAGCTTTTGGAGCAGTTTGGAATTACGCGCCCCAAGGGTGTGACCGTAATGAGCAAGGCGGACGCCGTAAAGGCGGCGGAGAAGCTGGGCTATCCCGTGTTGCTGCGCCCCTCATACGTAATAGGCGGGCAGAATATGACCATAGCCTTTACGCAGAACGACATAGAAAGGTATATGGACGTAATACTTGCGCAAAAGATTGAAAACCCCGTTTTGTGCGACAAGTATTTAATGGGCACTGAGCTTGAAGTTGACGCTATTTCGGACGGCGTGGACGTGCTTATTCCCGGAATTATGCAGCACATAGAGCGCGCGGGTGTGCATAGCGGCGACTCGATTGCCGTTTATCCGCCCTATAATCTGAGCGACGCGATGCTGAAAAAGGTTGTGGACATTTCAACAAAGCTTGCAATTTCGTTAAAGACGAAGGGCTTAATAAACATTCAGTATCTTATTTACAGAAACGAGCTTTACGTAATAGAGGTGAACCCGAGGGCTTCGAGGACTATTCCCTATATTTCCAAGGTTACGGGAGTGCCCATGGTTGACCTTGCGACAAAAATTTTGATGGGCGCAAAGCTGAAAAGGCTGGGCTACGGCACGGGGCTTTACCCCGCATCGCCCTACGTTGCGGTTAAGGTGCCCGTGTTCTCGTTTGAAAAACTCAACGACGTGAACTCGCAGCTCGGCCCCGAAATGAAGTCCACGGGCGAGGTTTTGGGAATAGGCAAAACCATTGAAGAGGCGCTTTATAAGGGGCTTGTTTCGGCGGGCTTTAACATGCGCACTTCCACCAAAAACCGCCCAGCGGGAATTTATTTCACCATAAACGACCAGGATAAGTTCGAAATCGTAAATATAGTTAAAAAGTTTGCCGATTTGGGGCTTAACCTTTACGCCACGACGGGCACGGCGAACGTAATAAGAAGTCTCGGGCTCGAATGCACGGAGGTTGCAAGGCTTTCCTCAAACGAAGAGATATTCAAGCTGATGGACGAGGGAAAAATAGATTACGTCGTTTACACCGGCAAGACGGACGTTGAGTCAATATCCAACTATATAAGTTTGCACCACCATGCAATTTTACTTGGTATAACCGTTTTGACTTCGCTTGATACCACCAACGCGCTTGCGGACTGCATTGCGGGGCGGTATAACCAGTTTAACACCGAGCTTGTGGACATAAACAATTTGAGAAAGGAAAAACTTAAGCTTAAATTTTCGAAGATGCACAGCTGCGGAAACGATTATATTTTCTTCAACAACATGGACGGCGCGATAACCTGCCCCGAATCGATTGCGATTAACTTTGCCGACAGACATTACGCAATCGGCGGCGACGGCGTAGTTATGATTGAAAAATCGAGCGTGGGTGCGGCAAAGGTAAACGTTTATAACCGCGACGGAAGTCTTTCGGGACTTGCGGCAAACCCCATAAGGTGCGTTGCGAAGTATCTCTTTGACAACGGTTATGCGAGCGGGGAAATGAGCATTGAAACATGCTGCGGCGTGAAAAAGCTTAGCGTAAGCTCGTTCAACGGCAAGGCAAGCTCGGTTTTATTGAATTTGGGAAAGCCCGAGCTTGATAAAAAACGCGCCGAAAAGATTGTTTACGACGGAAAGGAATTCAACGCCTATTACGTAAACGTCGGCAACCCGCATTGCGTAATTTTCTGCGACAAGGTTGAAAGCGTGGATATGGACGCATTGGGGCAAGCGGTTATTGAATCGAATTTATTTCCGCAAGGCGTGTTTGTGGAGTGCGTTAGGGTGGTAAACCACGTTACCGTTAAGATGCGCGTTTGGGAAAAGAATAACGGCGAAACGTGGGCGTGCGGCACGGCGGCTGCCGCGGCGGCGGTTGCCTCGGTTGCGAACGGTTATTGCGCTTACGGCGAAATCGTTACGGTTAAACTGAAAGGCGGCGACTTGTTCGTTAAATATGAAAAGGACGGCGAAATCGAGCTGGACGGCACGGTTAAGCTGTCGTTTGAGGGGTCAATCGAAATTTAATGGTTTATTTTGACAATGCGGCGACGACGAAGCCCGATGAAGAGTGCATTAAGCGCGCCGAAAAGTATTTATATAGCGATTTTTATAATCCTTCCGCATTATACGCGGAAGGTTATAATATTAATCTGGAATTGCGCGAGGCGAGGAAAAATATTTTGTCGGCTGTTGCCGACGCGGAAAAGTTTGAGCTTGTTTTTACCTCTTGCGGGACGGAAGCCGACAACACGGCAATTTTCGGCGGCGGTCGCCGCGGAAACGTTGTAACGACGGCGGGCGAGCACTCGGCGGTGTTTGCGGCTGTGAACGAGCTGAAACAGCGGGGCTTAGAGGTGCGGTTTGCTAACTTAAATCCCGACGGGAGCGTGAATTTGGAGCATCTTTTAAGCCTTGTTGACGGAAAAACGTCGTTGGTTTCGGTTATTCACGTAAACAACGAAACGGGCGCGGTGAACGATATTGCCGCGATTGCTTCTAAGGTAAAGGCGACAAACGCTTACGCTTTGTTTCATTCCGACGGAGTGCAGGCGTTTGGAAAAATTCCCTTTAAGCTGACGGGGAACATAGATATGTATTCGATAAGCGCGCACAAAATAGGCGGAATTAAGGGCTGCGGTGCGCTTATTAAGCGGAAAAATCTTGTAATTAAGCCGCATATTTTCGGCGGCGGGCAGGAAAAAGGGCTTAGAAGCGGCACGGAAAACGTGTTCGGTATTAAAATTTTCGAGTTTGCGGCGGCTAAAAGACGCGCGGCAATAGAGGAAAATTACGAAAAAGTTTCAAAAATAAAAGCCGCTTTTCTTGGCGGGCTTGACGGCGGGCTTTTTACGGTTATTTCAGGTGAAAATTCCTCGCCGTATATCGCTTGCGTGGCGGCGGAAGGCGTGCGCGGCGAAACGGTTTTGCACGAGGCGGATGACAGAGGGTTGATTATCGGTACGGGTTCGGCGTGCTCTTCGAACGAAAAAAAGAGATTTTCGCGGACGATTTTGGCTTGCGGGATTGGCGAAAGCCTTGCCGACGGGGTTTTAAGGATTAGTTTTTCGCCCGAAAACAGCGTGGAAGAAGCCCAAACCGCGGCAAAGCTTTTGAACGAAATAGTTGGCAACAGAAAAAGGATTATGGCGTAAATATGGAAAAGGTAATTATTATCAGATATTCCGAAATTCATTTAAAGGGCAAAAACCGCGGTTATTTCGAGCGCGTTTTTTTGGTAAACCTTGAAAAGTCGCTTAAAGGCTATAAGCACGAAATCAAGCGGCAGAGCGGGAGATATTTGATTGAAAACTTTAACGAAAGCGACGTTGACGAGATTTCGGACAGAATTAAGCGCGTTTTCGGCGTGCATTCTTACAGCGTGGCGTTAAAGGTTAAGTCCGATATGGAAGAAATTTATAACGCGGCTAAGGAAGTTTGCTTTGAAAGGGGGACTTTTAAGGTGAACACGCACCGCGCGGATAAGAAGTTTTGTTTGAATTCGATGCAGATTAGCGCTGAAATAGGCGGCAGATTGCTTTCGGTGTTTAAAAATCTGGAGGTTGACGTACATAATCCCGATTTTGTAATCAATATTGACGTGCGCGAAAACGGCACGGCGCTTGTATTTAACGAATTTTTTAAAGGCGCGGGCGGTATGCCCGTGGGAACTTCGGGCAAGGGGCTTTTGCTGATTTCGGGCGGAATAGACAGCCCAGTGGCGGGGCACATGATTGCAAAACGCGGCATGGTTGTGGATTGTATTCATTTCCACAGTTATCCTTATACCAACGCGCAGGCAAGGGATAAGGTTGTGGAGCTTGCAAAGGTGCTTTCCAAATACACTTGCGGTTTAAAGCTGAACGTAGTTTCGGTGACACACATTCAGGAAGAAATTCATAAAAAGTGCGACGGCGAATATATGGTTACGCTTTTGCGGCGGTTTATGTTCAGAATTGCGGAAAGAATTGCTTTAAAAACCGGCGCGCAATGTTTGATAACCGGCGAAAGTTTGGGGCAGGTTGCAAGCCAGACGGTGGAGGGCATGACCTCTTCTAACAGCGTTGTTGAAAAGCTGCCCGTTTTAAGACCGTTGTGCGGGTTCGACAAGGACGAAATAATCGAGCGCAGCCGCGACATGGGGGCTTACGAAATTTCCATTCAGCCCTACGAAGATTGCTGTACGGTATTTTTGCCGAAGCACCCCGTAATCAAGCCGCAGCTTGCCGCCGTTTTGGAAGAGGAAAGCAAGCTTGACGTTGAAGCGCTTTTGCAAGAGGCTTTAAACAGCGTTGAGGTTTTGCGCTTATAAATCGAACCAGTCTTTTTTGACAATATCGGGCGCTTGCTCCTGAGGGGAAGAGCCGCTGTTTTTAAAATTTACCGACGGCAGGGAAATTTCCTTGCCGTATATTTTATTTTTGCCGTCATTGTAGTAAGGCGTAACCGTGTAGGTGTGGTTTCCGCTTTCGGGTGCGTCGGTAAAGATTTTATCGATTTTTCCTTCAAAAATGACTTTATTATCGCGTTTTACAATATATTCATAGTACTTCGCGTGACATAATTCAATATTTACGCCCTTTTCGGTGACCGCAATTGCGGGCGTTTGAATTGTGGGCGCGGAAAATTTGGTTGAAGTTTCTTTCGGCTTTGCGCCGCTTAAAACGCGGATAGACATTTGGTTTAGCTTGGGCGAAAGCGGGTCGCAAAGTATGATTTTGTTGTTTTCGGTATACTCGTCGGCGTCTATTGAAATTTCTTCGGTGCCGCTTGAAACGTTTAATTTTTGCGGGGAATGCGAGGAATAGAGGTAGTTTAAAATTTCCTTTACATACCCGCAGCCCGCGCCTCCGCCGGTTATCGAAAGTCTTTTGTTATTTTTATCTCCGAGCCATACGCCTATCGTGTGCTCGGTGGTGTAGCTTATTGCATAGGCGTCGGTGTTGCCCTCTTCGGTGCCGCACGTTCCCGTTTTCGAGGCGATGTCGTAGGGGTAGTTTTTAAGTTTTTTAGCCGTTCCGCTTTTGGTGGTTTCCAAAAGCATGCCGTTAATAAGCGAGCACGCGCCGTCGGAAAAAACTCTGTTCTGGTAGCCGTCGTTTTTGTAAATCGTTTTGCCGTCCTTCGTGGTTATTTCTTTTATGAAGCGTGAGCGCGAATAAAATCCGCCCGAGGGAAAAACGGAATAGCAGTCGGCAAGTGTGTGCAAATCCAAGCCGTATTTCATGCCGCCGAGAGCCAAAGAGAGATTTTTTTCGTCGTTTTCAAGCTTAATTCCCATTCTCGAAAGGTATTTTTCGGAATTGGGAACGGTTAAGGCGTTTAAGGTTTTTACGGCGGGCACGTTGTAGCTGTGCGCGATGGCTTCGGTTACGGAAACGTAGCCGTGAAATTTTTTGTCGTAATTTTCGGGCGAGTAGCCGCCGAAATTTATTTTTTCGTCTAAAACCTTTGTGTGCGGGTTTATTAGTTTTTCGTCTATTGCGGGGGCGTATACGGCAAGGGGTTTAATTGTCGACCCCGGCTGCCGTTTTGCGCCGTTTATTGTGGATTTATAGGCGTTTACGCAGCCCTGCGAGGTAACGATTACCGAATTATCCGTTTCGAAGTCAAAATTTTCGATTTTTGCCTGCAGGTCGGGCTTTAAATAGGTTTTTATTTTACAGCCGCTCAAACCGTAGACGGGTACGCCCGTTTCTTCGAGCTCGTCTAAAACCGCGTTTAAATAATCGTAATTTTTTTCACCCGATACGGGCTTTTTTGCGTTTATCGGCTGTTTTATCGCCTCGTTATAGGTTGCTTCGTCGATATATCCGCACGTCAGCATGGATTTTAACACCGTATTGCGGCGGTTTAAGCTTTTTTCGGGGTTTTTAAAGGGTGAAAAGTTGTTCGGCGAGGTTAAAAGCCCGACGAGCGTGGCGCTTTCGGTTAAATTAAGCTCCTCGGCGCGCTTATCGAAGTAAAATTGCGCGGCGCTCTGCAAGCCGTAGCAGTTGTGCCCGAAGTAAATTGTGTTTAAATACATTTCCAGAATTTCGTCCTTGGAATAGCGCCTTTCGAGCTTTTTGGTGAGCTTTATTTCGTTTAGCTTTCTTTTAATCGTTTTGTCCTGCGAAAGGTGGGTGTTTTTTATTAGCTGCTGGCTTATGGTGGAAGCACCCTCTTTAAAGGAGCCTGCGGCGATATTTTTGAAAAACGCCTTTACCATACGCTTGTAATTTAAGCCGTTGTGCGAATAAAAGGTTCTGTCCTCCGAGGCAATGAAAGCGTCTATGGTGTAATCGTGCAGGTTTTCGAGCTTAACGCTCTTGTTTTTGCTTGAAAGCGAAGCGTTGACGACTACGTTTCCGTCGTCGTCGACTATGATAATGCTTTGGTCGGGGTTGATTAATTTGCTTTCGTCAAGCTTTGCGTCCTTTGTGATTATGAAAAACGCGGCGAACGCCGCGGCGATAACCGCGGTTATGCACAGCAATATAACGAGTGAAATTTTTAAAAACTTAGCCATTAAACTTAGTATTGATAAAATTAAAATATTGTTGCAAATCAATTGAAAAAATTTGCAAAAAATTATATAATATTGTATATGTCGAAATATTTTTACATAACAACGTACGGTTGCCAGATGAACGTACACGAATCGGAAAAAATCGCGGGGATACTTTCGGAGCTTGGTTATGAACCGTGCGACGATATAAAAGACTGCGATATCGCCGTTTTTAACACCTGCTGCATACGCGAAAACGCCGAAAACCACGCTTTCGGCAATATCGGTATGCTTAAAAAGCTGAAAGAGAATAACCGAAACCTTTTAATCGCGGTGGGCGGCTGCCTTACGCAGCAGATGGGCAAGGCTGACGTTTTGCACAAAAAATTTCCTTACGTCGATATAATTTTCGGCACGCACAATTTAGGGAATTTAAAGGAGCTTATTTTAAAAAAGCAGAAGCAAAAGAAAGCCGTTATAGAGATTGAAGAGAGCGAGGGCACGGTTTGCGAGGGTGAAAAGCCTTTAAGGACAAGCTATCCCAACGCGTGGCTTAACATAACTTACGGCTGCAACAATTTTTGCAGCTATTGCATAGTGCCCTATGTCCGCGGCAGAGAGCGCAGCAGACGTTCGGAAAACATAATTAAAGAGGCGGAAGAGCTGATTGCGGCGGGCTATAAGGAAATTACGCTTTTGGGGCAGAACGTAAACTCGTTTGCAAACGGCTCGGACGATATTTCTTTCCCTGAGCTTTTAAAAAGAATTGCGGCTATCGACGGAAAGTTCAGGCTGCGCTTTATGACGAGCCACCCCAAGGATTTTTCGGAAGAGCTGGCAAAGGTAATTGCAGAAAACGGCAAAATTTGCAAAGCTGTGCATTTGCCTGTGCAAAGCGGCAGTAACGCCGTTTTAAAGGCGATGAACAGAAAATACACCGCCGAAGATTACCTTAAAAAGGTGGAAATTTTAAGAAAATACGTTCCCGATTGCGCCATTACGACCGATTTAATCGTCGGATTTCCCAACGAGACGGAGGAAGACTTTGAGGATACTTTAAACCTCGTTAAAACGGTTGGGTTTGCCTCGGCGTTTACCTTCGTTTATTCCAAACGCGAGGGCACGGTTGCCGCGAAAATGGACGGACAAATCCCCGAAGAGGTTTCAAAGCGGAGAATTATGAAATTAATCGAGCTTGTAAACTCGCTCACGCGCGAACAGACGGTTAAATACGTGGGTAAAACGGTTGAAATTCTGTGCGAGGACTTCGATAAAAAGCGCGGGCTTTATCTCGGGCGCGACGAATACGGCAGAATGGCTTATTTCCCTTCGGATAAAAACGTTATCGGCGAGTTCGTAAACGTAAAAATAAACGCGGCGAACGGTGTTTCGCTGACGGGCGAAAAGGTGGACTGAAATGGCTCTTTCACAAATGATGCAGCATTTTTTTACGGTAAAGGAAAAGTATAAGGACTGCCTTATATTTTACCGTTTGGGCGATTTTTACGAAATGTTTTTCGACGATGCGATAAAAGGCTCTAAGCTTTTAGACCTGACTTTAACGGGCAGGGACTGCGGGCTTGACCACCGCGCGCCCATGTGCGGCGTGCCCTATCACGCGGTGAATACTTACATTCAAAAGCTTGTTGCGCTTGGTGAAAAGGTTGCCATTTGCGAACAGATTGAAGACGCCGCAACCGCAAAGGGTATGGTTGCGCGCGAGGTTACAAAGGTTATTACGGCGGGCACGCTTGCCGCCGATTCTTTGGACGAAAAGACCAATAATTTTATTTGTTGCGCGGCTAAAAGCGAAAACTCGGTTGCGCTTGCCTGGGCTGATATCACCACGGGCGAGCTGACTGCGACGGAATTTTACGGCGACGACGGTTTGAAAAAGTGCGTTGCAATGATGATGAAGCTTGACGTTAAAGAAATTATCTGCAACGACGAAATGCTGTTTGCCACAAAGGAATTGCCCGAGGTTACCCGCGGGGTGTTGCCGAGATTTTCGAGCTATCCCGATTACGCCTTCGGCTATACTGCCGCCGAACGGACGCTTTTGGAGCAGTTTAACGTAAACACGCTTTCGGCTTATTCCGTGGCGGGCAAAAAGCTTGCCATTTCGGCAACGGGCGCGCTTTTGGAATATCTTAAAGAAACGCAGATGCACGCGCTGAAAAACATAGACACGGTTAAATATATCTTTAACGAAAAGTATATGCAGCTCGATTCCGCCGCCGTGAGAAACCTTGAAATAGTTAAAACCTTGGGTGAAAACGGCAAATACGGCTCGCTTTTGTGGCTTTTGGACAAGACAAGCACGGCAATGGGCGCAAGAATGCTGCATTCCGCAATATTAAACCCGCTTTACGACAAGCAAGCCATTAATTACCGTCTTGACGGCGTTGAAGAGCTTGTCGACGCAACGGTTGTGCGCTTGGGGCTTGCCGAGCTTTTAAAGGAAGTTAAAGACGTTGAGCGCATTGCGGGCAAGATTAGCTGCGGAACCGTGCTGCCGAGGGATTGTCTTTCGCTTTCGCGCTCGCTCTCGGTTATTCCCAACATAAAATTCAATCTTTCGGGCTTTAATTCTAAAATTCTGAACGATATCGTGGGCGGGCTTTTTGAAATGGACGACGTGGTTTCGCTTATCGACAGCGCTATTTCGCCCGCGCCGCCCGCAAACATGAAGGACGGCGGTTACATAAAGGACGGCTACAACAAGCAGCTTGACGAGCTTAGAAACATAAAAAAGAACGGCAAGCAGGTTATTTTGGATATAGAATCGCGCGAGCGCGACAAAACCGGCATAAGAAATTTGCGTATAGGATATAACCGCGTATTCGGGTATTATATCGAGGTCACAAAGTCGTTTATTGATAAGGTGCCTTTGGAATATCAAAGAAGGCAGACGCTTGCCAACGCCGAAAGATTTATTACGGACGAGCTTAAAGAGCTTGAACAAAATATAATTTCAAGCGAGGCGCTGTCCTTGCAGCTCGAAGCGGAAATTTATGGGCAGGTTAAGTCGGTTTTGTTTAACAATATCGACAAATTCAAGAGCATAGCTTCGAGCATTGCGCTTTTGGATATGCTTGCTTCGTTTGCCGAGCTTGCAAAAACGAACAAATACGTGCGCCCCGAAATTCTTGAACCGCAGTTTCCGCTTGAAATAAGGGAAGGCAGACACCCCGTTGTTGAGGTTATTTCAAAGGAACGGTTTATCCCCAACGACGTCTTGCTTGACGAGGGCGCAAACCGCACGGCTATTATTACGGGCCCCAACATGGCGGGCAAAAGCACTTATATGCGCCAGACGGCAATTATAGTTATTATGGCGCACATCGGCTGTTTCGTGCCCGCAAAGTCGGCTAAAATTCCGCTTACGGACAGAGTATTTACACGCGTGGGCGCAAGCGATAATCTAATTTCCGACCAAAGCACGTTTATGGTGGAAATGCTCGAGGTTGCGACGATTATCCAAAACGCGACGAAGAACAGCTTGCTTATTTTGGACGAGGTTGGAAGGGGAACTTCTACCTACGACGGATTAAGCATTGCTTGGGCGGTTATCGAGCACTTGAATTCGGTAATCGGCGCAAAAACGATGTTTGCAACGCATTATCATGAGCTTACCGAGCTTGAAAACAAGTTGGAAGGCGTTAAAAATTATAAAATCGCCGTTAAGGAAATTAACGGCGGCGTTGTGTTTTTGCGAAAAATTATGCGCGGCGGCGCAAACCGAAGCTTCGGCATAGAGGTTGCGGCTTTGGCGGGCATACCTTCGGTTGTCACCGACAGAGCGAAAAAGATTTTAAAGCTGATTGAAAAGGGTGATATAAAGCACTCCTTGCCCGACGACAGCGACGAACCCGAAGCGCAGCAGTCGGAAGTGGAAAAGATTTTGGGCGAAGTTGATTTGGATAACCTTTCGCCCATGCAGGCGTTTTTGCTTGTTTCCGACCTTGTCGAAAAGGTGAAAAGATGAGAAAGATTAACATTCTTACTAAAAACGTTTATAACCGCATTGCAGCGGGCGAGGTTGTTGACAGACCTTATTCCGCCGTTAAAGAGCTGATTGAAAACAGCCTTGACGCGGGCGCGACGGAAATAGAAATTTATATTGAGCGCGGCGGCAAAGACCTTATTAAAATAACCGACAACGGCGGCGGCATAGAGCGCGATGATATGCGCGCGGCGTTTTTGCCGCACGCCACAAGCAAGATTGCCGTTGCGGAGGATTTGGACAATATTTTAACGCTTGGCTTCAGGGGCGAGGCTTTGGCAAGCATTTCTTCAATTTCCAAAGTGGAAATAAAATCGGTAACGGCGGGCAATTCGGCTTATAAGATAACCTGCGAAGGGGGAAAAATAGGCGAAATTTTGCCGACTGCGCTTGAAAGGGGCACCGAAATAACCGTAAGGGATTTATTTTACAACACGCCCGTGCGCGCAAAATTCATGAAGACGGACAAAAAGGAAGAAACGGATATTACGGCGTTCGTAACGCGGTATATTTTGGGGAACCCGCAGGTTTCGTTTAAGTATTTCACCGACGGAAAGCTTGCGTTGCAGTCCTTCGGCGGCGGGCTTGACGAGGCGGTGGCGCAGGTTTACGGCGCAAAGGTTTTAAACGAGTGCTTTAAAATAGACGCGGAGAGAAACGGCGTGCGGCTGCGCGGGTTTATCGGCAACCAAAACTTTTTCAAGCCGACGAAAACTTATCAAAGCGTGTTTCTTAACGGCAGATATATAGTCAATAACACTATTGCGACGGCAGTTTCGCAGGCTTATGCAAGCTACGCCATGAAAAGGCAGTTTCCTTTTTACATTCTTTTTATAGACGTGCCGCACGACAGCGTGGACGTGAACGTGCACCCGAGCAAGGCTGACGTGCGCTTTGTTGACAACAAATTTGTTTTCGGCAACGTTTACACGGTTATTTCGTCCATTCTGGACGGAAACGCGGTTGCCGCGGATTTTGTGGTTAATAACATAAAAAGCCCCGAAATCAAATCGACTTTTTATAAAACGCGCGGTTACGCGGTCAGCAACGTTAATAATATGGTAAAGAACTCGGAGCAACAGCCTGAAGAAGATTTGCAAAAGCTGATTGACAAATATAAGCCCGAAATGAAGGTTGACACCTCTGAAGCGCGCGAAATTGCGGTTGCTGCCAAGACGGAAGAAAGCGAGCCGAGGGAATTCGATATTTTAAAGGATTTGCCGCTTGACGAGCTTATGCCCAAAGCAACCAACAACATTTTGAGGGTAACCGACGACAGCGTGCCGCTTGCGTTCGGACCGACTTACGCAATGGATAATTTCCCCGCAAAACAACAGGCAATCGATTATTCCGCATGCAAGTACAAGGGGAATTTGTTCAACACGTATTTGTTGTACGAATACGGCGAAACCGTTTATATGATTGACCAGCATGCGGCGCACGAAAGGCTGATTTTTGACGGATTAATGAAAAAGCTTGAAGAAAGAAACATTGTTTGCCAGCCGCTTTTGGTGCCCTATATTTTTGAAACGAACGCTCAGGAAGAGCGGATTTTGGAAGAAAAGCTGCCCGTTTTGCGCTCGATGGGGTTTGGAATAGAGCCGTTCGGGGTTGGTTCCTACCGAATTGACGAGGTGCCCGTGGACTTGCAGGAAATTGACGTAAAAGAGTTTATGGGTGAAATTTTGGCGGATACCGAGGGTTTAAAGGACAAGGGGCTTGACGAAATTTTAAAGGACAGAATTGCCACGGCAGCCTGCAAGCATGCTGTAAAGGGCGGCATGCAGCTAACCGACGGCGAAATCGACGCGCTTTTTAAGCTGATTGACGGAAATATGGGGTTGAAGTGCCCGCACGGGCGCCCCGTTTGCGTGGCGCTCTCTAAGCGCGATATCGAAAAAATGTTTAAAAGGATAGTGTAATTTGAAACAAATTGCTGTGATTTGCGGCGCGACGGCAACGGGGAAAACGCGGCTTGCCGTTGATTTGGCTTTAAAACTCAATACCGAAATTATTTCCGCGGACTCGCAGCTTATTTATAAAGGGCTTAACATAGGAACGGCAAAGCCTACACAAGGCGAAACGCGCGGCGTAAAGCACCATATGATTGATATTGTTGAGCCGAACGAAGCTTTCAGCGTGGGTGATTTTGCCGAAAAGGCGACGCCGGTTTTAAACAACCTTTTGTCCGCGGGGAAAGTTCCCGTAATTTGCGGCGGCACGGGGTTTTATATAAATTCGTTATTGTTTGATTTGGGTTACGGAAAGGCTGCCGCAGACGAGAGCGTGAGAAAGAAATACGCCGAATTTTTGTCTGAGCACGGCAAGGACGCGCTTTTTGAAAAACTGAAAGCGGTTGACCCCGAAGCGGCGGAAAAGCTGCACCCTAATGACGTAAAGAGAGTTGTACGCGCTTTGGAAATTTTTGAAGTGAGCGGCAGGAAAAAATCGGAGCAATGCGATAAGATGATTTCAAAATTTAATTATCTTGCCGTGGCGATAGATTTTCCGCGCGAAGAGCTGTATGACAGAATAAATAAGCGCGTTGACGAAATGTTTGATGGCGGTTTGCTTGAAGAGGTTGAAGGCTTGCTTAAACATGGAATTGACGAAAATTGCCAAAGTATGCAGGCAATCGGCTATAAAGAAGTGCTTCAAGGCTTAAAAAATGGGCTTAATCACAGTACTATGCGTAACATAATTAAACAAAACACTCGACATTACGCCAAAAGACAGATTACTTTTTTTAAAAAATTCCCCGACATTGTGTGGTTAAAACCCGAAGAAGCCACGGCAGACAAAATTTTGGAGCTTATGAATGAATAATTTTGAATTTATCGAAAGCTGTGAAAAAAAGCTTGAAAAAAAGTTTAAAGCGGTGGACGATGTTGCGTATTTCAATCAGGTTAAGGTTTTAAATGCTTTCCGCGAATGTAACGTTGCAGTGCGGCATTTTAACGGCACCACGGGTTACGGTTACGGCGACGAGGGGCGCGACGTTTTGGGCAAGCTTTACGCAATGAGCTTCGGCGCGGAAAGCGGCATTGTTTCGCCGCACCTTTTGTCGGGCACGCACGCGCTGACGGTTGCGCTTTTCGGGCTTTTAAGACCGAACGACACGCTTTTTTGCATAAGCGGCATGCCTTACGACACAATCCGCGGGGTAATTTTTGGCGAAAATAACGGTTCTTTAAAGGATTTTGGCGTGAATTTTGAGTGCTGCGGCCTTGACGAAAGCGGCAAATTCGATTTTGAGCTGATAAAAAAGAAGTTTAATAAGTCGGTAAAGGTCGTTTATATACAGCGGTCGCGCGGGTATGAACTTAGGGATGCCTTTTCGTGTGAAGAAATAGGCGAAGCGTGCAAATTTGTGCGCTCGTTAGGCTTTAAGGGCTGTATTTTTGTTGACAACTGTTACGGCGAGTTCGTTGAAAAACGTGAGCCTACCGAAGTCGGGGCGGATATTATCGTGGGTTCGCTCATTAAAAACGCGGGTGGCGGGCTTGCGCCTACGGGCGGTTATATCTGCGGCAAAGAAGAATATATCGATTTAATCGGAAAAAGACTGACCGCGCCTTCAATAGGGCTTGAGGTTGGCTCGTACGAGGGCGGTTACCGCATTTTTTATCAGGGATTATTCTCAGCCCCGCATGCAACCGCGCAAGCGTTAAAGTGCAGCCTTTTAATCGGGCAGGCAATGGGCGAGCTTGGTTATAAAAATTTCCCCGCGCTTGATAAAACGCCGCACGACATAACCCGCGCAATCCGGTTTGACAGCGCCGAAAAAATGGTTAATTTTATCCGCGAGGTGCAGTATGCTTCGCCCGTGGACGGGTTTGTAACCTGCGAGCCTTGGGCTATGCCCGGTTACGACGACGACATAATTATGGCTGCGGGCACGTTTGTTTCGGGCGCAAGTATAGAGCTTTCCGCCGACGGCCCCGTCAAACCGCCGTATATCGCGTATTTTCAGGGCGGGCTAACTTACGAGCACGGCAAATACGCGCTTGAACGCATTTTGAATAAAATAAGATAGTGGAAATTTTATGAAAGACAATAAAGTAAGAATTTTGTGTGCTGTAACCGCGCTTAAATTTGTTCTTATTTTTACCAAAATCAAAGAGACAAAGTCATTGCCCGAAGCTACCGAATGAAAGAAACAAGAGCAAAACGTGTAGGAGGATGCTTTATGAACTGCGAAATACGCGCGTGGCGGCTTGACGACGCGGAAGGGCTTGCGCGGCTTTTGAACAATAAAAAGATTTTGGATAATCTGCGCGACGGATTGCCTTATCCTTATACGGCGGACGACGCGAGGGATTACATAACCGCCATGCTCGGCGCGGATAAAAACTCGGTGTTTGCCTTTGCCGTTGTTTACGGCGGCGAAGTTGTCGGCAGCATTGGCATTTTTAGACAAAGTAATATCCACTTTAAAACGGCGGAGCTGGGCTATTATATTAGTGAAAAGTTTTGGAACAAAGGAATTGCAACGGCGGCGGTTAAGCTTGCTGGCAGTTACGTTTTTGAAAACAGCGATATAATCAGAATTTACGCCGAACCGTTTGCAAGAAACAAGGCTTCGTGCCGCGTTTTAGAAAAGGCGGGTTTTGAATTTGAAGGAGTTTTGCGCGCAAACGCTGTAAAAAACGGCGTTGTCGAAGATATGAAGATGTACGCAATTATTAAGTAATTTGCGGTTTAAAAAACATAGAAAAAAAGGTTGACTAAGTGTACAGAAATCGATATAAAGGAAATGATTATATAGAAAAGTTTCCTAAATTTAAAAAATGGATAAATGAATGCCGTTGTTGCCATAAAAAGGGATATGCTCCTGATATGCCTGAACATATCGGGGGTGAGTATTCATTGGCGGCAGGGCAGATAAGAAAGTTGTTTTCCCCGCTAAATATTAATAGTGACGGTTTATGCGAAGTTTGTGCAAAACTGAATAAAAAGGCATAAAAAAGCCGCCGAGCGAAAACGCTCGGCGGCTTAATTTATTTTAAGCCTTTAATTAATACATTCCGCCCATGTCGGGGTTGCCGCCCATAGGAGCCGCGGGGGGCGTGGGGATATCGGTTACTATGCTTTCGGTGGTCAAAAGCGTTGCCGCAACGCTCGCCGCATTTTGCAAAACGGAACGCGAAACCTTGGTGGGGTCGATTATGCCGCTTGCAACCATATCGGTGTAAACGTTTTTAAGCGCGTCGAAGCCGTAGTTGGGCTTTTTGCTTGAAAGAATGTTGTTCACTACAACCGAGCCGTCAAAGCCCGCGTTTTTAGCTATCTGGCGAACGGGTTCTTCGATTGCTTTCATAACGATTGCCGCGCCCGTTCTTTCGTCGCCGTGAAGGGAGTTTACAAGCTTCTTAAGCTCGGGAATTGCGGAAAGAAGAGCGGTGCCGCCTCCGGGAACGATGCCCTCTTCAACAGCCGCGCGGGTTGCCGCAAGCGCGTCCTCAATGCGGAGCTTCTTTTCCTTCATTTCAACTTCGGTTGCCGCGCCGACGTTTATAACCGCAACGCCGCCCGCAAGCTTAGCAAGCCTTTCCTGCAATTTTTCTCTGTCGTAGTCGGAAGTGGTTTCGGCAATCTGTGCCTTTATGGAAGAAACGCGCGCCTTAATGTCTTCCGCCGCGCCCGCGCCGTCGATAATAGTTGTGTTGTCCTTGTCAACCTTAACCTGTGCCGCTCTGCCGAGCATATCGGTGGTTACGTCCTTGAATTCGTAGCCGAGGTCGGAGGAAATTACCGTGCCGCCCGTAAGGCAAGCTATGTCTTCAAGCATGGCTTTTCTTCTGTCGCCGAAGCCGGGGGCTTTAACCACAACGCAGTTTAAAACGCCCTTTAATTTATTCACGATTAACGCCGCAAGCGCGTCGCCTTCAACGTCCTCGGCAATTATTAAAAGCCTTGCGCCCTGCTGCGCTATGGGTTCGATTACGGGAAGAATTTCCTGCAACGCCGAAATCTTTTTATCGGTGATTAAAATGTAGGGGTTATCCAAAACCGCTTCCATTTTTTCGGTGTTGGTTACCATATAGGCGGAAGCGTAGCCTCTGTCAAACTGCATGCCTTCAACCGTGGTCAGCTCGGTTGCCATGGTTTTGCCCTCTTCAACGGTGATTACGCCGTCCTTACCGACGATTTCCATAGCGTTGGAAATAAGCTCGCCAATCTTTTCGTCACCGGCGGAAATGGAAGCCACCTGCTGAATGCCAAGCTTGTTTTCTACGGGTTTCGAAATGGATTTAACCTTTGCAACGGCAGTTTCAACCGCGGTGGAAATTCCCTTTTTAAGTATCATGGGGTTTGCGCCCGCGGCAAGGTTTTTTAAGCCTTCCTTAACGATTGCCTGCGCCAAAACCACGGCGGTGGTGGTGCCGTCGCCCGCTACGTCGTTTGTTTTTGTCGAAACTTCTTTAACAAGCTGCGCGCCCATGTTTTCAAACGGGTCTTCAAGCTCGATTTCCTTTGCGATGGTTACGCCGTCGTTAGTAATGAGGGGAGCGCCGAATTTTTTGTCCAAAACGACGTTTCTGCCTTTGGGACCGAGAGTGATTTTAACCGTATCCGCAACAACGTTTACGCCGTTTTCAAGTAATTTTCTTGCTTCGTCGCCGTATTTAATCTGTTTAGCCATAAATTTAAATCTCCTTTATTATTCGACTATTGCCAGTATGTCGCTCTGGCGGATAATAGTATATTCTTTGTCGTCGATTTTAACTTCGGTGCCGCTGTATTTTGCAAGCAGAACCTTGTCGCCGACCTTAACCTGCATTTTAACTTCCTTGCCGTCGACCACGCCGCCGGGGCCTACTGCAACAACCACGCACGTTGCGGGTTTTTCCTGCGAAGCGGCGGTGAGATAAAGCCCCGATTTAGTCTTTTCTTCGGCTTTTACGCCTTCTACGACCACCTTATCGAATAAAGGTTTGATTGTCATATATGAACCTCCAAAATAATTTGCTTTTTTATTACAAATATTTTATAAACTTGCAAAAATAAACTTAAACACTTTAAGGTAAAAAATTGCAATTTTGTAAAATATATGCTAACATAAAAATATAAAATCTTACGGGTGAATATATGGACAAGTGGGATAAAAGATTTATGGATATGGCGGTGCGGATTGGCGAATGGTCAAGCTGCTATCAGGAAAACCGCCACGTCGGCGCGGTAATCGTTAAAAATAAGCGTATTATTGCTACGGGCTACAACGGCGCGCCGCAGGGAATTAAGAGCTGCGTTGACAAAAAAGAGTGTTTAAGAAAAAAAATGAACATAGAAAGCGGCACGCGGCACGAATTCTGCTACGCCGTTCATGCCGAGCAAAACGCAATTATTCAGGCGGCGCGGGTTGGTTGCAGTGTGGAAGGTTGCACCCTTTACTGCACGCACCAGCCGTGCGTTATCTGCGCGAAAATTATAATAAATTCGGGCATTTCCCGCGTGGTTTACAAGGAAGGCTACCCCGACGAGTTTTCGTTGCAGCTCTTCAACGAAGCGGACGTAAAGCTTGAAAAATACGAGGAAGAGTAAATTATGAAAAAATTTTTTGCGGTTATTTTGTTTGCGGTATGCACCGTTTGCGCGGTTTTAGTAGGTTGTGCGCCCGACAATTACCGCGGATTAAAATTCGGAAAGTATTATCTTGAAAATTCAGACGATGTTTATATTGAAATAAAAGCCGACCACCGGGCATTTTTAAATAATTTGGATTTTTCCGATTTAAACCCCGAGGAGTTTTGGGGAGGCGATGAAGACTGGGTGGAAGGTTATATAACCGTTGACGAAGTAATAGCCGCTATGCATGGAGAAAAAGAATATTGGTACTTTGATGACGGGCTTTTATGTTTTGAAGTAAAAGCGAACGGTCCAATTGTCTTTCCAATTTCATTTGATTACAACGGAACAAACGAACTAAAATCAAACTACAACGGCGATGTTTATATTTTAAGAAAATAAGGAGTTTTTATATGCAAAATCCTATTATAACGTTTGAAATGGAAAACGGCGGCGTTATTAAAGCCGAGCTTTACCCCGAAAAAGCGCCTAATACTGTCAATAATTTTATTTCGCTCGTAAAGAGCGGGTTTTACGACGGGCTTATATTTCACCGCGTAATTTCGGGCTTTATGATTCAGGGCGGCGACCCCGCTGGCGTAGGTACGGGTGGTCCCGGTTATTCAATTAAAGGTGAGTTTGCCTTAAACGGCTTTAAAAAGAACGACATAAAGCACCTCCGCGGCGTTTTATCTATGGCTCGCGCAATGAACCCCAATTCGGCGGGCTCGCAGTTCTTTATTATGCATCAAAATTCCTCGCACCTCGACGGGCAGTATGCGGCTTTCGGCAAGGTTATAGAGGGAATGGAAGTCGTGGACAAAATTGCGGCAACAAAAACCGACTGGAACGACAAGCCCGTCAATCCTCAGACCATGAAAAAAGTAACCGTTGAAACCTTCGGCGCAGAATACGCGGCGCCCGTTAAATATTAAACAGGAGAAACACTTATGGATAATTCCGTTTATCAAAATCCGCTAATCACAAGATACGCAAGCAAGGAAATGTCGCAAAATTTTTCCGACGAGAAGCGTTTTAAGCTTTGGAGAAAGCTTTGGATTGCGCTTGCCGAAAGCGAAATGGAGCTCGGGCTTAACGTTACACCCGCGCAGATTGCGGAAATGAAGAAAAACGCCGAAAATATAAATTTTGAAGTTGCCGAAAAATACGAGCGCGAAGTAAGGCATGACGTTATGGCGCACGTTAAAGCGTTTGGCGAGCAAGCGCCTTTGGCAAAGCCCATAATCCACCTCGGCGCGACGAGCTGCTTCGTCGACTGCAATTCCGAGGTTATGATAATCGCGGACGCGCTCGAAATAATAAAGGTTAAGCTTGTAAACGTAATGGACAAGCTTGCAGCTTTTGCGCTCAAATATAAGGATTTGCCCGCGCTCGGCTTTACGCACTTGCAACCCGCCCAGCTTACAACCGTGGGCAAGCGCGCAACGCTTTGGCTGCAGGATTTGACGATGGACTATAACAACCTCGTCAACCTGCAAAATTCCATAAAACTGCGCGGCGTTAAGGGCACAACGGGCACGCAGGCAAGCTTTATGGAGCTTTTCGAGGGCGACGAAAACAAGGTTAAAGAGCTCGAAAAAAAGGTGGTTAAAAAGCTCGGTTACGACAAATTTTACGGTGTAACGGGGCAAACCTACCCCAGAAAATTCGATTACAACGTTTTGTGCGTGCTTTCGCAGATAGCTCAAAGCGCATACAAATTCTCAAACGATATCCGCATTTTGCAGAACATGAAGGAAATAGAAGAACCGTTTGAAAAATCGCAAATCGGCTCTTCGGCAATGGCTTACAAGCGCAACCCCATGCGCAGCGAAAGAATGGGCTCTTTGGCAAGGTTTGTTATATCTCTGCCGACGAACTGCGCCATAACCGCGGGCACGCAATGGTTTGAAAGAACGCTTGACGATTCGGCTAACAGACGCATTGTCAACGCCCAGGCTTTTCTTGCGCTCGACGGCATTTTGAACATCTATTTGAACGTTTCCGAAAATTTAGTCGTTTACGACAAGATTATCGCCCGCCACATTGCGGCGGAGCTGCCCTTTATGGCAACGGAAAACATTATTATGGAGTGCGTAAAAGCGGGCGGCGACAGACAGGACTTGCACGAAAAGATAAGAGTTTTATCCATGGAAGCGGGCAAACACGTTAAGGTAGAGGGCAAAGACAACAACCTTATAGAGCTTATTAAAAAAGAAAAGCTGTTTGCAGCCGTTCACGGAAAGCTTGACGAAATTTTAGACGCGAAGAAGTTCATAGGAAGAGCGCCCTCGCAGGTTGTCGAATTTATCGAAAACGAGGTTAAGCCGATTTTGAACCAAAACGCCGCTTGCCTCGGCGTTAAGGGCGACGTTAAAGTTTAAAAAAAGTTTAAATGTTAAATTTTAAAATTAATTGACAGTCTCTAACATTCGTGATATAATAAAAGAAGCAAAAAAAAGGGGAAAATGATGAAAAATAATATTTTAAAAAGATTACCTGTTTTAATATTATCGGTAATTATGCTTGTGTGTTCGGTTTTTATGGCTGCTTGCGGCGGCAATACGCCTCCCGGACAAGAAAATCCTCCTTCGGGTTCGGAAACGGAAAATCCCAATCCAAATCCCAATCCAAATCCGAATCCCGACCCTAAACCCAACCCTAAACCCGAAGAACCGGTTACCCCGACGCCTGAAGAACCCGACGTTATATATATGGAGTACGGCGACGTTCTTAAACTGGGCGACAGCTCCGAAGACGATTCGATTGTATCGATAACGGGCGGTCAAACCGAGCTTACGGCTAAAAAAGTGGGTGAAACGACTTGCGTGATTGACGGCAAAAAAATAAAAGTCGTTGTCCGTCCCGCCGTCGTTGACGTGGTGCTGTTCGTTGGTCAGTCCAACATGGTTGGCCGCGAAACGACAAAATATACGGTTGACATTCCCGCGGGGCAGGCTTACGAATATAAATCACTTTCAAATTCGCTCGATACCGTTAAAAATCCGAGCGGCGAATGGCTGAAAAACGGTGTAACCGAAGTATCCGGCTCGGTGAGCGCAGGTGCGAACGCCAGCGGTTCTTCGATAGTTCCGCAGTTTTGCGCAGATTACGTTGAAAATACGGGGCGTAAAATAGTTGCCGTTCACACCGCAAAGGGCGGGCAGCAGATTTCGTATTTTGCACCGAACAGCAACAACAATAATATGTATCCCGTTATCGTGGAAAAATATAACAAATGCCTTGATTATCTTGAAGAAAACCCCAACTTTACGGTTGGCAAAAAGTATTACGTAATGTTTCAGGGCGAATCTGACAGTTTGGCATCGAACACGATGGCAACAACAAGCAAGCATGAGTATAAGCAGACTTATATGAGCTTCCACAACGCCGTTAAACAAGAGTGCGGGTTTGAATTCGGCGCGCTCATTCAAACGGGCAGAAACTCTAATATCAGCTATCCGGGTATTATCGAAATAGCTCAGGCAAAGAACGAGCTTGCTTTTGAAAACGAAGATATAATCATGCTCGACCAAAAACCCGTTAATTACTTTAATAAATATGGTTCGGAATATATGATATCCGACAATATTCATTATAACGTTAAGGGACTTCAAACGGTTGCAAAAGATAGCTGCGCGGCGCTTGTAAATTATCTCGGCTACGGCGACGAAGACAAGGCGGGCGTTGACCCCGTTGAGTATTTGCCTATGCCGAACGAAGTCGTATCGTTTGAATTGCCGTCAACCATGAAGATGTATTTGTCGTTCGCCACAATACAAGAAGTGAACTACACGTTTGTCGGCACGCAGTTGTTTAACGGTTCAAATATTCCCACTATTCAGCCTATGGATTCGAGAATTGTGTGGGCAAGCTCCGACGAGAGCACCGCAACGGTTGATAACGGAATAATTACCGCCAAGAAAACGGGACAGGTTACAATAACCGCTTATCCGCTCAATCACCAAAATATGTCTTCGACAATGACGGTAGAAATCAAAGAAGACAGGGCAAAAACCGTATACCGTTGGGATTTTGACAGCGACGTAAACGGCGTCAAAACCCTCAAGAACGACGACGGCGAAGTCACCAATACGAGTACCGTAACGGGAACAAAGCAGGCTACTTCAAAGAATCCGACGATTAACGGAAAATACGTGGCTAATACAAGTAATTGCGTCGGTTGGAGTCTTTCGGAGAATATATCTTTGAGAGCGGACGAGGACTGGAGCTTAGAATGGTACGGCAAAAGCACGGTCACAAGCGGAAATAACGCCGGTATATTACTGAGCAATAATGATACTTATTTTATTACGTACCAGTTTGAGAGAGGTATATTCACTCGTTTCGGGACAGATACAACAGGTTTAAAGTTTTTGGAGAACCATACCAAACTTTCGGAAATATTCAATGATAACAAGTGGGAGCTGCGCCATTCAAAGGAAGGTAATATTGTTACGTTATACTTAAACGGTGAAGTAGTTACCACACGCACATGGCGCGATGCAAGCGGAAACAACGTTAATATGACGATAAACACACTGTTGGGGCGTTCTTCCGGTGCAAACTTTGTCGGCGAATTGGATTACATGCAAATCACTATCTATAATTAATTTAGCGAGTTTTGCATAATCACAAAATAATTTAAAAGTAAAAAACGGTCGGAGTGGGCTTTAACGTCTGCCCCGACTGTTTTTTTGTATTGTATGGCGGCATAAGTTTGACTTTGCGGCTTATATTGGTTAAAATAAAAAAGCCCGTTCGTATGAACAGGCTTGGCAGGGGAGACACGATTCGAACATGCAACCGACGGTTTTGGAGACCGCGACTCTACCGTTGAGCTACTCCCCTAAAATTTACCTTAAAAATATATCACAGCTTAAATTTTTAGTCAACTGTTTTCGGAGATTTATTATGAAAAAACAATATAAACTTGGCGTAATCGGATGCGGCGGCGTTACCGAAACTATTTTAAAAGCCGTTGTGCTTTCGGACTTTATACGCGAGAAAAAAATTATCGTAAGCGATATTGACGAGGAAAAACTTGATAAAGTCGATTATCTGGGTGTAAGAACTACCACCGACAACAAATATGCGGCGCAGAACAGCGATTATTTGATTATTGCGGTAGCGGCGGCTGATTTTTCCGCCGTTGCAAAAAGCCTGAAAGGCTATATCCCCGAAAAGGTTATTTCCGTAATCCCCGAAATGAAGAAAAGCGCGGTTAAAAACGCGCTGGGCGTGGGAATGATTAAGGTTGCAAGGTGCATGCTTAACATGCCGAGCGCGATTGGCAGCGGCGCAGTTGGAATTGACAT
The DNA here is from genome assembly GCA_029059705.1 of Clostridia bacterium. Taxonomy (GTDB): domain Bacteria; phylum Bacillota; class Clostridia; order Christensenellales; family Borkfalkiaceae; genus Coproplasma. The sequence continues at coordinate 45,971 of JAIDVM010000014.1, forward strand.
GACCGACTTTAACAAGGATACGGACGACACGGATTTTATAAGCAACGTTTTTAACAGGCTCGGCACGGTTGTGAGCCTTGACGAAAGCAAGCTTGACGCGGTTGCGGGCGTGGCGTTAAACGGCGCGGCGCAAACTTTTATGTTTATCGACAGTTTAATCGACGCGGGTGTTAAGCAGGGCTTGCCAAAGAGCGAGGCGAAAATTTTGGCGGTGCAAACTGTTTTGGGGAGCGCGGAGCTTGTTTCGCGCGAGGAGCAGCCGCTTGAAGGGCTTTTAATGACGGCTTGCAACAACAACGCTGCGGCGCTTGAAACGGTTAAAGTATTGCAGGACGGCGGATTTAATAAGCTTGTCGGCGAAGCCGTTGAAGCGGGAATAAAAAAATTCAAAGAGCAGTCCGCAAAATGAAGAAAGTAATTTTATATACCGACGGCGCGTGCTCGGGCAACCCAGGCGTTGGCGGCTGGGGCGCGGTGCTCATGTTTAAAGGCGCTGAAAAGCGCATTTCGGGCGCGGAAGCCGAAACCACGAACAACAGAATGGAAATGACGGCGGTTATCGAGGGCTTAAAGTGCCTTAAAGAGCCGTGCGAGGTAGAGGTTTACAGCGATTCCGCATATACGGTAAACGCTTTTAACGAGGGTTGGGTTTACGCCTGGGAGAAAAACGGTTTTAAAAAAGCCGACAACAAGCCCGTTTTAAACGAAGAGCTTTGGCGGGAGCTTTTAAGGCTTACGCGCGTGCACGATGTTACTTTTATTAAAGTTAAGGGGCACGCGGACAACGAATATAACAACATCTGCGATAAACTCGCAACGACCGCGGTTAAAAATTTTAAGGGCTGAATTATAAATTTCGTTAAAATTAAATATAATAATAGTGTTAATGAAACACGCGGAAGTATTAAAACATTTAATCAACGTTTTGGCGGTCGTGCTTTTGAGTGCGATTGCCTTTCTTTTTACGGCTTACGGATTGCTGTATAAAAACGTGAACTTTATAATCGAGCACTTTGATTTGTTATTCTGGCTGACGGCGGGCGTTTGTTCCTTGCTTATCGTGCTGGGAATTTCGCTTTACGTTGCAAAAAAACGGTCTTTATATCGTCTGATTATATGCGCACTCGTTTTTTTGGATATATTTGCGGTAATTTTCTTTGCGATGTGCGCAACGGGTATGATTGCAACCGTGAACAGCGTTGAGGCGTTGCGGGAATATATCAGCGGGGCGGGCGGAATGGCGGCGCTGTTGTTTATTCTGTTCTGTTTTTTGCAGGTCGTGCTTTTGCCCGTGCCCGGCTCGGTAGCTGTTGCGGCGGGCGTGGCTATGTTCGGGCCGTTGCAATGCGCGCTTTACAGCTTTTTGGGAATTGTCGCGGGGTCGCTCGTTGCCTTTGCTGTGGGACGGTGGCTCGGCTATAAAGCGGTTTGCTGGATTGTCGGGCAAGAGGATTTGGATAAGTGGCTGAACAAAATGAAGGGAAAGGATTACCTTATTTTATCCTTAATGTTTTTGCTGCCGCTGTTCCCCGACGACGTTTTGTGTTTTGTGGCGGGGCTGTCTTCGATGACGTGGGCTTATTTTATAGTTATGATAATTATTACCCGCGCCGTTTCGGTGCTGTGGACGGCGTATTCCTTTGAATTGATACCCTTTACAACCTGGTGGGGACTGTTGATTTGGGCTGTAATACTTGCGCTTGTTGTGGCGGCATTCTGGCTGGTTTTAAAATATTCAGACCAAATCGACGGGTTTATCAAACAAAAATTCAAGCTTAAAAGCAGAAAGAAAAAGGACTGACAAGTCCTTTTTTTATTGTATACAAAAATTAAAAAAGATTTTAAAATTATGCTTTGAAATTAGTTTGCTTTTATTTATTTTTTTGTTAAAATGTTATTCGTAGGAAATTTGGAATTCGGGAGAATTTTATGGATAAAATCAGCTTATTGCAAGAGCGTAAGCAACAACTTTTAAATGCGGGAAAGGGCGTAAGGGCGGATATTTCCGCTTTAATCGACGAGGACAGCTTTGTCGAGCTTTCGGCGTTCAGCTTTTCCAAAAACGAGTTTTACGGCGAAGACGCGGAGGGCGAAGGCGTAGTCTGCGGCTTTGCAACCGTGGGCGATTACCCCTTTTATATAATCGCGCAGAACGGCGCGGTTTTGTCGGGCGGGGTGAGCAAAGCTAACTGCGAAAAGATTGAAAAGTGCTTAAATCAGGCGGAAAAGTCATCTACGCCCGTAATTTATCTGCTTTCGTCGCTCGGCGTGCAAATCGGCGAGGGCGTAAGCGTTTTGGAAGGGCTTGCAAAGCTCGTTTTAAAGGCTTCGCAGATGAAGGGAAGCATACCGCAGTATTTAATCGTAAACGGCGAAGTTTACGGACAAATCGCGCTATTGGCTGGACTGTGCGACTTTAACTTCTTTATTGACAAAAAGAGCGCGCTTGCGGCGAACAGCCCGCTTGTTATAACCGCTAAAAACGGCGCAAACGTTTCCAAATTCGAAATCGGCGGCGCAAAAGGGCTTGCAAACGCAAACCTTGCCACGTTCACGGTTAAGAACTTTGAAGAAATAAAGAAAAATATAGTTGAGCTTAACGAGCTCTTGTGCAAGCAGGTTATCGACTGCGGGGAGCTGAACGAGGTTTTGCCCGCGCTCGACAAAAAGGCGGATGCGAAGGGCGTTTTAAACGTTTTCGACAAGGGTTATGCGGTTGAGCTCGGCGCAACCTATTCTCCTGAAATAAAGTGTGTTTTGGGCAGAGTGGGCGGCATTGCCGTTGCGGCGGCAATTTTCGACGGCGCGGACGGCGTTGAACTTAACGCGGCGAACGTTAGAAAGCTTAAGGATTTTGCCGAATTCGCAAGCTGCTACGAGTTGCCTTACGCAACTTTTGTAAACACGCTTGGCATAAAAGCGGATACGGCTACAAATAACAGCCTTGTTTTAAAGGAATTGGGCGAATACGTTTCGATACTCGACTGCATAGACGCGGCTAAAATTTCCGTAGTATACGGAAAGGCGATAGGGCTCGGTTACACCGTGTTTGCCGCTAAGTCGATGGGGTACGATTACAGTTACGCCTTTGCAAATGCTAAGATTGCGCTGTTTGACGATGTTCAGGGCGCGGAAATAGAGTTTGCGGGCGAGAAAAACGTTGACAAGGCTAAGCTTGCCAAAAAATACGCCGAAGAAAATTCCGACCCCGTAAATGCGGCGAAGGGCGGTTATATCGATAATATAATCCAGCCGTCGTTTGTAAAACGTTATTTAATAGCTTCCTTGCAGATGCTTTTAAAGTGAGGAATTTATGATTAACAATTTGTTGGCATTAATTAATCAGGAAGGAAGTTTGGATTTCGGCGAGGCGTGCATTTACGGACTTATCGGGTTTTTGGTAGTTTTTCTCGGAATCGTGCTTATTATCGTAATCATATGGCTTATCGGGCTGTTGATGCGCAAGACCAACAATCTTGAATTTCTTACAAAAATAGGCAAAAAGAAGAAAAAGAAAGACGAAAAATCCGCAGTGCAGGAAAGCGTTGCCGCGGAAGAGGAAATCCCCGCAGAGGTAAAGGCTGCGATAATAGCTGCTATTATGGCGTATTACACCAAGGAGCAGCCCAAGTGCGAATTTAAAGTAAAGAGAATTAAGAGGATTTAAGGAGATATAAAATGCGTAATTTTGTTGTAACGATTGACGGTAAAAGCTATTCTGTCGGCGTTGAGGAAGTAGGCGAAAGCGTTGGCGAGGTTGCAATCGCGCCCGCGGCGGCGGCTCCCGCAGAGACTCCCAAGGCGGTTAAGAGCGCGCCCGCAAACGGCGAAAAGGTTTTGTCGCCCTTCCCCGGACTTATTAAAAATATTTTGGTTGCGGACGGTGCGGCAGTTAAAAAGGATCAGCCTATCATAGTTTTGGAAGCTATGAAGATGGATAACGAAATCACCGCGCCCTGCGACGGAAAAATTTCCTTGAATACTTCTAAGGGCGCAAACGTTGAAACCAACGCGGTGCTTGCGGTTATAGGCTAATCGGAGGGAGTATGCAAAGTTTACTTGCAGTAAACTTTGGCGAGATATTCGGAAATTTATACGAGGCAATGGGTTTTGTTCAGGGTAGCGACTGGCAAAACTACGTTATGCTTTTAATTTCGTTTGTTTTAATGTATCTTGCCATAGTAAAAAAATTCGAGCCTATGCTGCTTTTGCCGATTGCTTTCGGAATGTTTTTAATTAACATTCCCGGCGCGGAAGGCGTGCTTTGGGGCAAATACGATTATAATACGACTGACGTTGTTTTGCTGGAAAACGGCAGCTATCTGTTTACGAAAACGGGTGAAGTTCTTACGGCGAAAATCGGTGAAAACGGATTGCTCGAAGCGTTGCTCAATGCCGAAGGTAAAATTATTTTAACCCCCGTATTCGGTGAAGCCAACGAAATTTTAAAGTTTGTTGCCGACCACAGTTACGATTTGGTTACTCCGTCAAGCCGCGGCTTGTTGTGGTATTTATACTTCGGCGTAGACAAGGTAATTTATCCTCCGCTTATATTCCTTGGAATAGGCGCAATGACGGACTTCGGGCCGTTGATTGCAAACCCCAAGAGCATGTTAATAGGCGCGGGCGCGCAGCTCGGCATATTTATCGCGTTTATTCTGGCTTCGGTTTTGGGCTTTTCCGCGGCGGCAGCGGCGGCAATTGCAATTATCGGCGGTGCGGACGGACCCACGGCGATTATGGTTACGTCAAAACTTGCGCCCGATTTGATTTCGGCAATAGCGGTGGCGGCGTATTCGTATATGGCACTGATACCCATTATTCAAAAGCCGTTAATGAGGTTGCTTACGACCAAAAAAGAGCGCGCAATAAGAATGAAACCGCTCCGTCAGGTAAGCAAGCTTGAAAAAATATTGTTCCCTGTAGTAGTTACTTTGGTAGTCGGCTTGATTTTGCCCGATTCGATAACTCTTTTGGGTATGCTGATGCTCGGCAATCTTATGAAGGAGTCGGGCGTAGTTGACAGACTTTCGTCGCAGGCGCAAAACGGTTTGATGAACACAATAACCATTTTCCTTGGCGTTTCGGTCGGTTGCAAGGCAAAGGGAAGCGTATTTTTAAGCCCCGAAACGCTTGCAATTATAGGAATAGGTTTATTTGCGTTCATTCTCGGAACAATCGGCGGATTGCTGGTTGCAAAGCTTATGTGCCTTATTACAAAGGGCAAAATTAATCCGTTAATCGGTTCCGCGGGTGTTTCCGCCGTGCCTATGGCGGCGAGAATTTCCGAGGACGTGGGCAGGGAATACGACCCGCAAAACCATTTGCTTATGCATGCAATGGGACCCAACGTTGCGGGCGTAATAGGTTCTGCAATTGCGGCAGGATTCCTGCTTGCTTGTTTTGCTTAAATTGAGGTTTATATCATGGAAAATAAAAAAGTATTGATTACCGATACAATTCTGCGCGACGCGCATCAGTCGCATGCCGCTACGCGCATGAAATTTGACGAAATGGAGCCTATGTTGTCGCTTTTGGACGACGTTGGTTATTACTCGTTAGAGGCATGGGGCGGCGCTACCTTTGATAGCTGCCTAAGATTTTTGAACGAAGACCCTTGGGACAGACTTAGAAATTTAAAGAAATATCTTAAAAAGACGCCCATTCAGATGCTTTTGAGGGGACAGAATTTGCTCGGTTACCGCCATTATGCGGATGACGTTGTTGAAAAATTCATTGAAAAGTCCATTGAAAACGGCGTTGGCGTAATAAGACTTTTCGACGCGCTGAACGACCCGAGAAACCTTGAAGCTTCGGTTAAAGCTATTAAAAAGTACGGCGCAAAGGGCAAGTGCGTGTGCGAATGTGCAATTTCTTACACGACAAGCCCCGTGCATACTACGGAATATTTCGTTAAGCTTGCAAAGCAGTTCGAGGACATGGGCGCCGACAATATCTGCATTAAGGATATGGCTAACCTGCTGTTGCCTTTCACCGCATACGAGCTTGTAAAAGAGTTAAAAGCCGAGCTTCGCCACGAAACGAAAGTGCACTTGCATACGCACAATACTACGGGCACGGGCGACATGATTTATTTAATGGCGATTCAGGCGGGCGTTGATATTGTGGATTGCGCTTTATCGCCCTTAGGAAACGGAACTTCGAACCCCGCAACCGAGCCGCTTGTGGCAACTCTTAAAGGAACGGAGTACGACACGGGTATAGAAATCGAAAAGCTGTTGCCCGCGGTTACGCACTTCAACAACGTTGCGGCGCGCTTGGAAAAAGACGGCTTCTTAAATCCCAAAGTAAGGCGCGTGGACATAAACACGCTTTTGTATCAGGTGCCCGGCGGCATGCTTTCGAACCTCATGAACCAGCTTAAACAGGCGGGCAAGGAAGAAAAGCTTTTGGATTGCCTTGCCGAAGTGCCCAAGGTAAGAAAGGATTGCGGATATCCTCCGCTTGTAACTCCTTCCAGCCAGATTGTCGGCACGCAAGCCGTTTGGAACGTATTGCTCGGAAGATATAAAACCGTAACGGCACAGTTTAAGGATTTGATTCTCGGCAAATACGGCGCGGTTTTGGGTGAAAAGGACAAGGAAGTTGTTAAGCTTTGCACAAAAGACGGCGAGGAAATAATAACCTGCCGCCCCGCGGATTTGCTTCAAAACGAAATGCAGACCTTAACGGATAAGGTTAAGGCTGACGGCTTCTATAATCAGGAAGAGGACGTTTTGTCCTACGCGTTGTTCCCCGAAGTTGCAACTAATTACTTTAAGTGGCGCAAGGCAAAGGAAACGGGCGTGGATAGCGACCTTGCTTCCAATCCCAATAAAGTTTATCCCGTATAAAAAACGGAAAAAAGTTATAACGGCGTGGGCGTTAAGTTCACGCCGTAAGGTTTATATGAAAAGAGTAGCGGTTATCGGTGGCGGCGCAGCCGGTCTTATGGCGGCTTATGCTGCGGCAAAAAACGGAAACGACGTCACCGTATTCGAGCAAAATGAAAAATGCGGCAAAAAAATATATATTACGGGAAAGGGAAGGTGCAACGTAACGCACGACTGTTCTCCCGAGGAATTTTTGCAAAACGTTGTAAGCAACCCCAGATTTCTGACGGGTTGCATCTATAATTTTTCGCCCGAAAAGTGCGTCGAGTTTTTTGAAAACGGCGGATTAAAGCTTAAATTAGAGCGTGGGGGAAGATATTTTCCCGCAAGCGATAAGGCGAGCGACGTTACGAAATGTCTTGAAAATTATTGCAAAAACGAAGGCGTAGCCTTCAATTTTAACGAAAAAGTCTTAAATTTGCGCATTTTACATAGTACTATGTGTGACATAATTACCACAAAAGGCGAATATGATTTTGATTGCGTCATCGTTTGTACCGGCGGAGTAAGCTATCCTTTGACGGGTTCGACGGGCGACGGTTTCGAATTTGCAAAAAATGCGGGGCATAAAGTTATTGAGCTGAGGCCCGCGCTTTGCGGAATAAATCTTAAAGGCGGCTATTATAAAGATTTACAAGGGCTTACCTTAAAAAACGTTCGGCTCACCGTTTATAACGGCGATAAAAAGCTTGAAGAATTTTTCGGCGAGGCGCTTTTTACGCACTTTGGAATATCGGGGCCGATAGTTTTGTCTGCGTCGAGCTTGATTAACAGACTTGATTTAAACAACGTTAAGCTTTCGCTTGATTTAAAGCCCGCATTGAGTGAAGAACAGCTTGACAACAGAATTTTGCGAGATTTCGAAGCTTATAAAAACAAGTCGGTTTTTAACGGATTAAAGGATTTGCTGCCTGTTGCGCTTATTCCCGAAATTTTGAAAAGAAGCGGCGTTTCGGGCGAGAAAAAAGTCAATTCCGTGACGAAAGCGGAAAGAACGCGGATATTGACAAATATTAAAAATTTTGTTATGCTGACTGCGTCTTTGCGGGGCTTTTCCGAGGCGATAGTTACCGCGGGCGGGGTGGACGTTAAGCAGATAAACCCCAAAACAATGGAGAGTAAAATTATAAAAGGGCTGTATTTTTGCGGCGAAGTGCTTGACGTGGACGCGTTTACGGGCGGATTTAATCTGCAAATTGCGTTTGCGACGGGCTTTGCGGCGGGAAACGCCATAAAGGACTGAATATGAAAGCAATAAGAGGCGCAACGACCGTTGACAGCGACAACGCGGAGCAAATCCGCGAACGTGTGAGCGAGCTTTTAAACGAAATTAAAAACAGAAACGCTATTAATTGCGATGACGTTGAGTGCATAACGTTTTCGAGCACCGACGATATCCGCTCGTTTTATCCCGCCAAAGCGGCGAGGGAAGCCGGATTTTTTTCGTGCGCGCTTTTTTCGGCAATGGAGCCTAAAATCAGCGGTTCCCTTAAAATGTGCATAAGAGTTTTGATGTTCGCGGATATCGAAAAAAAGCCCGTGCCGGTGTATTTGCACGGCGCGGCGGTTTTACGAAAGGATTTGACGCAGAAAATCAACATTGCAATTGACGGACCCGCGGGCAGCGGGAAAAGCACCATTTCAAAAATAATCGCAAAAAAGCTCGACATTCTGTGCCTTGATACGGGTGCAATGTACCGTGCCTGCGCCTTAAAATGCATAAAAGAGGGCGTCGATTGCGCAGATGAGGAAAGCGTTTGCCCGATTATCGAAAAAATAAATCTCGAAGTTAAATATTCGGACGGCGTCCAGCATACCTATCTGGACGGTAACGACGTTTCAAGCGAGATAAGAACCCCCGAAATTTCAATGGCGGCTTCAACTGTTTCGGCGCACGGCTGCGTGCGTGAAAAAATGGTTGAATTGCAGCGTAAAATAGCCGCTGAAAATTCGTGCGTGCTCGACGGAAGGGATATTGGAACCAACGTTTTGCCAAACGCGCAGTATAAGTTTTTTTTGACCGCGAGCGCGGAAATACGCGCCAAGCGCAGACACGAAGAAATTTTAGCGTCGGGCAAAAACGTGCACTTCAACGAGGTTCTTGCCGAGCTTGTAAAGCGCGACGAACAGGACAGAAAGCGCGAAGTTGCACCGCTGATTATGGCAAAAGACGCCGTTTTGGTCGATTCGTCCAACATGTCGGTTGAAGAGGTTGCTGAATACATCGAAAGAAAATTGCAGGAAAAAATATAATGTCCGAAAAGAAAGAAAAAGTTAAACCCACTAAACTCGAAAAGCGTTTTAAAAGGTGGCGCAGGCTTTACGCGTGCTGCCGCTGGCTTATGCCCGTTAAAAAATACGGTCATAAAGAGCCTTATAACAACGGGTCTTACGTTATTGTTGGCAACCACAAGAGCGGACTTGATATAATTCCCGCCGCGCTTGCAACCGATAAGCCCGTGCGTTTCATGGCAAAAAAAGACCTTTTCGAGCGCGGGATTATTAAAAAGCTGTGCGAGAGCATGGAGGTTATTCCCGTCAGCCGCGACGGAAACGACGTGCGGGCTGTTATGCAGGCGATGAAAGCGCTTAAAAACAGCGAAATAATCGCAATTTACCCCGAAGGCACGAGAAACAAAACCGACGAAATTTTTCTGCCCTTTAAAAGCGGCGCAACGATGCTTTCGATTAAAACGCGCTCGCCTATTATTCCCGTCGTGCACGCAAAAAAAATGAAGCTTTTTCACAGGGCGCACGTAATTTACGGCGAGCCGCTGGAATTTGCGGAGTTTTACGACAAAAAACCGACGGAAGAGGACATTAAAAAGTGCGACGAAATTCTGCGCGGGGAAATGCTTAAACTCCACGCGCGGCTGCTTGAGGAAACGGCTAAAAAGAAAAAAAACAAGTAGGATTTTATGGAAGTTTTTCTTGCAAAGCACAGCGGATTTTGCGCGGGAGTTAAAAACGCCGTAAACACCGCAATGTCGCTTGACTGCAAAAACGCCTATGTGCTCGGCGAAATAATTCACAATCCCGACGTGGTGGAACAAATTCGCAAAAAGGGCCTAAAAACGGTTAATTCGCTTGAAGAAATTCCCAACGGCGGCACGGTGGTTTTCCGCTCGCACGGGGTGCCCGAAAATTATTACCAAATCTGCCGCGAAAGAAACATAAAGGTTGTGGACTGTACCTGCGGATTTGTAAAGCGCACGCAAAAGATAGTTAAAGAACAATATTCGGCGGGAAAGAGTATCGTAATAGTCGGCGAACCGTCACACCCCGAGGTGTTGGGTTTGTTGGGTTGGTGCAACGGCGAAGCAACGATTATTAACGAAATCGACGCAAATTTAAGCGATTTTGAAAAAAAAGAGTTGTGCGTGGTATGCCAAACAACGTTTTCTGCCGAAAAATTTGATAAAATTATAAAAAATATTAAAAAAGTTTGTGAAAAAACAGTTGCTGTTTTTAAGACTATTTGTTATACTACTGTGGAACGGCAGAAGGAAGTGGAAACGCTTGCCAAACGGTGCGACGCTATTTTGGTAGTGGGCGGACTGAACAGCAGTAATACTAACAAGCTGTACGAGCTTGCGTTAAAGCATTGCGCAAACGTTTTCAGGCTTGCAAACGCCGGCGATTTGGATTATTCCAAACTTAAAAATTATAAAAGTGCAGGTATCGTTTCGGGGGCGTCTACCCCGAACGAGCAAACCCGGGAGGTTCTCTTAAAGATGGAAGAAAACACAGAAGTCAAAGCAACTAACCCTATGGACGACGTAGTTGCTAAAATCGACAACGAGTCGAAGTTTAAGAAGGGTCAAACCGTTCAAGCCACGATTTCGCAGGCTACGGACGACGGTTTACAGATTCTTCTGCCGTTCTCGAAGAAAGAAGTTGCTTTGAGCAAAGACGAGCTTGACTGCGAAGTTTACAACGCGGCAGACTACGTCGGCAAAATCGGCGAAACTATCGAACTCCTTGTCGTGGAGCTTAAACCGAGCCTTAAACTCTCGCAGAAGATGATTAAGGTTTTACAGCAGGAAGAGGCTTTGAGCGCCGAAATAGAGGCGGGCAAGGAATTTTCGGTTGTATGCACCGGCACAAACAAAGGCGGTTTGGTGGCTCAGCTCGGAACCTACTCGGTGTTCGTCCCCGCAAAGGAAATCCGTCCCGGATTTGTTAAAGATTTAAGCAAATACGAAGGCAAAACGCTCAGACTTCGCGCAATCGAAATCAAAAAGAGCGGCAGAAAGGAAATAATCGCTTCGCAGCGCGTTATATTGCAGGAAGAGCGCGACGCGAAAGACGCGGCTAAACAGGAAAAGGAAGAAGAATTCTTTGCAAACATCGCTGTTGGCGACGTTGTAGAGGGTAAAGTTGAAAGAGTAACGGGCTTCGGCGCGTTTGTTTCGGTAAACGGTTTCGACTGCCTTGCGCACATTTCCGATTTAAGCTGGACGGGCGCGGAAGCGGTTACCGACGTTCTCGAAATAGGCAAAACCTATCAGTTTAAGGTTCTTAAAGCAGACAAAGAAAACAAAAAAGTTTCCATCGGATATAAGCAGCTTCAGCCCCAGCCCTGGGACCTTGTAGACGGCAAGTATAACGTGGGCGACGTTGTTCACGGCAAAGTCGTTCGCATAGTTCCTTTCGGCGCGTTTATCGAGGTTGAAAAAGGCGTTGACGGCTTGGTTCACGTTTCGCAAATCAGCCACGAGAGAATCGAAACCCCTTCGACCTGCCTTAACGTGGGCGACGAAGTCGACGCAAAAATTATTGCGGTTGACACCGATGCAAGAAAGATGAACCTTTCCATTAAGGCGCTTTTACCCGAAGGCGAAAAGAAGAGACCCCAGAGAGCTGAAAACGGCGAAGAAGCTCCCGCACGCAAAGGCCGCGCGCCCCGCAGAACGGACGACGACGAAGTTTCTTCGTGGAGCGAAGGCAGCATCGGCGGCACTTCCATTGCCGATTTGCTTGCAAACGCAAAAAACAACAAGTAATTAAATAAATCAAAATTTAAGCCCGCAAATCTTGCGGGCTTTTTTCGTTGTAAAATTTTTATAAAATAATTGCGGCAATTTCACTTTCGGGCAGTTTAAACGCGCCGTAACAAGGTTATTAAATAAATGTTAAAATTAATTTTGAGGTGGCTTTATGAAAAGGGAAGGCAACATTAAAATTTCAAGCGAAAACATGATGCCCATTATTAAAAAATGGCTCTATTCGGATAAAGACATTTTTTTAAGGGAAATCGTTGCAAACGGCGTTGACGCGATAACCAAATTCAACAAGCTCGTGTCTTTGGGCGAGGCGGCGGCAGACGGCGAAGAGTATTGCATAAAAATCACAACCGACAAAAAGACTAAAACCCTTACCGTTGAGGACAACGGCATAGGCATGACCGAGGAAGAGGTTGAAAATTACATAACGCGCATAGCTTTTTCGGGAGCTTCCGACTTTTTGGAAAAGTATGAAAAGGCGGGCGGCGACGGAATAATCGGGCACTTCGGTTTGGGCTTTTATTCCGCTTATATGGTTTCGGAAAAGGTTGAAATAATTACTAAATCCTACAAAGACGCTCCCGCCGTGCATTGGGAAAGCGACGGAAATTCAACTTATTCAATCGAAGAGTGCGAAAAAGAAGGGCGCGGCACAAAGATAATCATGCACGTTGCGGCTTCCGAAAAGGAGTTTTTGGAAGAGGGCATGGTTAAAGAGCTTGTGCGCAAATACTGCTCGTTTATGCCGTTTAACGTTTACGTGAATTATAAGGGCGACGGCAAGGACGAACCTTTAAATTCCACGCTGCCCTTATACGCAAAAAACCCCAAGGACTGCACGGACGAGGATTATAAAAAATTCTACACCGACACGTTTATGGACTTTAACGAGCCTATGTTTTGGGTGCACCTAAACATGGATTATCCGTTTAAGCTGAAAGGGATTTTATATTTCCCCAAGGTTAAAAACAAGCTTGAATTGGAGCGCGGCAAGGTTAAGCTTTATTGCAATCAGGTGTTCATTGCCGACAATATAAAGGAAGTAATTCCCGAATTTCTGATGCTTTTGAACGGCGTAATCGACTGCCCCGACATTCCCCTAAACGTTTCGCGCAGCTTTTTGCAGAACGACAGACAGGTGCAGAAAATAAGCAAGCACATAACCAAAAAGGTTGCGGACAAGCTTATTTCGCTATTTAAAAACGACCGCGAAAAATATGAAAGCGGTTGGGAGGATTTGGCGAACTTTGTTAAATTCGGCTGCATTAAAGACAACGATTTTTACGACAAAATCAAGGACGTTATAATTTATAAAGACGTAAACGGCAAATATTTAAGCCTTGCCGAGCTTTTGCCCGAAGAAAAGCCCGCAGAAACGGCGGAAACTGCCGATAACGGCGAAAAGAAGACCGAAAGCAAGCCCAAAACAGTTTATTACGTTTCGGACGAGGAACAGCAGGCGCAGTATATAAAGTTATTCAAAGACCAAGGCTTGAACGCGATTTTGTGCGATAACTTTATCGACCCGCATTTTTTGAGCTTCCTCGAATATAAAACGCCCGATAAAATCAAGTTTGTTAGAATAGACGCCGACGTGGACGGCGCGCTTAAAGACGGCGAAAGCGCCGAGGACAGCGTGCTTGCGGATATCTTTAAAACAGCGCTTGCGGACGATAAAATAAGCGTTAAATTCGAAAAATTGAAGAGCGCGGACGTGCCCGCCGTTATAGTTGTGGACGAGTATATGCGCCGTTACAGCGAAATGGGCAAATATTACGGCATGAGCGACGGCGAACCGAACAAGACGCTTATAGTAAACCTTGCCTGCCCCGTGGTTGCAAAACTGAAAGAGATTGACGAAGAAAAGCAAAGCTTTGTTGCGGGCTACGTTTATTCGCTTGCCTTGGCGTCGTTTAAAAAGCTTTCGCCCGAGGAGCTGGATAAATTCCAAAAAGACAGCTTAAAACTGCTCGACTGTTACACCAAATGATAATAAATCCCATAGCGGCAAACGCCGCCGTGGGATATTTTTGTTTTTGCGTAAAAAACAAGAAAATAATTCCAATTTTTTATGTTTCGCTCTTGAAATGTTTATAATAGTGTGATAGAATAAATTAGGTATGGAACACGGCAAAACGGCAGTTCGGCGGCTTGAAAAATTCCATAAAGGAACGGATTTTAAGGCTTATGAATTTTTCGGTTGCCATAAGGTTCGCGGCGACGTTTATGTTTTCAGAGTTTGGGCGCCGCACGCCAAATCCGTGCGCTTGTCAATAAACGGTAATTCCGCCGACATGCTGTTGCTTTCCGACGGCGAAAGCTTTGAAGCAGAGGCAAAATGCACCGCGGGCGACGTTTATTTTTATGAAATAGAAACGCTTGACGGAAGAGTTTTGCAAAAAGCCGACCCTTACGCTTTTAAGTCGGATTTCCCCAATTCGTTTTTTTCGCAGGTGTGCGATTTGACCGAGCCTTCGGAATATCCGCAGTTGTTTTCGCGCAGCAAAAAAGAAGAGCCCGTAAATATTTACGAAGTTAATTTGCTTTCCTGGAATAAACACGCCGACGGCAGCTATTATACGTATAGGGAGCTTATTAAATCGCTGGTGCCATACGTTGCTGATTTGGGCTATACGCACGTGGAATTTATGCCGGTTACGGAATATCCCTTCGACGGTTCGTGGGGATATCAGGTTACGGGATATTTTTCGGTCACTTCACGGCTCGGCACTCCCGAAGAGTTTAAAGAGCTTGTAAACGCTTTCCATACGGCGGGAATTAAAGTTATTCTGGACTGGGTGCCCGCGCACTTTCCAAAGGACGACTGGGGGCTTTACGAGTTTGACGGGCAACCCCTTTACGAGTGCCCTTTGTGGGACAGAATGGAGCACAGCGGTTGGGGCACAAGGCGGTTCGATTTCGGAAAAGGCGGGGTTGACAGCTTTTTGCTTTCAAGCGCTTACTTCTTTTTCGATATTTACCGCATAGACGGTTTGCGCGTTGACGCGGTTGCTTCAATGCTCTATCTCAATTACGACAGAGCGGAAGGGGATTTTACTCCCAATATTTACGGCGACAACCGCAATTTAGAGGCCATTGAGTTTTTAAAAAAGTTTAACGTCGTTATAAAACGCGATTTTGCGGGAGCGGTTACCGTTGCCGAGGAATCGACCGCGTATCCTAAGGTGACCGCCCCGATTGAAGACGGCGGGCTGGGATTTGACTATAAATGGAATATGGGCTGGATGAACGACGTTTTGTTTTATTGCCGCCAAGACCCGTATTTCCGCAATTATCACCATAACAAAATAACCTTTTCAATGGTTTACGCCTTTTCGGAAAAGTTTATATTGCCCCTTTCCCACGACGAAGTGGTGCACGTTAAAGGCTCGATTGTAAACAAAATGTCCGGCGAATACGAAGCTAAATTTGCGGGCGAGCGGGCGCTTTTGGGCTTTATGTTCGCTCACCCCGGAAAAAAGCTGAACTTTATGGGCTATGAGTTTGCGCAGTTTAAAGAATGGGATTATACTGCGGGGCTTGATTTCTTTTTGGCGGATAAATACGAACTGCACGCAAAGATGAAAGACTTTGTGCGGGCGCTGAATTTATTTTATAAAAACAATCCGCCGCTTTACGAAATTGAGGACGGCTGGACGGGCTTTAAATGGCTTGTGGTGGACGACAGATATAACAACCTTATTGCCTTTTCGCGTTATTCCGAAAGCGGCGAAAGCGTGACGGCGGTAATTAACTTTTCGGGAATAGAGCTTACGGGCTATAAAGTGCCGATAGAAAAAGGCAGCTACCGTTTGGTTTTGAACACCGACGACAAAGCCTTCGGCGGCAGCGGAAGGATAAGAAAAAAGGTTTATTTAACTGAAAAACAAACGGACGGTAACGGCGGATATTGCCTGAATTTGAATATCCCGCGGTTGTCCTGTATGTATTTAAAAAAAGATTAATTTTTTGGGGGAATCAGCAATGCTAAGAAAGAAGGAATGTGTTGCAATGCTGCTTGCGGGCGGACAAGGGTCAAGGCTCTACGCGCTTACCAGCAATATTGCAAAACCCGCAGTTTCGTTTGGGGCGAAGTACAGAATAATCGACTTTCCGCTCTCGAACTGCATAAATTCGGGAATCGACACCGTTGGCGTGCTCACGCAGTATCAGCCGCTCGTTTTAAATGAATACGTCGGCAACGGTCAGCCGTGGGATTTGGACAGAACGTTCGGCGGCGTGCATATTTTGTCGCCTTACGAGGCTAAAACCGACACGTCGTGGTATAAGGGCACGGCTAACGCGATTTATCAGAACATAAGGTTCATGAAGATGTACGACCCCGAATACGTTTTAATTCTTTCAGGCGACCACATTTATAAAATGGACTACGACAAGATGCTTGCGGCGCACAAGGCGGCAAACGCCGACTGCACTATCGCGTGCATGCAGGTTCCTATGAAGGAAGCTTCGCGTTTCGGCATTTTGAATACGAGAAAGGACGGCAGCATCTACGAGTTCGAAGAAAAGCCCGCAAATCCCAAAAGCGATTTGGCGTCGATGGGTATTTATATCTTTACCGCTTCAAAGCTTTTCAAATATCTCGAGCTTGACGAAAAAGACCCCAATTCCGAAAAGGACTTCGGCAAAAACGTGCTTCCCGCAATGCTCAACGCGGGCGAAAAGATGCAGTCTTACCGCTTTGAAGGTTATTGGAAGGACGTAGGCACGATAAGCTCGCTTTTGGAAGCGAACATGGACCTTTTGGGCGTAGTTCCCAACTTCGAGCTTTCGGACAGAGACCGCGTTATCCATTCGAGAAGCCCCTTGGCGCCGCCCGCTTACGTTGAAGGCGAGGTAATCAATTCGCTCGTTGCAACAGGCGGTGAAATAGAGGGTAAAGTCGTAAATTCGGTTATCGGCACGAATTGCGTAATCGAAAAGGGCGCGGAAGTTTGCGACAGCGTGCTTATGGGCAACATTACGGTTAAAGCGGGCGCAAAAATCAATTACGCTATTATAGACGAAGAAGTCACCATATGCGAAAAGGCGGTTATCGGCGCGCCCAAGGACGAAGCCGTTAAAGTAAAGAGCAAAACCTCCGGCATAACCGTTCTCGGAAGAGGAATAACGGTTGGCAAGGGCAAAAAGGTTGACGCAGGCGAAATTGCGGACAAAAAGGTTTAAGGGGGAACAGAAAAATGACATCAATAGTCGGCGTAATTTTTTCAAGCATAAACGAAGAAAACGTGCCCGAACTCACCAAATTAAGGTCGATGGGCTCGATACCTTACGGCGGAAGATACCGTCTTGTGGATTTTCCGCTTTCGAATATGGTCAACTCGGGAATTACCACGGTTGGCATGATAACCAAAAACAACTATCAGTCGCTTATGGACCACCTCGGTTCGGGCAAGTACTGGGACCTTGCAAGAAAGGAAGGCGGGCTTATTTTGTTGCCCCCTTACAGCGGCGAGAGCGAAACGTTATATAAAAACCGCCTCGAAGCTTTAAAGGGCGCAACGGCTTTCCTTAAAAAGTGCAAAGAGGACTTTGTTGTGCTTGCCGACAGCGACGCGGTTTATAAGCTCGATTACAGCAAGGTAATAGATTACCACATTGAAAAGAATGCGGATATCACCATGGTTTACCACGAGCACGAATACGTTAAATCGCACTACAACATGGCTTTCGAAACCGCAAAGGACGGAAGGATAACCGACATAGAAATCAATCCCACTTCAAGCGGCGTTAAAAAGAATTACATAAACGTAATGGTTGCGCGCACCTCGTATCTTTTGAGATTGATTCAGGACGCAATCCAGCACGGCTATACAAGCTTCGGAAGGGATATTTTAAGCCCCGGCGTAAAAACTTATAACCTTTATGCCTATAAATTTGAGGGCTATTACGCAAATATCAATTCGCTGTGCTCCTATTTCAACGCAAATATGGAGCTGCTCGATAAAGGCGTAAGAACCGAAATTTTCGGCGACAGAGCAATTTATACCAAGGTAAACGACAGCGCGCCAGCTAAATTTGCCGACACGGCAAAGGTTAAAAATTCGCTCATTGCCGACGGCTGCACTATAGAGGGAACGGTTGAAAACTGCGTGCTGTTCCGCGGCGTTAAGATAGGCAAAGGAACGGTCGTTAAAAACTGTATTATAATGACGGACAGCATAATCGGCGAAAACTGCAACCTTGCTTACGTGGTAAGCGACAAAAATTCGGTTATACGCGACAACAGAGTGCTTGCAGGCTGCGAGCTTCAACCTTATTTCATAAATAAAGGCTCGCTCATATAATAAAGACGGGGGAAAATATGGCAACTACAAAAACAACTAAACCCGCTGCCGCAAAGCCTACGGCGGCTAAAAAAACCACGGCAACCAAGACGACAACGGCTGCGCCCAAAAAGACGGCTGCCGCTAAAAAGCCCGCAATTAAAAAAGCTGCTGCGACTGCGGTTACGGAAAAGAAAAAAATACTTTTCGTCGCTTCGGAAAGCCAGCCCTTTATTTCTACGGGCGGACTTTCTGAAGTTATCGGTTCGCTTTCAAAGGCGCTTGCATCGACGGGCAGATACGACGTAAGGGTGGTAATTCCTCTGTATTCGGACATAAAGAGGGAATACCGCGAAAAATTTACTTATCTCGGCAACCTTTACGTGCACCTTGCGTGGCGCAATCAGTATTGCGGCATTTTCAGCTATGAGCAGGACGGCGTTATATTCTATTTTATAGACAACGAGTTCTATTTCAAGCGCCCCGGTTGCTACGGCTATTATGACGACGGCGAAAGATTTGCATTCTTTTCGAGAGCCGTTCTCGAAATTATGCCTTTTTTGAACTTCTATCCCGAAGTTATGCATTGCCACGACTGGCAGGCGGCGCTTGCGGCGATTTATCTCAAAACCAATTATTGTTTCAGGGAAGAATATCAGTTTATCCGCGCGCTGTTTACAATTCACAACATAGAATATCAGGGGCAGTATTCGCTTGATTTGCTGGGCGATTTGTTCGATATCTACGGCGCATACCGGCACATTGTTGAATACGGCAACTGCATCAACCTTATGAAGGGCGCAATCGAGTGCTGCGAAAGGTTTTCGACGGTAAGCCCCAAATACGCGGAGGAGATAAAAAATCCTTATTACGCGCACGGGCTTGACCCAATTATCAGACGCAACGAGTTTAAGCTTACGGGAATTTTAAACGGAATAGACGACAAGGGCTATAACTGCGCCCTCGACAATCATCTGTTTGCGAATTTCACGCCTGAAGATTTCAGCGGCAAGGCGGTTTGCAAGAGCGAGCTTCAAAAGATGCTCGGTTTACCTCAAAAGCCCGAAACTCCCATAGTTTCGATGGTTTCGCGCCTTGTTTCGCATAAGGGCTTGGATTTGGTTACGAACGTAATCGAAGAGCTGTTGCAAGATGACGTTCAGGTAGTAATTTTGGGCACGGGCGACAGCCACTTCGAGGGCTTTTTCAGCAATCTTGCAAGGAAATACCCCGATAAGCTCAGCGCAAACATAGTATTTAACGGAGATTTATCAAGGAAAATTTATTCTGGTTCGGATATTTTCCTTATGCCGTCAAAATCGGAGCCTTGCGGACTTTCGCAAATGATTGCGTGCCGTTACGGCACAATTCCCGTAGTAAGGGAAACGGGCGGGTTGTACGACAGTATTAAACCGCTTGTAAACGGTTACACTTTTGCAAATTACAACGCGCACGATATGCTTTACGTAATTCGTCAGGCAATCTCCGATTATAAAAATAAAGAAGAGTGGGCAAAACTTATGTACAGGGCGGCTACGACTGATTTCAGTTGGAGCCATTCGGCAAAGGATTACGAAGCTCTCTATATGAATATGCTTAAATAATTTTACTTTGAAGGAGAACGAAATGAGTAGTACTGCTGTTACCGAAAAGGAAGTTAAGGACGCGATTAAGGGCAAATTGTCGAGATATTTCGGCGTTGCTCCCGCCGAAGCTTCCAAAGACCAGATTTATAAAGCGGTCGTAATGGTGGTGAGAGACATCTTACTGGAAAAAAGACAACAATTTCATAAGCGCATAAAATCGAAGCGTGCAAAGAGAGTTTATTATCTTTGCATGGAATTTTTAATGGGACGTTCGCTTAAAAACAGCTTATATAATTTAAGCGCAACTCCCGTTTTTGAAAAAGCCGTATCGTCTTACGGGCTTTCTATGGAAGAGCTTTACGAGCTTGAACCCGACGCAGGTTTGGGTAACGGCGGCTTAGGCAGGCTTGCCGCTTGCTTTTTAGACGCGCTTGCAACGGGCAATTATCCCGCAATGGGCTATTCGCTGCGCTACGAGTACGGACTTTTTAAGCAGAAAATAGTTGACGGCTGGCAAATCGAGTTGCCCGACGTTTGGCTCCCCGGCGGCGAAGCGTGGCTTACGCAGAGAACGGATAAGTCGTTTATCGTGCGTTTTAACGGACAGATAGAAGAAAAGTGGACGGAAAACGGGCTGGAAACCAATTATATTAACTGTAAAGAAGTGCAGGCGGTAGCCTACGACATGATGGTTTCGGGCAAGGACAGCGACGCCGTTTCGGTTTTAAGGCTTTGGAAGGCGAAGCCCGTGCAGGACTTTAACATGAAGCTTTTTTCGCAGGGCGATTATTATCAGGCGATGACCGACGATAACGACGCCGATTTGCTGACGAAGGTTTTATATCCTTCCGACAACCACAACGCGGGAAAATCTTTAAGGTTAAAACAGCAATATTTCCTTTGCTCGGCTTCTATTCAAAACATAATCGAAGACCACAAGCACAGATACGGGAATTTGATGGATTTGCCCAAGCTTGCGGCAATTCATTTGAACGACACACACCCCGCGCTGGCTATTCCCGAATTGATGAGAATATTAATCGACGAGTATTTCTACGATTGGAACAAAGCGTGGGCGATAACCACGGCAACGTGCGCTTACACAAACCACACGGTGCTTGCCGAAGCGCTTGAAACCTGGTCGGAAGACTTGGTGGAAAGAACCGTTCCCAGAATTCATTCCATAATCAAAGAGATTAACAGAAGGCTTTGCGAACAGCTTTGGAACAGATTTCCCGGCGAGTGGGCAAAGATTTCGAGAATGTCGATTATGGAGCACGACCGCATTAAAATGGCAAACCTTTGCGTTTACGGCGGGCACAACGTAAACGGCGTTTCGGCGCTGCACAGCGAAATCATTAAAAATTCCGTGTTCAAGGATTTCTACGATTTCACTCCCGAAAAGTTTACTAACGTTACGAACGGCATTGCTCACAGACGCTGGTTGAACCAATCCAACCCCGAGCTTGCCGCGCTTTTGAACGAGTGCATCGGCACGGGCTACGAGCTTGACGGCGCGCAGCTTGCCGAATTTAAAAAGTTTGAAAACGATAAAACGGTAATCAACCGCCTTGACGAAATCAAGCTTTTAAAGAAAAAGCAGTTTGCCGAATACGCAAAGAAGAAGCAGGGGCTGATAATCGACCCCAATTCGATGTTCGACGTACAGGCAAAGCGCTTGCACGAGTATAAGCGCCAGCTTTTAAACGTTTTGAACATAATCGACACTTACCTTGATTTGCAGGATAATCCCGACCTTGATATCGTGCCCAAAACTTACATTTTCGGCGCTAAGGCTGCCCCCGGTTACGATATGGCAAAGAAAATTATAAAGCTTATTAATTTCCTTGCCGACGAAATAAGGAGCAACCCGAAAATCAAGGAAAAGCTGAACGTCGTGTATATGGAAGATTACAACGTTTCCATGTCCGAAAAGCTTATGCCGGCGAGCGAGGTTTCCGAACAGATTTCGCTTGCAGGCAAGGAAGCGAGCGGTACGGGCAACATGAAGTTCATGATTAACGGCGCGCTGACAATAGGAACGCTTGACGGCGCAAACGTTGAAATGGCGCAAGCCGTCGGCGACGAAAATATATTTATATTCGGCTACAAATCGAACGAGGTCGACGAAATTTGGCGCAACGGTTACAGCTCAAGCAGATATTACAACGAATCGCCTAAGCTAAGAAGAATTGTTGAAGCGCTTATAATCGGCTTTAACGGTCATTCGTTTGCAGACATTGCAAATTATCTGCTTACCGGTTCGCCGGTAGCCGACCCGTATATGTGCATGGCGGATTTTGCGGCTTACAGCAGCAAGCAGCACGAAATTTCAAATTTGTACGCGACGGATAAATTTAAATGGAATCAGTCGTCTTTAAGAAATATTGCCGCGGCGGGAATTTTTGCCGCCGACCGAGCTATCGGGGAATACGCAGCAAATATCTGGAATTTGAAAAGCTTGAAAGAAAATAAGTAATTATTTAAAAGCGGGGCGTTTGCTCCGCTTTTTTTATAAAATATTTGTACTATGTCAGACATAATCGGTTATTTTAAGCTTAAAACTCCATGTTTTAGCCGTTAAATTAAAATTTTGACGGCTTTTAAAACTTTTTGAAATTACCGCAAAAAAACTTTAAAAATTTAATTTGCAAAACGTTTGACAAGCATATTTATATGTGATAAGCTTAATTTAAGGTTAAACACTTCGTAAAAGCTGTGTTTTACGAAGTGTTTCATTCTTATAAAACAATTAAAAAAAAGGGCGTGAGTTGCACTTCCTTTGATAAAGTTAAACAAATTAGCGGGGCAAATTATGGCGTCGAATTATTACGTTGAAAGAAACAATAAAAATTTAGAAACTATTGAAAGGCTGCTTGACGAAGAGCTGCCCGAATTTTGCTACGATTACTTTTTGGCGATTGACAGCCAGACTTCCACGCTTACGCGGTTAAATTATGCGCACGATTTGAAAATCTTCTTCCATTTTTTAAGTGAAAAGAAATTCAGAAAAGGCAAAACGGTTAAAGAAATCACGCTAAACGATTTAGAAGCTGTTACGGGCAACGACATAGAATATTTTTTAAGCTACCTTTCCCACTACGTTTATAACGGTTCGGAGCACTCGTGCAACGACAGAGCCAAAGCTCGCAAGCTCTCCTCCGTCCGCGCAATGTTTAAATACTTTTTTAACAGAGGTTTTATAAGCGTTGACAACGCGGCAAAGGTTTCCACGCCGAAATTGCACGAAAAACCTATTATCAGGCTTGACGCCGACGAGGTTTTTAACATTATCGACACGGCGGAAAGCGGCGACGGACTGTCCCCCCACCAGCGCTTTTATCATGAAAAAAACAAGGTGCGCGACACCGCCATTTTGATGCTGTTTTTGGGCACGGGCATACGTATAAGCGAGCTTGTGGGACTTAACAACAACGATTTGAATTTTAAGGACAACTCATTCGTGGTCACACGCAAAGGCGGCAGCAAGTCAATTTTATATTTCGACGACGACGTTGCCGCGGCTTTGCAAAGATACCTCGATTATAAAGAGCAAAACGCAAAAGCGATAACCGAACCAAACGCGCTTTTCGTTTCAAACAACAAAAACCGCATAACCGTTCGCGCCGTTGAAAATATGGTTCATAAATACGCGAAAATCGTCTCCCCTCTCAAAAATATTTCGCCTCATAAGCTGCGCTCTACCTACGGCACCAGCCTTTATAAGGCGACGGGCGATATTTACGTCGTTGCCGACGTTTTGGGGCATAAAGACGTAAACACGACCAGAAAACATTACGCGGCAATCAGCGACGACACGCGGCGAAGCGTTGTCGGCAAAGTTAAGCTCACCCGCTACGACGAAGACGAATAAAAATCATAAAATAACGGGCGACTTACTCGTCGTCCGTTATTATTTTGTCTATTTTAATTATAGCGTCGTCGCGGATATCAAGGCACTTTCCGCAGTTATCGCAAATTTTGTTCGCATCCAAATCGCAAATTTCGCACTCCATGCACCCTATGCACTCCCTGTCGTACAGCTCGCAACGGCGCGCTTTTTCCAAAACTTCTTTCATATGCCACCTCTTAAAGCTATTTTATACTAAATTTAACCGAATTACAAGCAAACTTCAAACTTTTGTTTGATTTTTTTACATAACCGTGATAAAATATATTTTGACGGAGGGATTTTGAAGTGAGCGAAATCAAGCAAAGAACAGCAACACCCAAACAGCAAAAACGCGCGGTTAAAAAAAGCAACGACGAAGACGCCGTTTTTAAGTTCATAAATAACTATATAATGGAAAACGGTTATGCGCCTTGCGTGCGCGAAATGTGCGAAGCGTGCAATTTGAAGTCCACCGCCACCGCTTTTAATATAATTAACCGTTTATGCGAGCGCGGACTGCTTGTAAAATCAAACGTTAAACGGCGCGCTCTGTCACTTCCCAGCAAGTCGGTTTCGGTGCCGCTCGTGGGCACGGTTGCCGCCGGCGCACCCATTCTCGCAACCGAAAATTACGAAGGCTTTTATTCCCTTCCTGAAAATTTTTTCTCGGGCGAGGACTTGTTTATGCTGAGCGTTCAAGGCTCGTCCATGATTAAAATAGGCATGCTCGACGGCGACAAGGTTGTGGTTAAAAAGCAGGAAACCGCCGAAAACGGCGATATCGTCGTGGCGCTCGTCGACGACAGCGCAACCGTAAAACGTTTTTATAAACGCGACGGCAAATTTATTCTGCATCCCGAAAACGACGACATGGAGGACTTTGTATTCGACGAAGTATCAATCCTCGGCAAAGTCGTTGGGCTATTAAGAAATATTTAAAAAATCGGACGTTTAGCGGAGAAACGTTATGAAACTTGACGGATTTGGACTATTAGTAAAAGATATTGCGACAATGATACGCTTTTATCGGGACGTATTAGGCTTTGAAATCAAAGAAAGCGAAAACGCCGTCAACGTTTATTTGATTAAAGACGGCACGTTGTTTATGCTTTATGAAAGAAAGAATTTTGAAAGCATGACAAGCCGAAAATACGAGTATATAAACGGATTAAACGGACATTTTGAAATAGCGTTGTATGTAGATACTTTTGAAGAAGTTGACAAGCGCTTTGCCGAAGCCGTCGGCAAAGGTGCAACGCCCGTGTTTGAACCTACAACCGAGCCTTGGGGACAAAGAACGTGTTATATTGCAGACCCCGAAGGCAACTTAATTGAAATCGGCTCCTTTAACAAACCGTTTAAAAAATAAATTCAAATTTGACGTTAAAATGACAGCCTCCCGTTTGGGAGGCTGTTTTCATTCTTTATTGTCGCTTTTTTCTTCGTTTTTAGTGGATTGCAAAGTTGCGTCCTCTTCCGCTTGCTTTTCAAATTCGCCGTCGGGCTCTTCTTCCTTTCGCTCGTAATATGGGTTGACGTGAACGGTTACGTGCTTTACGAGCGGAAAATTCATTTCAATGCCTTCGTGCACCGTTTCGGCAATTTCGTGCGCCTTAAAAAGCGGCAAATCCGGCTCGCACGCTATTTCCGCAATTACGTAAATGCGGTTGCCGAACATGCGGGTTAAAAGGCTGTCTAAGTTTTTTACTCCCTCGCAAGCTTTAATATAATCGGTTATTTCGGTTTGAGTTTTATCGTCGCAGGCTTCGTCGGTCATCTTCTTTATAGCGTCAAGAAAAATCTGGATTGCCGCCTTTAAAATGAACAGACAGATTACTAGGCACGCGATTGAATCGAGAATGGGCACGCCGCACATGCCGCCTATTACGCCCACAAGACTGCCTATCGACGACAATGAATCGGAACGGTGATGCCACGCGTCTGCCTTTAAAGCCGACGAATTAACTTTTTTTGCGGCGGCAAGCGTGTACCAGAACATTGCCTCCTTAACCACTATCGAAACGGCGGCGGCAACAAGGGCGATTATTTTCGGTGCTTCGAAATCGTTATATGCGCCCGTTATCAGGCTCATTACGCCCGTATAACCTATTCCCGCGCCCGTTATCAACAGAACGACCGCAAGAATAATCGCGGCAACGCACTCAAACCGTTCGTGCCCGAAGGGATGCTTTTTATCTGCGGTTTTGCCCGCAATTTTAACGCCGATTAAAACGATTACCGTCGAAAACACGTCCGACGCTGAATGAATTGCGTCGGAAATGAGCGCGTAAGAAGCGCCGAATATGCCGGCGAACAGCTTAAACAGCGTAAGCACGGCGTTCATGGCAATCGTAACTATCGAAGTTTTTACGGCGGTTTTTTCAAGTTCGTTATTTTGCATAGTATAAGTTAAAATTTTGAAATAACATTAAAAATGAATTGACAATAAAAGTCTTTTTAAATATAATATTCAAGTAAGCTGAATTTTGAAATTGCTGCTATGGCTCAGCAGGTAGAGCACGTCCTTGGTAAGGACGAGGTCACCGGTTCAAGTCCGGTTAGCAGCTCCATTTTAACCCTTCTTTTACGGAAGGGTTTTTTTGTTTGTGTTTAAATTAGTATAATGCGGTTATATAAAAAAACGGGGCGTAAATGCTCCGTTTTTAAGTATTTAAACAAATCTGCAATTATTTTCTTCTTGCAATTGCAATCCTTATATACTTTTTGGGCGTTTCCGCAACGTTTTCCTCTTCAACCGACAATTCCTCTTCGGTTGCGGCAATTTCAAGCTCCATGCCCTCCGCCTGCTTCATTTTTACGTAAGCAACGGCGCAGGGATATTTAACGTGCTTTTCGCACAGTGCGCAAAAAGGCGCGTATTCTCCGCACAAATCGCGGCCGAGCCTATGGCTGTTTTCATATTTATCCACGTCGATAATCTGCTGGATTTCTTTAAGGTTTTCTATATTCAGTTGCGCGGGCATTTCGCTTAAAAGTTTTAAAGGCGCTTCGCTGTTCCACATAATAAATTCTCCTTATCCGTTGAATTGAGTAAAAACATTATACAATATATAACCGCAATTTTCAAGCGTTTAAGCTAAATTTCTTTTACTTCGAGCGACGAAAGAATTTCGTCGAACTTTTCCTTAGCAAACGATATGCTGTAAGGCGAAGTAACCGCCGCCGTTCCCGCAGCTACTCCTCTGCAAAGAATTTCGGGCAAATCGCAACCTTCGACAAGCGCCTGCGTTGCCGCCGCCACCATGCCGTCGCCCGCGCCTACGGTGGAATTCATTGCAACGTTTACGCTCTTGCAATAAAAATTTTTATTGCCGTCGGTAATGATTGCGCCGCGCTTGCCGAGCGATAAAAGCACGGTTTTTGCGCCCATGTCCAAAAGCCCGCGGCAAGCCGAAAGCATTTCCTGTTTGGTTTTAAGCTGTTTTTTAAGCGTTCTTTCAAGCTCGTCAAGGTTCGGCTTAACCAAATCCACGCGTGTTTTTAAAGCCGCAAAAAGTCTTTCGCCCTCGGTGTCCACTATTTTTTTAACGTGCGGGGGCACCGCGCTTAAAATTTTGCCGTAATAATCGGGCGTCATGCCCCTTGCAAGGCTGCCCGAAATTACCACCGCCTCGGCTTTTTTCGAAAGCTCGGCAACGAGATTAATAAGCTCGTCCTGCTTTTCCGCGCTTACCTCCGCGCCGACGTCGTCTATTTCAGTAAGCATCGAGCGGCGGTCGATAAATTTATAATTTTCCCTCACCCTGCCCTTGTTCCATACAAATTTGTAGGGCACGCGCTCTCTGTGCAGCTCCTGTTCGAATTG
Organism: Clostridia bacterium; assembly: GCA_029059705.1. GTDB lineage: Bacteria > Bacillota > Clostridia > Christensenellales > Borkfalkiaceae > Coproplasma. Next base: position 73,461 of record JAIDVM010000014.1, read on the forward strand.
GTTGCCGTTGTCCTCGTACATGAACCCCGTTGCAAACGAATCAGCATTCAGCCGCGAAAGTCCTATGGCAACGTTTAACGCTTTTCCCGTAAAAAATATTCTTTTGCTTATTATCTTGTGCGACATTCCCACGGACAAAGAGTCAACCTCCATGTTCACGTCTATGCATGGACTTAAACAAACAGACAATATCATTATTTAACGGATTTCCTTATAAATTTAATTAAAAAGGGCCGCTTACACGACCCCGAAAGTTACATTGAAATCATTTGAAGAGTTTCGTAAAGCTCGTAATTGAACTTCTTCTTCATGCTAACCGCTTCGATTATATCCATATCGATTATTTCGTTTTTGCGGATACCTACAACTCTGTTGCCTATGCCGTCGTTTAAAAGTCTTACGGCTTTATTGCCGAACTGTGCGGCAAGCATTCTGTCCGCCATGGAAGGCGAACCGCCGCGCTGAATGTGCCCTATCGAGGTGGGGCGCACGGAATAAGTTGTAACGGACTGAAGCTGCTTTGCAAACTCTTCCGCCGTGCAAACGCCTTCGGCAACTACAACAATGTTGGAGTGCTTGCCGTTCGCGCGGGAGCGGTTGATTTTCATTACTATGTCGTCGAGGTCGAAAACTACTTCGGGAACGACGATTATTTCGGCGCCGCTCGCAATTCCCGCAAAGAGCGCTATGTCGCCGCAACGTCTGCCCATAACTTCGACAACGGAAATTCTTTCGTGCGAAGTCATTGTGTCGCGCAGCTTGTTTATAACGTCGATACACGTATTTACCGCGGTGTCGAAGCCGAGAGTGTAATCGGTATATTCAAGGTCGTTGTCGATTGTGCCGGGTATGCCTATCGTGGGTACACCGTATTCTTCCGAAAGGCACTTTGCGCCTCTGAAAGAGCCGTCGCCGCCGATTACCACCAAGCCGTCAATGCCCCTTGCTTCAAGCGTTTTAACCGCTCTTTTCTGACCTTCCTTCGTCAGCATTTCAAGGCAACGCGCCGTTCTGAGCTTTGTGCCGCCGCGCTGAACGATATCCGAAACGGAACGCATTTCCATGGGTATCATTTCGTCGTCGATTAAGCCCTGATAACCGCGTTCGATGCCGTAAACTTCCATACCGAAGTAAATTGCCGTGCGAACAACCGCACGAATACAAGCATTCATGCCGGGAGCATCGCCGCCACTTGTAAGTAAGCCTATTCTTTTCATGAAAAAACCTCCGAATTACACCGCATTTTCGGCAAGCCCCCTTATTGTGCCCAAAACGCTTTGTTCAATCCACTTAATATTATAACAAACAATAATCAAAAAAACAAGGTTTTTTGAAAACTTTTACAAATGAATAGGATTTTCATTTATTCAACGTATTTTACGTCCTTCTGTTCGAGAAAGCTGTACAATTCCGCCAACAGCCCGCGGCAATAATTTACGCCGTCGGGCAAGCGGTAACGCTTTTCGCCGCGCACGATTTTACAAACCGTTTCGCCTTCGTAATTTGCAAGCATGGCAATAAGTTCTTCAAACGAGGAATCGTCAAGCGCACCCGCGTTCAGCCACAAAACGGTTTCGTGTTTTTCGGCGGCGGTGGTAGCGTTTCCTCCGCTTTCGGCAGTTTTATTGTCCACGTCCACTTCGCTCAGCTCGTCGATTATGCACGACAGCCCCTTTTCGTTGTCCACGTCGAGCTTGCCGCTTATTTTTACTATTTTATCGTTGCCGAGATAAGCCTTAACCTTTTCGTATACGGCGGGGAAGCAAACGCATTCCAAGCTGCCGTAAACGTCTTCGAGATTTAAAAACGCCATAAATGCGCCCGTGCGCTTTGTTGTGGTGCGGCGGTAAGAGCTGATTATGCCCGCCATGGTTATGCGCATGCCGTCCTGAATACGGCTGTAAGTGCGGTTACCCTCCTCGTCCTCGACGTAATCCTCTAAAAATGAGCAATCGAAGGTGCAGTCGGGAAAGGCGTTTAAATATTTTTCAAACGGATGACCGCTTACGTAAACGCCCAAAACTTCCTTTTCCTTGGCAAGCTTTTCGTTGAGTTCGAGCTCGGGGATATCGGGATATTTTACGTCGAGTTTATCTTCTTCGATAAAGTCGCCGAAAAGGCTCATTTGCGCGCTGTTTTTCTGCTTGTCGATAGCCTTTGCGCGAGTACACAAATCTTCGTAAACTTCGGCAAGCTGCGAACGTGCAACGCCCATTTCGTCGAACGCGCCCGCATAAATCAAACCTTCGACAAGCCTTGAATTCAAAACTCCTGAACAACGGGAAACGAAATCGGGGAAATCTTCGAAAAGTCCGTTCTTTTCGCGCTCTTCGATAACGGCGTCGATTACCGCCTGCCCGACGCCCCTTAAAGCCGAAAGCCCAAAGCGCACGCCGTCCTTTTCAACATGGAAAGCTGTGCGGCTCTTGTTTATGTCGGGTGGCAAAACCTTGTAGCCCTTATCCTTTAAGTAAAGAACGTACTTCGTTATTTCGTCGATTTTATTTAAGCGGTTGTTTAAGAGCGCGCAAATAAATTCCTTGCAGTAATACCTTTTAAGCCATGCCGTTTGGTATGCGAGCGTAGCGTAAGCCGCCGCATGCGATTTGTTGAACGCGTACGAGGCAAAGCCTTCCATGTCGCCGAAAATTTTATTTGCCACTTCCTCGGAAATGCCGTTATAAACGCAGCCTACGATTTTGCTGCCGTTTGTGTCGCTTACGCCGCCGTTAATAAACTTTTCTTTCTGCGCCATAAGCTTTTTCTTGTCCTTTTTGCCCATGGCGCGGCGGACAAGGTCTGCTTCGCCGAGAGAGAAGCCCGCCAAATCCTGAAAGATTTGCATGACCTGCTCCTGATAAACGGGAATTCCGTAAGTTACCTTTAAAATCTTTTCTTCCTGCGGACAGTCGTAGGCTATCTTTTCCTGTCCGTGTTTTCTGCGGCAGAACGAATCGATAAACTGCATAGGGCCGGGGCGGTATAGCGAAACGCCCGCTATCAAATCTTCCAAGGTGTCGGGGCGAAGGTTTTTCATGAACCTTTTCATGCCCCCGGCTTCGAGCTGGAACACGCCGTCGGTGTCGCCTTCGGAAATGAGCGAATACGCGCCCGAATCGGCGTAACCGATTTTGTTGAAATCCACGTCGTAACCGCAGTCCTCTTTTACGTAGTCAATGCATTTTTTGATATCCGTGAGGGTAACGAGCGCAAGGAAGTCCATTTTGAGCATGCCCAAAGCTTCGATTTCCTTTGCGACGAACTGCGTGGTGATGTCCTCGCCGTTTCGCGAAAGCGGCACGTTGTCGGCAATCCGCTTTTGGCATATTACGACGCCCGCGGCGTGCATGCCCGTCTGCCTCGGCATGCCCTCTATTTTGAGAGCCATGTCTATAACGCGGCGCAAAACGTCGTCGTTTTCGTAAATTTCGCAAAATTCGTTGTTGCGGGCGGCTTTGAGTTCGTTAAATTTGCTCTCTAAATCTGCCTTTTTATCCTCGTCCTTTTCCGCCGTCGCCTTTGCCCGCGCCGCTTCAAGCCCGCGCCCCAAAAGGTCGCTTATTGAGGTTTTTCCGTCCATTATTTTGGTCAGTTTATCCGTTTCGGAATAGGGCACGCGCATAACCCTTCCGACGTCCTTAATAGAGTTTTTGGCCGCCATCGTGCCGAACGTAACGATTTGGCACACGTTCTCCCTGCCGTATTTTTGGCGCACGTATTCGATTGTTTCCTCGCGTCTGTCCGTACAGAAGTCGATATCGAAGTCGGGCATGGAAACGCGGTCGGGGTTTAAAAATCTTTCGAAAAGCAGGTCGTATTGAAGGGGTTCGACGTCGGTTATTCCTATGGAATAGGCAACGATTGAGCTTACGCCCGAGCCGCGCCCCGGTCCTACGGGTATGCCCTGCTCTTTAGACCAGTTTATAAAGTCCCACACGACGAGGTAATAATCGGCGTAGCCCATGCCGCAGATTATGCCCAGCTCGTACTGGGCTCTGTCAAGCTCCTTTTGTCCGAGCCTGTCGCCGTAGCGCCTTTTTAAACCCTCGTCGGTAAGCCTTCTCAAATACTGTTCGGAAGTAAGCCCGTCGGGCGAAGAATATTCGGGGATTAACGAATTATCCCTTATGGGATAGCCTTTTTTGTCGAGGTTGAACGCGGGCTCGGTTACTTTGTCGGCAATAACACGCGTGTTTGAAATCGCCTGCGGCAGATTGGGGAAAAGCGCAGCCATTTCGTCGCCCGTTTTAAAGTAGAATTCGTTTGTTGAAAACTTCATTCTCTTCGGGTCGTCAAGCTGCTTTTTCATCTGTATGCACATGAGGACGTCCTGCATTTCGGCGTCTTCTTTGTTCAAATAGTGCACGTCGTTGGTTGCAACGAGCTGCGCGCCTATTTCATTGGCAAGCTGCACAAGGTGCGGCAAAATCTGCCGTTCTTCGGGTATGCCGTGGTCCTGAATTTCTATGTAAAAATCCTCGCCGAAAATACCTTGAAGATGAAGCGCAAGCTCCTTTGCGCCCTCGTAATCGCCCGCCGTAAGCCTTCGGGGAATACCGCCCGCAAGGCACGCCGAAAGACAAATTACGCCCTCGGAATGTTCCTTTAACACATTGTAATCTATTTTCGGCTTATAATAAAAGCCGTCAACGAACGCCATTGAGTCGAGTTGAACGAGGTTTTTATAGCCCGCTTTGTTTTTTGCAAGCAAAATAAGATGTTCGGCCGTGTTCGAGGTTTTGTCGTTCATGTCCTTCGTCATGTAAAACTCGCAGCCGATTATGTATTTTATGCCGTTTTCGGCGGCTTTTTCGGCAAGTTGAAGCGCGCCGTACATGTTGCCGTGGTCGGTTACACATACGGTGTCGATGCCGTTATTTTTGCAATAGCTTATCAAATTGCCTATTTTGCACGCGCCGTCAAGCAGCGAATATTCGGTGTGAAGATGTAAGTGAATGAAGTCTGTCATATTTGTCCTTTGTTGTTAATCGCGCCCGAGAGACTGCGCAAGCTCGAGAATTTTTCTCATTCTGTGGTTTAAACAGCTTTTGGAAATGGATAATCTTTCGGCAAGCTCCTGCATGGATGCGTTTTTGTCGGCAAGTCTGCACTCTGCCAACTCGAAAAGCGGTTTTTCAAGGCTTTGAAGCCCGACGGTTTGCGAAATTATTTCCAGCGCGCGAACCTGTTTCACCGAAGCGGTAACCGTTTTGTCTATGTTTGAAATCGAGCAGTTGTTTACGCGGTTTGCGTTGTTTTGCCTGTCCTTGTGCTCAACTATTTTATTCAGTCGTTCAAGGCTTTGGTCGCACTCCATAACGCTTAAAATATCCGAAATTACTTCCTTGCTCTTAACGTATACCACGGCGGAATCCTTGCGCGACACAAGCTTTGCCAAAATTTCAAAGTCGCACAACAGGTCGCAAAAATCGGTTGCGGTTATTTTGTTTGAAAAAACTATTTCAAAATGATAACCCGTGCGACTGTAAGTGCCTTCTTCGGGCAAGGTGCAGCTTCCGCCGCCCAAAAACGCGCCCTTTAAATAACCGAGCTTACTTTTTTGCCTTGAAACAAGTGCATCGTCTATGCCGAAAACAAGCATTTTCCCTTCGGCGTCTTCCCTTATTATGCCAAGCTCCTTTAAAAGCGCGTCCGATTTTTCGCTTATGCACTCAAACGAAAACTTATCCTTTCCGCTTAAAATATCGAACTTTGCGCCCGTACCCGTTATTTGAAGCCCGAATTCATGCTCCAAAACGTCGGAGAAATAGTCTGCGGTGCGTTCGTTTTCAGTTATAATTTCAAACCCGAACCACCCCTCGCGCGAAGCTATGCTGCCGCTCGTTCTGATAAACGCCGACAGCATCGAAAGCAGCATGCCGCGGTCTTTTACGGCGGTTTGCGTTATTTCGTTTTTTATTTCTTCAGTAAAATTCTGCATTTTACAAATTCTTCTCTTTATATTCTTTAAACCTGAATTTCGGCAGTCTGCCGTCAATATTTTCAATTTTTTCAAGCGGAATTTCAGCCTCGGCAAGAATTTCTTCCGCCAGCTTTATATCGCCCACGCGGTCGGGCGAGTGCGCGTCGGAATCGATTACGAATTTAACGCCCGTTGAAGCCATCAAATTAAGCTCTTCCGCCGAAACGTGCCGCTTTTTTGTGTTAATTTCGATATAAGTTCCGTAATCGGCGCAGCACTTTGCAACTTCTTTCAAATCGCAGTAGCACTTATAATTTATGTGCGTCAAAATATCAATCGGGTTATTTTTTACGGCGTGGACGTATGCCTTCGTCGTATTGGCGATAACCTTATCCGAAGGCCGCTTGCCAAACTTGTAAGCGGTGTAATTTTTGAGCATTATATTTTTAAAATCGCCGAACGATTTATATTTTAACACCTCGTGAATACCGCAAAGGTAGATATCGAAATGCTCAAAATCGCCCGATTTCATATCGGTTTCGCCATCGACGGATATGAGGTTGCTTTCCATGCCCATTAAAACTTTTACGCCCGTGAGCCTTTCCGCGTCTTGTATTTCCTTTCGCAAATCGCCCAAAACCTTGCGCTTTAACCCGAATAAAAGGTGATTAAAACCGTGGTCGGTTATGCCGATTTCCTTTAAGCCCGCCTTTTTTGCGGCGAGTGCGTTTTCATATACCGTGCCCTTCCCGTGGGAATAGGGCGTGTGAGTATGATAATCAGCCGTTAAAATCATTGAATTCTCCTATGTAAACAACCTCTTCTTCAAGTTTAACGCCGTATTTTATGTAAACTCTTTCCTTTACAAGCTGTATTAATCTGTAAACGTCGGCGGCGGTTGCGTCTTCGTTAATAATAAAGTTTGCATGGCTTTCGCTGACGACGGCCCCGCCAATTCGGCAGCCCTTCAATCCTGCATCTTCGATAAGCTTTCCCGCAGTAAGCCCCGCGGGATTTTTGAATACGCAGCCGCAGCTTTTTCCTTTTGGTAAATGGTGCCGCGCCGAAAGCCGTTGTTTAACGTTTTTTTCAACTGCTTCACGGGGAACGGCGAAAACCGACAAATTTATCCCTAAAATTATGCACTTTATGTCACGCATAATACTATGCTTAATGCCAAAATTGCAATTTTCGCGGGGTAATTCTTTTACTTTGCCGTCGTAAATGCGCACACTCGTCACGTTTTCGCAAATATGGTCAGAGTTTATTCCGCCGTTCATGAGCGTCAGTCCGCCTATCGTTGCGGGAATTCCGGCAAGATATTCAAGCCCGCTTAACGACTTCGATTTGCAATAGCTTAAAAGTTGCCCCACCGTGACGCCGCTCATACAACAGAGCCTGCCGTCCTTTAAACTTATTTCCCTTAAATATTTTGTACAAATAACCGAGCCGTTAAACACGCCGTCGGCTGCGAGCACGTTAGAACCGCAGCCCAAAACTACAAATTTTTCGCCTTTTTCGCTTAAATAATCGAAAACCACAATTGCTTCCTGCTCTGTTTTGGGAAAATAGGCGGTTTTTGCCGTGCCGCCAAGTCCGTAGGTTGTGTTTTTAGAAAAACTGAAATCGTTTATTTTGCTTACTTTATCAAAAATTTTGCCGCCGTCTGTTTCAAACAAAACACTACCTCTTTTATCATATCATTTTTTGCCGTTTATTTCAATTATTTAAGTAGATTTTTTATTAAATTTACGTCCGAATTTAAAATTGCACCATCAAGCTCGTTTTTTGCCTCTTCGCCCAGCGGAGTTTTTAAGGTTAAGCCGTACGACAAGCCCTCGAAAGCGTGAAGTTCGTCTTCATAAAGCGTTTGATTGTCAGAAAAGAGCCCCAGCTTTGAAATATTTTTACTTTCCGAAAGCAGTTTTTCGATAAATTTTTCCGCTATGGCGCGTTTTTTGCCGTCTTGCGCAGTTATGGAAATGTTTTGATATAAGTCGTTAAATTCGGTTAAAGGCTTTACGGAAAATGCAACGCCGCGGGTTTTTAAACGGAACACGTCGCGCTGAGTTCCTAAAAGGAATTTGTAACCGCCGTTTATCAGCTTTACGTATGCCGCCGTGGGCTGCGCAATGTCAGCTCCGTTTAAACCGATTAAAAGCGAGCAAGCGGTTATTCTGTTGCCCGTACCCGCGTTTATTATCGTGTTATCCGCCGTCGCCTTAGAAAAATCGGCGTTTTGTTCGATACTTAAAAGGCAATACCCGCCGTAACACCAGCAATTAAACGGCATCTTGCCCGTTATAAACCGTTCAAGCCCGCTCATTCCAGCCCCGTAAGAAATTAAGTCGGGAACGGTTCCTTTGTTCAAATTCTCTGTTGCGGCTTCGGCGGTTATGCTTGTTACAGTTACGTAACATTCATTGGTTTTCGAAAAATTGTTGCCTGCGTTTTGCAAATAAGCGGCGCGCGAGCCTTTTCCACCTTCGAAATTATCTATTTGCCACACGTTAAGTACTGTAAGCTCGCCTTCTGCCGCGGCTTTTTTATCTTTGGAAAACATAATAAACGGCGCGGCAATTACTATGCACGCGCATACGATAAATGCGGAAATTCGGTAAATCAAGCGTTTTTTGCGTTCTGACATACTATATTCTATTTATTTGACCGCCTTAAAATACATAGGGAGTATTCAAATTAATGAATACTCCCCCGCCCGCCGCTAAAACGCGGTGGGCGCTTTAACAGAGGGACATATATATAAAAGCGTTTCCGCTTAAAAATATCTTGCGCTATTGTTTGCATTTTATTCGCTTAAACAAATTTATTTGTGCGGATTACATTCTTTATTTTCAAGTTAAATATAAAAAAATCGAGCGCAACGAATTGTTGCGCTCGTTAATACATATCATTATGCTGCGGATTTATAAATAAATTTACCTGCCATACTTATTTTCCAATTTTTTAATGTCGTCTTTTGAAAAGAATTCCATAAGAAATCCGCAAGACTTGCATACATATCTTGTGGTACGCACGGCACTAACCATACCAAGCGGAATAGCCGTAAAATAACCTCCGCCACCGCCGGGGGCAACAGAATAATCAGCCGCTATAAATTCACGCCCGCCACATACGGGACATTTTATTTCAACGTTCATTTTTATTGCCTTAATTTATTCTTCGTCCTCTTCGGGAAGTTCAACATTGTGATAAACGTCCTGAACGTCGTCAAGCTCGTCAAGCTTATCAAGCATCTTTTGGAAGGTTGCAAGCTTTTCCGCGTCGAGCGTAATGTAGTTTTGCGGAATCATTTTGATTTCCGCTTCGAGGAAGGTCACTTTTTTATCCTCGAAATACTTTCTTGCATTCGACCACTTTTCGGGCGAGGTATAAACCTCGTAAACGTCATCCTCAACAACGTAATCGTCGGCTTCGGCTTCGAGGCAATATTCCATCATGGTGTCCTCGTCGAGTGCAACCGTTCTTTCGATTACGAAAACGCCCTTGTTGTCAAACATGTAAGAAACGCAGCCGTTCTGCCCCATCTGTCCGCCGCACTTGCCCATAGCCGAACGGATATCGCCCGCCGTTCTGTTTACATTGTCGGTGAGAGTTTTTATAATAACCGCCGCACCGCCTACGCCGTAGCCTTCGTAAGTAAGCTCCTTATAATCCTTGTCGCCAAGCTCGCCCGCCGCCTTTGCTATCGAACGTTTAATGTTGTCGTTGGGCATGTTTGCCGCCTTTGCCTTGGCAATAACGTCGGCAAGCTTAGAGTTTGTGTCGGGGTTGGGGTTGCCCTTCGCCGCAACGGCAAGCTCCCTGCCTATTTTTGTGAACACCGCCGCGCGCGCCGCGTCAGTCTTGCCTTTTTTTGCTTGTATATTGTGCCATTTGGAATGTCCTGACATATTTTTACCTCTTATTTGAATTTTTTAGCTGATACATGGCAATTCCTGCGGAAACCGCGGCGTTTAAGCTTTCGCACGTTTCACGCATGGGAATTTTGATTTTGAACTGCGCAACGTCGAAAATTTCGTTGCAAATCCCGCTTCCCTCGTTACCTATGCAAAGACAAAACCTTTCGGGTGCGGAAAAGCTGAAAATATCTTCGCCGTGCATGTCCGCGCATATCAGCGGAACGCCGTTTAAAGCGTTTAAAACCTCTTCACGCCCGCCGCAGTAAATTTTAACGAAAAATATACCGCTCATGCTTGCCCTTACCGCCTTTGGCGAATAAGCGTCGGCACAATTTATTAAATAAATTTCGTCGTAGCCCGCCGCGTTAGCCGTGCGGATAATCGTCCCCAAATTACCGGGGTCTTGTATTCTGTCAAGCAAAATACAGCTTTTTTCGGGAGCTTTAAGCGCGTTTTGCGGCTTTTTTACCACGGCAAGCACGCCCTGCGGGGTCTTTTCACTTGAAATCGACGAAAAAACGCCGTCGGAAACTGTTACCGCACCCGAATAAGAACCCGAAAGCCGCTCGGTGGCAACGATTACTTTAATATCGCCGCCCGCGGCAATGCACTCGTTTACGGGTTTTATGCCCTCGACGAGATACAGCCCCAGCCCGTCCCTGAATTTTTTATCGGAAGCGAGCTTTAAAATTTCTTTAATTTGCGGATTTGATTTTGAAGTTATTACCATAAATCGGCAAGTCGAATAAAAAATTAAGCCTTTTTCAAGGCTTAAAATTCAAATTATAATGCTTGTTTAGCCTTTTCCGCAAGTGCGGTAAAAGCTGCTGCGTCGGTTACGGCGATATCGGCAAGAACCTTTCTATTAAGCTCAATGCCCGCAGTTTTAAGACCGTGCATAAACTTGGAATAGGAAAGTCCGTTAAGTCTTGCCGCAGCGTTTATACGTGCAATCCAAAGGCTACGTAAATCACGCTTTCTCAGTCTTCTGCCGATATAAGCGTAATTTAAGGACTTCATAACCGCTTCGCGGGCGATTCTGTAAGACTTGGATTTGTTGCCGAAATAGCCTTTAGCAAGGCGGAATATCTTTCTACGCTTCTTTAAAGCGTTTACACTTCTTTTAATACGCATTTATTTATCCTCCTATTAACCTTTATAAGGAATCATCGCTTTTACGTTGGATTCCTGCGTAGTGGAAACAAGCGTATTCTGACGCAAATTTCTCTTTCTTTTTCTGTTCTTGGTTTCGGCCTTATGGTTTTTGCCGCCGTGGGGTCTTTTTACCTTACCGGTAGCAGTCAGCCAAAAACGCTTTTTGCTGCCGCTGTGTGATTTCTGCTTAGGCATAATATTGTCCTCCTGATAATTTACCGATTAAAATTTTAAACTTTTGCGGGCGAAAGCATCATTATGATGTTTCTGCCCTCGGTCGTGGGCTTTTTGTCCTGAACGGCCTTGCCGTCCAAGCCTTCGAAGAAGTTTTCCATAACCTGCACGCCCTGATAAGCGCGGGAATTTTCCCTGCCCTTCATTCTTATGGAAACCTTAACTTTGTTTCCCGCTTCCAAAAATTTAAGACATTGCTTTGTTCTTACCGCGATATCGCCGACGTCAATCGTCATTGACAAGCGGATTTCCTTAATTTCGACAATGGTCTGGTTTTTGCGGTTTTCCTTGTCGCGCTTGTTCTGTTCGTATTTGAATTTGGAATAATCCATAATTTTACATACGGGGGGAACTGCGTTCGGGGAAATTTTAACAAGGTCAAGGTCTGCTTCGTTGGCAAGACGCTGAGCTTCGCGGCTTGACATAACGCCAATCATTTCGCCGTCGGCGCCGATTAGTCTTACTTCTCTGTCCCTTATTGCCTCGTTAACGGAATACAAGTCTTTGATAATAAATACCTCTCTCAAAATTTTCCAAAAAAATTCGGGTTGCAAGCAACGCAACCCGAAACTGCACGGACTTTTATTAAGTCCTTTAAGTCGTTATCAGCCGAACAAAAATTCCGTACGGCGAAAGGGTTAGCCTTTGCTTTGCTTTTATATATTAACTTAATTATAAATGTTTGTCAAACGAATTTAACGCATTTGCAATCAGAAAATAACTTTTTCTTTATTTTCCTTGCAAACTCTCTTAACAAAGTCGGCAAGCGGCTGCGTTTCCTTTTCCTCAACTCCGCGCTTGTTTACGTTTACCGTGCCATCTTCCGCTTCCTTGTCGCCCACAACGAGCACATAAGGAACCTTTTCCATTCTCGCCTCGCGGATTTTGTAACCGATTTTCTCGTTTCTTTTATCTATTTCGCAGCGGACGCCCTTTTCGGTAAGCGCCTTTGCAACCTTTTCGGCGTATTCGAGCGTTCTGTCGGTTATGGGCAGAATTTTAACCTGCTGAGGCGCAAGCCAAACGGGGAATTTACCCGCGAAGTGCTCGATTAATATGCCGATAAATCTTTCGATTGAACCGAAAATAGCGCGGTGAATCATTATGGGGCGGTGTTTTTGACCGTCCTCGCCAACGTATTCGAGCTCGAAACGCTGGGGCATCTGGAAGTCAAGCTGAATAGTGCCGCATTGCCACGTTCTGCCTATGCTGTCCTCAAGGTGGAAGTCGATTTTAGGCCCGTAGAACGCGCCGTCGCCTTCGTTTACCTCGTAATCGATATGCATTTCTTCAAGCGCCGCCCTGAGCGCCTCGGTTGCCGTGTTCCAGTCCTCCTCGCTGCCCATACTGTTTTCGGGGCGGGTGGAAAGCTCCACTTTGTATTTAAAACCGAACTGCTTGTAAATTTTATCGGTCAAACGAACGACGCCCTTAATTTCTTCAGTTATCTGCTCGGGGAGCATAAAGATGTGAGCGTCGTCCTGAGTAAAGCAGCGAACGCGGAAAAGTCCGTGAAGCTGTCCGCTTTTTTCATGTCTGTGAACCATGCCCATTTCGGCAACGCGCAAGGGTAAATCCTTATAGCTGTGCGGCGCAAGCTTGTAAACGAGCATACCGCCGGGGCAGTTCATGGGTTTAACCGCGCAGTCCTCGCCGTCGATTTTGGTCGTGTACATGTTGTCCTTGTAGTGGTCCCAATGCCCCGAATTTTCCCAAAGGTTTCTTGTGAGGATTATGGGCGTTTGAATTTCAACGTAGCCCTCTTTGCGGTGCAGCTCGCGCCAAAAATCAACAAGCGTGTTTTTAAGCACCATTCCGTTGGGTAAAAAGAACGGAAAGCCTTTCCCCTCGTTTAAGAGCGCAAAAAGCTTTAATTCCTTGCCGAGCTTTATATGGTCGCGCTTTTTTGCCTCTTCGAGCATCTGGAAATAAGCGTCCATTTCCTCTTTTTTGGCAAACGCAACACCGTAAATACGCGTGAGCATTTTATTTTTTTCGTTGCCGCGCCAGTATGCGCCGGCAATGGAAACAAGCTTAAACGCCTTTATTTTGCCCGTGTGCGGAAGGTGAGGGCCGCGGCAGAGGTCGGTAAAGCTTCCCTGCTTATAAAACGATATAACCGAACCTTCGGGCAAATCGTTAATAAGCTCCACCTTATACTTTTCCTTGTATTTGGTCATCAGCTTGATTGCCTCTTCGCGGGGCAGTTCAAACCTTTCAATGGGCGTTTTTGCCTTGATTATGGTGTTCATCTCGCTTTCGATTTTTACAAAATCTTCCTGCGTTATTGGCGTATTGAAATCGATATCGTAATAAAACCCGTTGTCGATTACGGGGCCTATTGCAAGTTTGCAGGTTGGATAAATATTTTTAATCGCCTGTGCGAGCACGTGCGCGCAGGTGTGGCGGTAAACTTCCATTCCCTCCTTGTCTTTAAGGGTTACGATTTCGAGCGAATCGCCGTCCTTTAAAACGCGTGAAAGGTCGCAAAGCTCGCCGTTTACCTTTGCCGCAACCGCGCTTCTTGCCAAGCCTTCGCTTATTTTTTGCGCGGCTTTAACGCAGCTTACGCCATCGTCAAGCTCTAATTTGTCGCCGTTTTTAAGTAAAATTTCCATAATTCCTCCGAGATATAAAAAAATCCTTAAACGAAAAACTCGTTTAAGGACGCAAATTACAAAATTGCGCGGTTCCACCTTAATTGTCTTTAAAAAGACCGCTCTTTAACGCTTGATTATAAAAGTGGTTTCCCGTTCTCTCCTAAATTATGCGGCTTCCAGCGCCCCGCACTCTCTGTAAATTTATCGGCGGTACTTGTCTTTTCCAAGCAAGTTTATATTAATACCCTTTTAAACTTTTGTCAACAATATTAGCGCGCATTTGCCCTAATTTATTTGCTATTTTTTGCCGCATTATATATAATTGTTTAAAACAAACTGAGGATTTTTTTATGGCTTACACCGATTTCGGCAAAATTGAAAAGAAATGGATTGAATACTGGGATAAAAACAAGACCTTCCACACGGACTTGCACGATTTTTCAAAACCCAAATATTACGTTTTGGACATGTTCCCCTATCCCTCGGGCGCGGGCTTACACGTAGGACACCCCGAAGGCTACACGGCGACAGATATACTTGCGAGAATGAAGCGCATGCAGGGCTTTAACGTTTTGCACCCGATTGGCTTTGACAGCTTTGGCTTGCCCGCGGAGCAATACGCGATTAAAACGGGCAACAATCCCGACGGTTTTACGCAGAAAAACATTGCAACCTTTACCTCGCAGCTCAAAATGATAGGGCTTTCCTACGACTGGGAGCAAACTATTTCCACCTGCGACCCCTCTTATTACAAGTGGACGCAATGGATTTTTAAGCAGCTTGTAAAGGACGGCTTGGCAAGATACGTCGAAACGCCCGTAAACTGGTGCGAAGAGCTTGGCACCGTGCTTGCAAACGACGAAATAGTCGACGGCAAGAGCGAACGCGGCGGTTACCCCGTTGTGCGCAAAAACATGAAGCAATGGGTTATCGACATAAACAAATACGCCGAAAGACTTTTGGAAGGGCTTGACGAACTCGACTGGCCCGAGCCTTCGAAAATTGCGCAAAGAAACTGGATTGGAAAGTCCGTCGGCGCGAAAATCGACTTTAAAATCAACGGTTCGGGCGAAAAATTTACCGTGTTCACCACCCGTTGCGACACAGTTTTCGGCGCAACCTACTGCGTTTTGGCGCCCGAACACAAGCTTGTGGATAAAATTACCACGGCGGCGCAAAAGAAAGAAGTTGAAAATTACAAGCAGGAATGCGCGAAAAAATCGGATTTGGAGCGCACCGACTTAAACAAGGACAAGACGGGCGCGTTTACGGGCGCATACGCAATCAATCCTGCAAACGGCAAAAAAATTCCCGTATATATTTCGGACTACGTCCTCACCTCCTACGGCACGGGCGCGATAATGGCAGTCCCCGCGCACGACACGCGCGATTACGATTTTGCAAAGAAATTCGGCATTGAAATAATCCCCGTGCTTGAAGGCGGCGATATTTCCAAAGAAGCCTACACGCAGGACGGCAAACACATAAATTCCGACTTTTTAAACGGATTAAACAAGCAGGAAGCCATTGACAAGATGGCGAAATGGCTTGAAGAAAAAGGCTGCGGCAAAAAAGCCGTAACTTATAAGCTGCGCGAATGGATTTTCGCAAGGCAGCGTTACTGGGGCGAGCCGCTCCCCGTTATTCACCTTGAAAACGGCGAAAGCGTGCTTTTGGAAGATAACGAGCTGCCGCTTGTTTTGCCCGTTATGGACGATTATAAGGCGCGCGGCGGCAATGCTCCGCTAGAAAACGCGCAAAGCTGGGTAAACGTAACCGTAAACGGCGTCAAGGGCAAGCGCGAAACTACCACAATGCCCGGTTCGGCGGGTTCGGCGTGGTACTTTTTAAGGTATTGCGACCCGCACAATAATGAAAAATTCGCCGATTACGGCTTGCTTAAACATTGGCTCCCCGTCGACTTTTACATGGGCGGCAAGGAGCACCTTGTGGGGCACCTGCTCTACTCGCGTTTCTGGAACAATTTCCTCTTTGACAAGGGGCTTGTGCCTTGTAAAGAACCGTTTAAAAAGCTGTTCCACCAAGGCATGATTTTGGGCGAGGACGGCAACAAGATGTCTAAAAGCCTCGGCAACGTAATCAACCCCGACGACGTGATAAAGGATTACGGCGCGGACGTTTTGAGAATGTACGAAATGTTTATGGGCCCCGTTGCCGACACAAAGCCGTGGTCTACCGCCAACATAGAGGGCATTAAAAAGTTTGTGGACAGACTGCACCGCCTTTACTTCGAACTGAAAGTAATCGAAAACAAGCCCAACTCCAATCTTGAAAAAATTTATCACCAAACCGTGAAAAAGGTCGGCGAGGACTACGAGGCAATGAAAATCAACACGGCGATTTCACAGATGATGATTTTCGTAAACGCTATTTTTAAGGAAATTTCCGACGGAAAGCACTTTCCCCTTGAATACGCCGAAGGCTTTATTAAGCTTTTAAACCCCGTAATTCCCTTTATTACCGAAGAAATATGGACTGAGATTTTGGGGCATAAGGGCACTATCGCCTATGAAAGCTGGCCGAAATACGACGAAAGCAAGTGCGGCGAGGACAGCGTGGAATACGCCGTTCAGGTAAACAGCAAAATCAAAACCAAGATAACTGTTCCCGCTGACATGCCCGCCGCAGAAATTGAAAAGCTTGTTAAAGGCAACGCGGAAATTGCCCCCTTAATCGAGGGCAAACAGATTAAAAAGTTTATTTTGGTGCCTAAACGACTGATAAATATAATAGTTTAAACTAAACTGACGGCGTTTACGGTATGTTTCGTAGGAATAAAAAGTCAAGGAGTGAAATTCAACCTCTCCTTGATTTTTTATTGCAACTTTGCTATAATGAATTTACGATAAACAGTAATTTAACTTTGTTTAATTAGAGGTAATACAATGGATTATCCTATTAAAGTTTTTGAAATTAAAGGCATTTCAGGAGAACGCATAAAATTAGAAATAATAGAAGTATTTGGCTTTCCTAAAGAAACCTCGTTCAGAGGGGGCTATGATGTAAGCTGTAATTTGGAAATAAGTTCCGGATTGTATAATATGCGCACCAACCACTATTATTCTTCTACTGGTGCTCTGTATAATTTTTATAATGAACTTCTTAAATGCTATAACGATTTAATAGGTATGGCGTCTTATAAACTTAATTACCCTGAAAATTATTTAGATTTAAATGTTGAATTTGATGAGTATGGAGTAAATATAAGCGGAAAATATCAAGACGACCCTACTGTAGAGAATTTTCTCAACTTTGAGTTTACGTCTGACCAATCCTATTTTAGAGAAGTTCTCAGCGAATTAAAAAAGATTGTTTTACAGTTTGGAGATAACCAAGGTATAAAATAGTAAGATAAATTTCAATTTATCTTCATAATCTTTTATAAAGTATAGCGCACTATCTTCGCTTTTGAAGATAGTGCGCTATACTTTTTCTATGATAAAATTTCTATGAAATACGACGTTTCAGCCGTCCTTTTTTAACAAGTTTTATAATTTTTTTATACTTCATAGGGGTCGGGTTTACCGAGTATTCCGAAAATATCGATAATCCAGCCTATGCCGAACAACCCGAGCGTGCATAAATAAAGCACTCCCATTCCCGTTTTGCCTTCGTAAAATTTATGTAACCCGATATACCCGCCAAAAAGGCAAAGAGCAAACGAAGTCCATTTACTTACGGTTTTTCCGCCTTTCTTCCCCGAATTTACGGCGGCAGCTTCCGCCGTTGCAGCGGCTGCCGAGTTTGCCACGTTGTTTATTACAATCCCTTCTTTGCCGCCGTCAAATTTTTCAACCTGTCTGCCGCATTTGGTGCACACAACCGCGTCAAACGGTATTTTTTCGCCGCAAAATTTGCAAAACTTATCTTCCATATTTCACCTCGTATAATTGTCTTAAAAACATCATATTCTAATTATAATTAGAAGTCAAGCAAATTGCACTAATTATTGTTAGAATTTTTTCAATGAACGAGTTTGACAAAAAAGTTTTAGGCGAAAGGCTTAAATATTTGCGAAACGAAAAAGGGCTGGGACAGAATTTACTTGCAAAGGAATTGAAGCTGAGCAACGCTTCTATAAGTTATTGGGAAACGGGCAAGCAAGAGCCGAGCGCCGAAGCGCTGTTTAAGCTTGCAAAATATTTTAACGTTTCGGCAGATTATTTGCTGGGTTTAACAGACGATTAAGCAACTAACCCCGTCCGCAAAAATTGCGGACGGGGTTAGTTGCTTTGAAAATTTTATTTTTAAAGGGTTTCCAACGTTTTTACTACGTCCCCTACGGTTTTAATGCCTGCAACAAGGTCGTCGGGAATGGTTTTGCCGCTCTTTTCTTCAAGCGTCATAATCATTTCGACAACGTCAAGCGAGTCTGCTCCCAAATCCTTGATTATTTCGCTTTCGGGAGTAATCTTCGACTTGGAAATGCCAAGCTGGGATGCGAGAACTTCCGCTACTTCTTCGAACATAGTTAATCCTCCGAATTTATTATATTTAAAATTTTACTATACGGTATATAGTTTGTCAAGTCAATTAGCCTTCTTTTTCACTTGCTTTAACGAAAGCCCTATGCGCTGCTTTTTCTTATCGAGGCTGATAATAACCGCTTTAACCTGCTGCCCCACCTTCAACACGTCGGAAGGGTGTTTTATATATCTGTCGGTAATTTCGGAAATGTGCACAAGTCCGTCCTGGTGCACGCCGATATCGACGAACGCGCCGAAGTCGATTACGTTTCTTACGGTGCCTTCAACTTCCATGCCGACTTCCAAATCCTCTATTCCCATAATGTCGCGGCGGAGCTGTCTTTGCGGCAGACTGTCGCGGATATCTCTGCCCGGTTTTACAAGCTCGGCAATTATGTCGTTCATGGTCGCCTTATCGAGTTCGCACTCGCCCGCCGCCTTATCCTCGCCGTATTTTTTAACGTCCGCGGGCAAATTCGAAAGCTTTCCCGCCCTTACGTCGTCGTCGGTGTAACCGAAAAGCGACAAAAGCTTTTCGGCCTTTTTATACGATTCAGGGTGAACCGCGGTGTTGTCCATAATGTTTTTGCCATCGGGAATACGAAGGAAACCCGCACATTGCTCGTAAGCCTTTGCGCCGAGCTTCGAAACCTTTAAAAGCTGGTTTCTTGCCGTGAACTTGCCGTTTTCTTCGCGGTAAGCGACGATGTTTTTGGCAATTCCCGAATTAAGCCCCGCAACGTACTTCAAAAGCGACACGCTGGCGGTATTCAAGTCGACGCCGACGCTGTTTACGCAATCTTCCAGAACGCCGCCCAAAACGCCGTCTAAGCGCTTTTTGTCCATATCGTGCTGATACTGCCCCACGCCTATCGATTTGGGGTCTATTTTTATAAGCTCGGCAAGCGGGTCCTGCAATCTTCTTGCAATCGAAATCGCCGAACGCAAGGTTAAGTCGTAGTCGGGGAATTCTTCCACCGCGAGAGGGCTTGCCGAATAAACGCTGGCGCCCGCCTCGTTGACGACGGCATAAACTACTGGTCTTTCAACCTCTTTCAAAAGCTCGGCAACGAAAATTTCCGTTTCCTTGCTTGCCGTGCCGTTGCCTATCGAAATTATATCCACGTTATGCTTAGCGATTAAGGCTTTTATAATCTGTTTGGATTCTTCGATTTTGTTTTTTGGCGGAACGGGATAAATGACGGACGTATCCAAAACCTTGCCCGTTTCGTCTACGACGGCAACCTTGCAGCCCGTTCTGTAACCGGGGTCAAGCCCCAATGTAACTTTGCCCTTTACGGGGGGCTGCAACAAAAGCGGACGCAAGTTTACTTCGAACATCTTAATAGCCTGTTCGCCCGCTCTGTCGGTTAAAATCGCGCGCACCTCGCGCTCAATCGAAGGCTCGATAAGTCTGTCGTAACCGTCGTCGGCTGCCTCTTCGATAAGCTTTGCGCAGTCGCCCGTGCTGTGAACGTATTTTGCGCAGCAAACGCGCTTTGCAATGTCGGGATTGAAATAAATTTTAACCTTTAAGCAGTCCTCTTTTTCGCCTCTGTTCACGGCGAGGATTCTGTGGTTTTTGATTTCGGGAATAAGCTCGGCAAAGTCGGCGTACATGGCGTAAGTGCCCTTTTCGTCGTCTTTTACCATTTTAACCTGCATTTCGCCGTGGTTTTCCATCAGCGCGCGCAGCTTTTTTCTGAGCTCCGCATTGTCGGAAATTATTTCCGCAATTATATCCTTTGCGCCGTTTATGGCGTCGGTTACGGTTTTTACGCCCTTTTCCTCATCGATATAATTTTCGGCTTCTTTATAAGGGTCGCCGTTCTGAGCAAGAATAAATTCGGCAAGCGGCTGCAAGCCCCTTTCGATTGCAACCGAAGCGCGCGTCTTTTTCTTTTGCTTGAAAGGACGGTAAACGTCCTCGATTTCCGTCATTGTCTGCGCGCCGTCGATAGCCGCCTGAATTTCTTCGGTCATTTTGCCTTGCTCGGTTATGGCGTTGGCAACCTCCTGCTTGCGCTTTTCAAGATTTTTAAGGTACTCGTATCTGTCGTTCAGTGCGCGCAAAACCTGGTCGTCAATCGCGCCCGTCATTTCCTTGCGGTAACGCGCGATAAACGGAATAGTGTTCCCTTCTTCCAATAAATTTAAAATGTTTTTAACATGGTCGGGACGAAGATTAAATTCTTTGGTCAGCTGCTGTGAAATTTCCATTATAATTTTAGCCCTTTTAAATATGTTTTTTGTTCGGCGGAGAGCCTAAAACTCTCGCACGCCTTTTGAATTGCTTTGTTATGCGTTTTTTTATCGAGAAAATTCCCGTTTAAATTTGCTTTAAGGAATTTTACCGCATCTTCGTAAAACTTTACCGCTATTTCCGCAATCAGCCACGCCGCCGCCATATGTACGTAATAAAATTTTTCTCTGTCTGCTATTTGTACGGCGTCGATTATCGTTTCAAGATATTTTTCTTCAACGTAATAGTGTAAAAGCGTTGTAAGTGCAAACCGCTGATAAAACTCTTTGTCCTCATTCCAATATGTATAGATATACGGCAAAAATTCGTCCTTATGATTTTTGATGCATTCGGGCGCAAAACAATCGCAGGTTGCCCAGTTGTCCATTAAGGAAACGCAGTTGTCAACGTAGCTAATAAATTGTTCATACGGCAACAGCGCGACGGCGGAAAGCTTTACAAATGTAACTTCGTAAAATTCGTCGGGAAAAGTCAAAAGAGTTTCAACCTCAGCCCTATACTTTTTTGCAAGCTTGCGCAGAACCGGCACCCGCACGCCCAAAACGTTTATATTGTCGTTTTTTAAAAGCTTTTTATGAAAAGCCTTATAATCTTCGTCGGCGTAGCTTTTAAGCTCTTCCAAAAATTCCCGATAGAGTATCAAACCATTCCTCTTTTGAAAACTTTGTGTTGGCGGGGCTTGTAGAAGGCAACTTTTTATAAGGAACGCCTATGCCCGAAAAATTCTTTTCGAAAATATTAAAAGCCGTGCCGCCGTTGATTATTATAAAACTAATTTTTGTGTTTTGCAACAGCTTTTCAACGTTTGCCACTTTAAAATTTTTTATTGTTGCGTCCTGCGAACCGACAATTTCGCACTCGGTCACAACGTCACACAAGGCAATTTTGCGTTTTGAAAGAAATTCTTTTTTGCCATCCGTGGTTTCGGGCACTTCGTCCCCGAAAAACGAGCAAACCGTACGCCAAAAACGGTTTTGCTTGTTTCCGTAATAAAATTCGACCTGTCTGCTTTTAACCGACGGAAAGCTGCCAAGTATCAAAAGCTTGCTGTCGCAGTGAAAAAACGGCTCAAAACCGCGCTTTACGTCTGACATAATACTTCGCAAATTCCTTATAACGGCTTGTCCACTGGCCCTATTAACGAAAGAGCCTTAAATTTATCGTCAAAGTTATAGTCAACCGCTTCTTTAACGTCTTTTAACGTTACCGAATTTATTTTGTCCACGCGCTCTTTAAAATTGTAAACCCTTCCGCTATACAGCAGCTCTTTCCCGAAAAGCAGCATTTGCGAGCTTGAGCTTTCCTGCGCGAAAATCTGCGAGGATATGAGCTGCTCCTTGCCGCGCACAAATTCTTCTTCGGAAATATTCTTCCTTTTAATATCTTCTATGCAGTTATAAACCGCCTCGACGGATTGCAGATATTTTTCGGAATTAACGCCCGCGTAAACGGACAACGCGCCCGTTTCAGCGTAGGTCGAAACGTAGGAATAAACCGTGTACGCAAGCCCAAGCTCCTCGCGCACGGTTTGAAAGAGGCGCGAAGACATACTTCCGCCCAGAATTGCGTTTAAAATCTGCGTAGCGTCGTAAAGCTTGTCGTAACGCTTAACCGAAGGATACGCTATCCCGACGTGCACCTGCTCGATATCCTTCTTTTTGAAAAGCGACTTGCCTTGCAGTTCAACCTTAACCGCACTCCGCGCGCAGCAACGCTTTTCCATGTTTAAAAAGTATTTTTCAACCATTGCCTCGGCAAGCTTCATGTCAATATTGCCCGCCATGGAAATTACTATATTTTCGGGAACGTAATGCTTTTGCATATAAGCGTCCACGTCGGCTTTTGTAAAACCCTGAACGTTTTTGCGCGGACCTAAGATATTTCTTCCATAACCCCTTTCGCCAAAATACGCGTTTGAAAGCACGTCAAGGCACAAATCGTCGGGCGTATCCTCGTTCATGCTGATTTCTTCGATAATCACGCCCTTTTCCTTAACCATTTCGTCGGCGGGGAAAGTACTGTTCAAAAATAAATCGGCAAGAATTTCAAAGGCTTCCTCTGCGTGCCCCGTAGTGGATTTTGCGTAGTAGCAAGTCATGTCCTTGCCCGTAAAAGCGTTGGTTTGCGCGCCTATTCTGTCCATTTCGTCAGAAATCTGAAAAGCCGTGCGCTTTTTTGTGCCCTTAAACATCATGTGCTCGATGAAATGCGAAATGCCGTCCTCGGCGTCGCTTTCATTCGACGCGCCCGTGTGCACAAGCACGCCCATTGTTACGGACATAAGCCCCGATATTTGGTTTACTATTAATTTCAGTCCGTTTTCATAAGTTTTAAAATGTACCATTATTCTCCTAAATTTTCAGAGACAGTACAGGTTTTAAGCCCTGCTTCTCTTATGTAAGTTAATATTTTCGGTAAAGTTTTTACCGTAACGTCCTTGGGGTGGCAGAGAATAAATTCCCCCGCCTTTAAATTTTTGGTGGCGCGCTCGTATATTAACGTTTCGTTTTTATCGCGCCAGTCTATCGTGTCGCGGCTCCACATAATCACTTTCATGTTCAGATAAGCGCACGCGGAAAGCGTGTTTTCGCAAAAAGCGCCCGAAGGCGGAGCAAAAAGCTCTATTTTTTTGCCGCAAATCATTTCCAAAAGCTTAACGCTCGGGCGAATTTCTTCAAGGTTGGCTTCATAAGACATCTTTGCATGGTCTTTATGAAAATAACCGTGGCTGCCAAGTTCGTGCCCGCGCGAAAAGATTTCCCTTACGCAGTCCACGTTGTCGTCCGCCCACGAACCGCCTATAAAAAACGTGGCTTTCGCTTCATATTCGTCTAAAATATCCAAAATCGAGTTTATGTTCTGCGCGCTTTCATAAACGTTGAAGGTTAAGCTGACCGCACCCGTTTCCTCTTTTCCGCCGTAATAAAGGTTTGTGTTTTTATAGGAAACAGCCTTCACGTCGCCGTTGAAATATCCTATAAACGAAATCCCCAGCACCACGAACGCAAGCGCAACGTTTGTAATAACGGTTATTAATTTGCTCTTCAATAGTTTACCCCTCTTAGCATAATACTATTTATATAATATTAAGCAAAGCGGCGCAACTTGACTATTTCAGCTTTATAAAAGTAACTCCCGTTTCGCCCTCGCCGTATTTCCCCGAGCGGAAGCTTTCAACCCGCCTGTGTTTTTTAAGATGCGCGTGGATTGCGTTTTTAAGCTTGCCCGTGCCCACGCCGTGAATTACCTTTATTTCCTCTAAATTATCCGTAAGCGCGCGGTCGATAAAGTTGTCAACCTCGTACAACGCCTCGATAACCGTTTGCCCCATCACGTTTATTTCAAGCACGGGCTGCGATTTGGGCAGAGTTTTAACCACTTTAACCTTTTGCGGCGCGGCTTTTTTCTGTTCGCCGATAACGAGCAGCGACGAAAGCTTTAAATGCATTTTTATGCTGCCGCAAACCACCTCAGCCTCGCCCTTGTTTTGCGAGTAACCCGTTACAAGCCCCCTGCATTCCATAGGCTTTACAAAAACTTCTATTCCCGCTTTAACGTTTTGCGGCGTTGCGGGCATAAAGTCGTTTACTTTTTTAATTTCTTCCTCTTCCTCGAACGCGCCGTTTTTGATTTTGTTTTTAAGCGTGCGCGCGGCGATTAAGTCGGCCTCGGAAAGCTGTTCCTTTTTGAAAATTTCCTCTATTTCTTCAAGCATTTCCTCTGCTTTGGCACATCTTTCGTTTATTATTCTGCGGCTCTCGCTGCGCGCCGAACGGTTGATTTTTTCCTTTTCACGGTTCAACTCTTCTATTTGCGAATTGATTTTAGTCAGTTTTTCGTTCCACTCGCGCTCATAGCCTAAAATTTCGGCAAGCTTTCTGTCGGCCTCCAAACGGCTTTCCTCCGCGCGGCGGACAATGTTTTCAAAGCTCCTTGCCCCCTCCGAAAGATAACCCTCGGCAGCCTCTAAAATATCCTTATCCATGCCCAGCCTGCGCGAAATCGCAAGCGCGCAGCTCGCACCGGGCAGTCCTATTTTTATGCTGTAAAGGGGCTTTAACGTGTTTGCGTCGAATTCCATGCTTGCGTTTTCTATGCCGTCAACCGAATACGCAAACTCTTTTAACGGCGTGAAGTGCGTGGTAATTATGCCCTTTGCGCCGCTGTCCAAAAGGTGCTTTGTAACGGCTTTTGCAATAGCCTGCCCCTCGTCGGGGTTGGTTCCGCCGCCAAGCTCGTCTATTAAAACAAGGCTGTTTTTGTCGGACAAACGGCAAATTTCTATCACGTTGGTTATGTGCGAGGAAAAAGTAGAAAGGCTGTCCTCTATGCTTTGGCTGTCGCCCACGTCGCAGAAAACGTTTTTAAAAACGGCAACCGAGCTGCCTTCGGCTGCGGGAATAAACAGCCCGCAAGCCGCCATAAGGCAAAAGAGCCCCGTCATCTTTAAAGTAACCGTTTTACCGCCAGTGTTTGCGCCGCTCAAAAGCAAAAAGTTATAATTGCCGCCAAGCTCGAGCGAAACGGGCACAACCGTTTCTTTGGGAATTAAAGGGTGTCTGCCCTTTATAATTTGAATAAATCCTCTGTCGTTGGTTTTCGGCTCGGTGCATTTCAAAAAATAACAGTATTCCGCCTTGGCGTAAAGCGCGTCAAGCTCGCATAAAACCTCCGCGTCTGCGTTAAGCTGCTCCGCCATATCCCCCAGCCGCTTCGAAAGCGATTTTAAAATCGCCTCAACTTCTTCCTTTTCGTCCAAAGTAAGCGCAATCAGCTCGTTGTTCAGTTCAAGCACGTATTCGGGTTCAATAAAAAACGTTGCACCCGTTTTCGAACGGTCGTGCACGAACCCGCGCACGTGGTTTTTGTGCTCAGCCTTAACGGGAATTACATATCTGTCGTTTCTTATCGTAACTATGCCGTCCTGCAAAAATTCGGCGTCTTTCCCCGAAGAGTATTCCGAAAGCTTTGAGCGAATCCTTTCGTTAAGCGATTTAATTTTCGAACGTATTAAAAAGAGCTTGTCGCTTGCGTGGTCGCTTACCGCGTCGGGCGAAATTATTTTGTCGCAAATATCTTCTTCGAGATTGCGGTTGAAATATAATTTATCCGTAATCGCTTTTACGAGCTTTATTTCATCGTCGTCAATCTTTGCAACGGATTCGTAGGCGCAGCGCGCCGTCCTTAAAAGCGCGGCGGCGTTTAAAAGCTCCCCGCAGGAAAGCGTAGAGCCCTTTTGCACCCTTAAAAGCTCGTCCGTCACGTCGGAAAAATACTCTATTTTGCCTATTCCGTAAGTATAGAGCAGCTTAGAGCATTCGCGGGTAAGCGCAAGAAGGCTGCGCGTATCCGCTAAATTTTCAGCGGGAACGCACTTTAACAGCCTTTCTTTGCCACCGCCAAGCACCGCGTACTCGGCGCAGACAGACAAAATTTTATTAAGTTCGGTTTTTTCTAAACTTTTTTGCAACATTTTATTTAACTTTATTTTACGGGGTTTGCGGAATGTCCGCGCGTGTAATTACCATAGTATTTTTTAAGTTTTTCGCCGTCTTTACATATTTTAAGTAATTTTTCGGGATTATTTTCAAGCGTGCAATCAACAAGCAAGCCCGCCTTGCCTTTATCCGCGGCGAGATTTGCGCAGTTGAACAGCTCGAACCGACACGCACCCGTTACGTAGCGGCGCAAGGCAAACCTTCTTCCCTCTTCGTCGGTAAGCACATATTCGTTACGTTTTTGGCAACGCACGCACTTTTTTTCAAACGGGCAGTAAATTAAATCCATAACCTTAATCGCACCCGCCGAAAGATAAAAGGAATTTGCGGTTGAAAGTCCGTCCGCCTCTTTAACGGTAAGCTCCTTTGAAAGCGCAACGTAATTTGCCGAACAGCAAGCCAAATCTATACGGTTGGAAATATTCAGCCCCGTGCCCGCAAAAAGGGGCTTTTTAAGCTCTTCGCACAGCTTAAAGCCGTAAAGCCCGTCGCAGTAAATCCCGTCGAAGCATTCGGCTAGCGGCTTAATCTTTTCTATCTCTGTGCCCGTCATAAATGGCGGCAAAAACAAAAACTTTTCACCCGCAAAGCCCTTTAATTTTGATTTTAATTCAAAAACGTCGTAATTTGCGGGCTTAAAAATGCAAATATCGCTGCCCGCGGCGTTAAAACCGGTGCAAATTGCCGCAATTTTTTCGTTTGTGCCATTGCTTATATGCGGAATTTTGAATTTAGGACTTAATTGCGGATTACGATTTGCCGAAATTATTTTGTAATATTCTTCGAAAACCTTCCGTCTGAACGCGTTCAGCTCGGAAACAGTTATAAAAACACCGTCGGTATTTATCGAACCGAATTCAACCGCAAACGGATATAAATCCACTTTTTTAAAGCAATTTTTAATGATTTCGGGCGTAATCGGCTTGTTTTCAGCCTTCTGTAAATGCTTTTCGGTGAAAAATTCGCAACCGTTAATATTAATCCTTGCTGGCTCACCCGCAAAAAAATCAGCGGAAATTTTAACCGCAATTTGCCGTTTTTGCGAAAGCAATTTTTGGTTTAGCGCAACGTCGGTAGTTATAAAAACCTTGTCGCCGTTTTTAAGCCTTTCGCGCGAGGAAAGAACAAACCCGCCGCGAACGTCGCCAAAATACACGGCGCCGGCAATTTCCTTGCCCTCGCGCAGAATTTTAAAGCCGTCGCCCTTGACGAATTTTTGCGGGCAATAACAAACATATTTGCCATTTTCAACCTTTACCGTGCCGACAAATTCGCCGATATGCCCTTGCACCAGCGGCGACAAAAAGCTTTTATCCTGCCCGAAAGCAAGCCCCTTGGTATAATTCCCGCGGTTATAAGTGCGCTTTAACGCGCTAAAATCGGCGTTTTGCGCCGATTTCCCCATCAATTTTTTATAATAACCTACGGCGGCGGCAACGTATTCGGGGCGGCGCATTCTGCCTTCGATTTTAAAGGAAAACACTCCCGCTTCTATTAATTTGTCAATATTTTCGCCAACGCTAAGGTCGGAAAGAGAAAGCCTGTACAACGGTTCGTCTTCCGTCGCGCCCTCCAAAACGTATTTTTTTCGGCAAGGCTGCTTGCATTTTCCACGGTTTCCGCTGTTGCCGCCGGCAAACGACGAAAGATAGCATTGCCCCGAAAAACAAGTGCAAAGCGCGCCCTGAACAAAAACTTCGGTTTCTATTTCCCTTGCAATCACCCGAATATCGTTCAAATCCGTTTCACGCGCCAAAATGACCCTTGAAAAACCGTATTCTTTTGCAAGCCTTGCGGCATAAACGTTGCAAACTCCCGCCTGAGTTGAAAGATGCAAATTTAACTGCGGGCAATTGTCCTTTAAAAATTTGCCCAAAAAAACGTCGGATAAAATAATCGCGTCCGCACCACAGTTGTGCGCTTTAATTACGCTGTTTAAAAAATCCTCCACCTCACCGTCTTTAACAAGGGTATTCATGGCAGCGTAAACTTTTACGCCGAAAGCATGGGCATAAGCGCAAATTTCACGTAAAGAATCAAAGTCGAAATTCTCCGCCGAACTTCTTGCGGAGTATTGCTTTAAACCAATATAAACAGCGTCGGCTCCGGCGTTTATGGCCGCAACCGCGCTTATTTTATCCCCCGCGGGGGCTAATATTTCACACATAGTACTACGCAAATCCAAATTTTTCTATAATTTGAGCCGCGGCGCCGTCGTTATTCGATATTGAAATAAAGTCTGCGGCTTCTTTTAGCTTGTCCGTCGCGTTAGCAACCGCAACGCCGAGCCCAGCCGCCTTTATCATAGACAAATCGTTTAGGTTGTCGCCCATTGCAATCGTTTTTTCGATTGGAATACCGTAATGGCCGGCAAGAAATTTAACCGCCTCGCCCTTATTGTCGCCAAGCGGCGAAATTTCTATTAAAACAGACGCGCTGCAC
Source organism: Clostridia bacterium (assembly GCA_029059705.1). Classification (GTDB taxonomy): domain Bacteria; phylum Bacillota; class Clostridia; order Christensenellales; family Borkfalkiaceae; genus Coproplasma. Next base: position 101,983 of record JAIDVM010000014.1, read on the forward strand.
GTTACGTCAAATTTATTTCCCAAAAGCTTTACAAGCTTTATATAAAGCGCTTCACGCTCGTTCGGCGCAACCAAAACGGCAACCTTTTGGCAAAACAGCTTGTTTTCGGCTATGAATTCCGATATTTTATTTCCCGAATATTCCGCCTCTACGCACACAATCCGCTCGTAGGTCTGCAAATATGGATTGTCTTTTGGAATGTTGGTATAAAGCGCGTCGCCGCAATAAACGTTTATCGGTTGATTTAATTCTTCCAAAGTGCGGCAAATATGGGCTACGTCCTCATATTTCATGCCGCCGAATTTAATAATTTTTCCGCTCTCAATATCGGCAATCACCGTACCCTGACAAGCAATAACCAAGCCCTTTAAGCCCAAATCGCGCGTTTGCGGCAAAATCGAACGCAACATCCTGCCCGTGCAAACGCAAAAAACCCCGCCGCACGCCACGTAATCGCTTATTGCCGCCCTTACCTTTTGCGAAATTTGCTGATTATCGTCTATAAGCGTTCCGTCAAAATCTGAAGCAATTAATCTGTAATTGAGTTCTTTCATAAATTTTCTTCTAAATAAGTTTTAATTCTCTGCGCCGTTTCAAGGCTTATGCCGTTTACCGAGGCAAGTTCTTCAACCGTCGCGGATAAAATTCCGTCAAGCGTGCCGAATTTTTCAAGCAGAGCCATTCGCCGCACCTTTCCTATGCCGTCTATTTCCGAAAGAACGCTTTGCAAATTGCGTTTCGAATGTATATTTCTGAAATAGGTAATCGCAAATCTGTGCGCCTCGTCGCGGATTCGCTGCAACATTTTAAGCGCATAATCCCTATGGGGAATTTTAACGCTTTCGTCCTTGTCAAGCGTAAAAACCTCTTCCTCGCGCTTTGCAAGTGAAACGAGCTCTATACCATCAATTTGCATTTCGTCGAAAATTTCTTTAACCGAAGAAAGCTGCCCCTTGCCGCCGTCTATAATAATTAAGTCGGGCTTGGGAAATTTTACCTCTTCCTCTGTGCCGAGCTTTTGAAGGCGGCGGGTTAAAACCTCCTGCAAGGAAGCAAAGTCGTTCGCCCCCTCAACAGTTTTTATTTTAAAACGGCGGTAACTGCTTCTGTCCGCCTCGCCGTCGATAAACACGACCATTGAACCAACCTTATCAACTCCGCTTACGTTTGAAATGTCGTAACATTCCATGCGGCGCGGATAGACTTTAAGCCCCAAAAGCCCCTGCAAACGCTTGCACGCGTTTACCGTCATGTCGTCCTTGTGCTTAATTTTATCTACGGATTTTTCAAGATAATCCTCGGCGTTTTCCTTCGCCATTTTCAAAAGCCGCGCCTTATCGCCCAGCTTCGCAAGAGTAATTTCTACCGTTTTACCGAATTTTTCCTTAAAATAATTCAGCAAAAGCTCCTTCTCGCAAAATTCTTCGCAAATAATCTCCGACGGCACTTCGTGATTGGAGTAATACTGAATAATAAAGCTTGTAAGTGCCTCACCGTCGGACATGTGCGCCTCGTCAAGCGCGTAGCTCGCGCCGCCCTGCATTATTCCCTTCCGCGTTACCAGCACGTTTACCGCAGAATACAGATTATTCGTCGCGTAAGCGATTACGTCGGCGTCGACGTACTTGTTTAAAGCCGTAATTCTCTTCGCTTCGAGCTTCGAAAGCATTGCAAGCTTGTTTTTGTAATCGAGCGCAAGCTCGAAGTTCTCGTTTTCGGCAGCAAAAAGCATTTTTCCCTTTAAAACGTCTTCGGCTTCCTTGTAGTTGCCGTCAAGAAAGCTTAAAGCCTGCTTAACCTGTTCCGCATACTTTTCCTTTTCCACCTTTCCCGCACACGGCGCCGAACATCTGCCTATGTGATAATTTAAGCACTCGCGCTTTTTGCCCGTGGTTTTGGTGTGGCAAAGCCGCACGCAGTATGTCAGTTGCAAGGTGTCGAGAATATCCCTGCAATTTATTCCGCCCATAAACGGTCCGAAATATTTGCAGCCGTCCTTTTTTATCTTTCTCGTAATATAAAAATTCGGAAATTCCTCGCGCACGTCAACCTTTATATAAGGATAAGTTTTGTCGTCCTTTAAAAGTATGTTGTATTTCGGCTTATGTTTTTTTATTAAGTTGTTTTCAAGCGCCAAAGCGTCTATTTCCGTTTTTGTAATGATATAGTTGAAATCCCTTATGTTTTCAACCATTTTCATTACTTTTTCGGGCTTGGGCGTATTATGGAAGTATTGCCGAACGCGGTTTTTCAAAACGCGCGCCTTGCCGACGTAGATTATATTTTTGTACTCGTCGAGCATGATATACACACCGGGGGAATCCGGCAAAAGCTTTAACTTTTCCTGTATTACGTCCATAATTACCTATTTTAAATTATACCACATTTAACTGCGTTTTGCAATATTATCGGCAATAAAAAAATCTTGCCCAAAGGCAAGATTTTTATTAGTTTTATCAAGTTATTTTTTCAAAACTCCCGCAAGCTGAGGAACAAGTTTTTTAGTTTCTTCCGCGGTATGCATAACCGTCACTTTAGACTGCCCGTTTTCATAATAGAACAACGTTGAATTTGTATCGAAATCGGGAGCAAATCTCTGCTTTGTCACACTACTCGTGCTCGCATTATTCATCTTACGGCTTCTGTCGCTACCGATATAAAGATAGTCTGCACCTACGCCATTATTTTTGTTCACTTTATTTTCATCAATTTCGCAGTTGATTATTTTTGCCGAAGGCGTACCGTAACTACCCTTAACAAGTTCCACGGGGTAGTGGTTGGACGCGTCCTCAGTAAAGTAACAGTTCTCAATAAACGCATACGCGCCTGCACGAAGCGAAATACTATACAGAGTACTTCCAGAGTAGTAGTTATTGTACATGTGCATGTTCGCCTGCCTGCCTAGCGGCATACGCTGGTTGCAGCTCTCGTAATAGTTGTGGTGGAAAGTTACGTTTGCCGTTGCGTGTCCGTCGCCGCCACCGATAAGGTTAGTTTTGTGCGTTTCTATATAATGGTTATATGCTATCGTAATATTTTTAACGCCCTTAAAATCTGTCGAGCCGTCGCCGTCACCCTTATCCTGCTCATCGCAAACGTCCCAGTAGTTCATGCCCTCGTCAAACGTGTTGTGGTGAAGCCATACATTGCCGTAAGGGAACCCGCTTAAATCCTCTGCTTTTGAAGAATCGTCGTTGCCCTCAAAAGAACAACCGTCCTCGGTATAGTCGTCAAAGTGGATATTTCTTACTTCAATAGACGAACACGTCTTAAACGTAAAGCCCCATTGGAAGATTTTCGCGTCTTTACCTATGCCTTCAACGGTCACATTCTTCATATTGGTTACGGTGCAGTCGTTCCAGCAGCTGTCATAATTCCAAACTTTGGTCTTAGAATCCTGTCTGCACATTATCTTGCTATTAAGCCCGTTGATAGGTAGACACTCAGCGCCATTGTAAGCTGCAGGGCGCGTATTCAACGTATTGAAACCGCCGGCGATAAGCTGTTCCTGCGTATAGTCCTTTTTACTGTCCTTCGTCAATGTAAGCGTGCCGTTACCCGACGTATTGTTTACAAAATCCTCCGCCGTCAAAGGATTGCTCTTGCCGTACCCGCTATATTTTTTTGAATTCCACGTTGCCGAGCCAACCGTACCTACAACCCTGATAATTACGGGAGTTGTGTTTGCGTTGTTTTTAAAGCTTGCAAGATATTTGGCAATACTCGTGCCCTTACCGTCTATATTGTTTTTATTGTCCTCGGTGAGGTAGATTATCTTAGCGTTTGTTTTAGGCGTACCGTCGTTGTTATAAGCGCCTACGCCCGCGGAAACCATTTTATTTGCGCCGTTGCTATCGAAATGCGCATAACCCGAACGGTCGTAAGAGGTTACGGTTACGGGAACTTCGGCTGATTTGCTGCCCGCAACAACTTTAACGGTATAGTTGCCCGCAGCCAAACCAACAATATCTGCGCGGACTTTGCCGCCGTTTACGCGGATAAGCTCGTCGTCGATTTCCGTATAAGCGTTTGCACCGCTCTTTTTATAGGAAACGGTATATTTGCTCACGCCGCTTTGCGCAGCGAATTCAACGAAAGCGCCTTCGGAATATCCCTCGTATGCCGATAATGCAAGCGAACCCGTTGCCGTGGGCGTCCATTTAGCCCAGAATTCTTTGTTGCCCGTGTCGGTTGACGAAATTTGCGTTATTAGCGTGCCGTTAAATTCCGCGTTGTCGTACCAGCCGCCGAATTGATAATTATCCCTCGTAGGCGCGGGAAGCGTTGCACCCGTACCTTTTTTATAGGAAGTCAAATTCTGCGAAAGCTTTCCGCCGTTTAAATTTAAAGTTACAGTATAGGTTTGCCCGGTGGGGTTTGAAGGCTCGCCCGAAGACCCGGAGGACCATTTAGCCCAAAATTCCTTGTCGCCTTTTTCGCCGGAATAAATTTTTAATACCTTTCCGCCCGACAAATCTGAAGATTTAAACCAACCTTGAAAGGTTGCGCCCGATTTCACCGGTGTGGGCAGCAGCGTTTCTTCGCCGGACATGTAAGAAGTAAGTTCGTCGCCGTCAGCAAGACTGCCGCCGTTGAGATTTAACGTTACGGAATAAGTTTTTCCGTCTGCACCTCCGCCGCCGAACAGCCCGCAAGCCGAAGTTCCGACAAGTGTCAACGCCATAACAAAACAAATCATTATTTTGAAAAACTTTTTCACAACATACTCCTGCTTGATGTTATTTTTCTTTTATGTGTTAAAATATTACCATATGTGTGAGAAAAAGACAACTATTTGCGCTGCAATTTTCATAAAAATGGCGGTAACTTACGCTACCGCCAAAATCAACAACCTAAAAATTCAACGCCCTTTAACATAACGTCGTTTACCGTATCGTTCACAAGGCTGTAAAAAATTATCTTTCCGTGCCGCTCGCTCTTTACTATTCCCAGATTTTTAAGCAACCGCAGCTGGTGCGAAACCGTGGTCTGGTTAATATCCAAAACTCTCGATAAATCGGTTACGCACATTTCCGAAATTGCCAAAGCCGAAAGCATTTTAACGCGCGTATGGTCTGCAAATATTGAAAAAAAGCAAACAATACTATCTAAAACGTCGCCGTCCGGCACGTATTCCCTAACCAAATCTTTCGTACGTCTGTCCAATAACATTGTGTCCTGCATAATTTCGCCTCCTGTAAAAATTATAGCGGAATATATGCTTACATGTCAAAACGTTATAATGACGTATACTGTCACAATTTGGCTTTGTTTGTCGGGTTATTTACTTTACTTCTATTTCGGTAACTTTATAGCCCGCGTCAGTAACAAGGGCGGTTATTTCCTCGTCGGAAACTTCTTCCCTGCTCCTTATTACGGCAAGCTTTTTCTTTAATTTTACGTCGACCGAAATTACGTTTTTTGCGGTTGCAAGCTTATCCTCTACGCGCTTTGCGCAATGCTCGCAACACATACCCTCAACGTGAACTATTTTTTTCATAAAGTTATTTTCTCCTTTAACTATTCTTTTATTTTTATAATATAACAGCCTTAAAGCATTGCCCACCACGAACAGCGAGCTTAAACTCATGCACGCGGCTGCAATCCACGGCTCAAACGTAAACCCCGCAAAAGCAAGCGCCCCCGCCGCAACGGGCAGCATGATAACGTTATAGAAAAACGCCCAAAACAAGTTTTCTTTGATGTTTCGCACCGTTGCGCGGCTTAAATCGAACATTGTGTCCAAAGTGCGCAAATCCTCGTTCACAAGCACCACGCCCGCGGAATCTATCGCAACGTCGGTGCCGCTGCCAATCGCTATGCCGACGTCAGCTTGTTTAAGCGCGGGCGAATCGTTTATGCCGTCGCCCACCATAGCCACGCACCCGCCTATTTTTTGAAGGTCTTCAACCGCGCAAAGCTTGTCGGCGGGCATAACCTCGGAAAGGTAATCGTCTATTCCAACGCTTTGGGCAACGGCGTGAGCGCATTTGTTTTCGTCGCCCGTAAGCATTGAAACGCGCAAATTCCGCGATTTTAACAGCGCAATCGCCTCCTTACTGCCCTCTTTAACGGTATCGGCAACGGCAATAAGCGCGAGAACTCGGCTTGTATCGGCAAGATAAATTACCGTGTTGCCGCTTTCGGAAAAACTTTCCGCGCGTACCTTGACTTCCTCCGAAATTTTAACGCCTTTCAGCAATTTTACGTTGCCGAGGAAATATTTTTTGCCCTCGTAAACAGCCTTTGCGCCTTGTCCTACAACGTATTCGAAGTCGGAAACCTCAAAACCCTTTCCGCCGTACTCCACAACGCACTTTGCAAGCGGGTGGTTTGAGTTTTCCTCTATTCCGCAAGCAAGCTTTATTGCCCAATCTTCCTCGCAACCGAACGACGAAACAGCGGTTACGCGGGGCTTACCCTCGGTTATGGTTGCCGTTTTATCCAAAAGAACCGCGTTTACGTCGCAAACCTTTTGCAGATTTTCGGCGTCCTTATATAAAATCCCCAGCGAAGCCGCCTTGCCCGTAGCCGTCATAATCGCGACGGGCGTCGCCAGTCCCAGCGCGCAAGGACACGAAACAACCAAAACGCTGATTGCGTAAGTTACGCAATGTTCGGACTTAAAGCCGCCGTCAACTATCAGCCAAATTACAAAGGTCAAAAGCGCGACAAGCACCACCGCGGGCACGAAAATTCCCGCAACCTTGTCGGCAAATTTTTGAATGGGCGCCTTGCTTGCTCCCGCCTCGCGCACCATCTTTATTATTTTGGAAAGCGTGGTTTCCTCGCCTATCTTTTCGGCGCGCATTTTGATTACGCCGCTCTTTATAAGCGCCGCCGAAGTTATTTCGTCGCCCTCGGCAACCTCAACGGGCAAGCTCTCGCCCGTTATCGCGCACTTATCGGCAAAGGCTGAACCGCTTATAATTTTGCCGTCTACGGGAACGTATTCGCCCTGCTTGACGATTACCGTATCCCCTTCCTTAATTTGCTTTACAGAAACAGTTTTCTGTTCGCCGTTTTCTTCTATCGTAACGGTATCGGGCGCAAGCTTTAAAAGCTTTTCAAT
>JAIDVM010000015.1 GCA_029059705.1 Clostridia bacterium
CTCTACACGCGCCGTCTCGTCGGCCGCGTCAGATGTGTATAAGAGTCTGGCTGTGACGGGAGGGATAATAACAAAAATTGGTAAAATAAGTTGACAGATGACTTGACAGGTGTAAAGTTTTGGTGTAAACTTGCATATGATATATGAAAGATATGAAAGATTTTGACGTTGTGATTGTCGGCGCGGGCGTGGCGGGGCTGAATTGCGCCCTGCATTTGCCCAAGGACAAGCGCATTTTGATAATTTGCAAGGGGAAGCCCGAAAAGTGCGACAGTTATCTTGCTCAGGGCGGCATTTGCCGCATGCAGGGCGAGGCGGACTTCGAAGGTTATTTTGCCGACACTATGCGCGCGGGGCACTCGGAAAACAACCCTGCGGCGGTGGAGTGCATGATTAAATCTTCGCCGAAGGTGATTGACGGACTTATTGATTTGGGCGTGGACTTTGCGAGGAACGGCGACGGCACTTTGGCGGTTACGCGCGAGGGCGGACATTCCCGCAGCCGCATTTGCTTTCATGCGGATTGCACGGGCAAGGAAATTACTTCTAAGCTGGCGGAGCGAGTTTTTGCGTTTGAAAACGTGACCGTTTCGCCCGAGACAACCATGCTCGACTTGATTTGCGAGGGCAACGAGTGCTTTGGCGTGGTGGCTTTGGACAACGCTTCGGGCGAGGTGAAAAAGATTTTTGCGCCATACGTTGTGCTTGCGACGGGCGGAATAGGGGGCGTTTACGAACACTCCACTAACTACCGCATTCTGACGGGCGACGGGGTTGCCGTTTGCATTAAGCGGGGCGTTGAGGTTGAGAACATAGATTACGTGCAAATTCACCCGACCACGCTTTTTACCGAGCGCGAGGGGGAGCGGAGCTTTTTGATTTCGGAATCGGTGCGCGGCGAGGGGGCGGTTTTGCTTGACAAAAACTTTGAAAGGTTTTGCGACGAGCTGCAACCGCGCGATGTCGTTACGGCGGAAATTTTGAAGAAAATGGAAGAGGACGGCACGCCGCACGTGTGGCTGGACATGCGCGGGATTGACCGAAAAGAGGTGCGCGAGCACTTTCCTTCAATTGTGCAAAGGTGCGCGGAAGAGGGATACGACGTGTTTAAAGAATGTATTCCCGTGGTGCCTGCGCAGCATTATTTTATGGGCGGTGTGAAGAGCGATTTGTTCGGGCGGACGAGCATGAAGAGGCTTTACGCGGTGGGCGAAACGTGCTGCAACGGCGTGCACGGGGCGAACAGGCTGGCTTCGAACTCGCTGCTGGAAAGCTTGCTGTTTGCCGAGCGCGCGGCGGGCGACATTGCCGTAAATTTTGCGGAGTTTGACCGATTGACCGCCGAATATGCCGCAAATAAGCTTGTTTGGGACGATTATTCAAACCCGAAAAAGCTGCTGGAAAGTTATAAATCATTGTTGAAAAATAAGATTAAAGAGGCGGAAGATGAACGAAATAAGCATGAAAATTAACGCGGACGAACTGATTAGGCTTGCGCTTAAAGAGGACGTGACGAGCGGGGATATAAGCACGGACGCGGTTTTGAAGGAATTTAAAGAGGGCACGGTTGACCTTATTTGCAAGCAGGACGGAATTATTTGCGGGCTGCCCGTATTCGAGCGCGTTTTTAAGATTCTGGACGAAAATACGCGCGTGGAATTTTTTGCAAAGGACGGCGACAAAGTTGAAAAAGGGCAGCATATTGCCATGGTAACGGGGGATATGCGCGTGCTTTTGACGGGCGAGCGCACGGCTTTGAACTATTTGCAGAGAATGAGCGGCATAGCCACTTATACCCACGAAACGGCGGAGCTTTTGAAGGGCACGAAAACCAAGCTTTTGGACACCCGCAAGACCACGCCGAACATGCGGTTATTTGAAAAGTACGCCGTAAAGACGGGCGGCGGAAACAATCACCGTTATAACCTTTCGGACGCGGTTATGCTGAAAGACAACCACATAGGCGCGGCGGGCGGCATAAAGCAGGCGGTTGCGGCGGCGAGGGCGCATTGCTCATTCGTGCACAAGATTGAAGTTGAGTGCGAAAATCTTGAAATGTGCCGCGAGGCGGTTGAAGCGGGCGCGGACATAATTATGCTTGACAACATGACTGTTGCCGACATGAAGGCGGCGGTTAAGCTGATTGCGGGGCGCGCGCTTACCGAATGCAGCGGGAACGTTACGCGCGAGAACGTGAAAAATATTGCGGAAACGGGGGTTGACTTCGTTTCGAGCGGGGCGTTGACGCACTCCGCGCCCATACTCGATTTGTCGCTGAAAAACATGCGCCCGACGGGGGCGAAATGAAGGGCGAAAAGCGGCGCGAGGAAATTTTGAGCCTTATCGGGAACACCGACAATCCCATTCCCGCGAACGTTTTAAAGGAGCGCTTTAAGGTTTCGCGGCAGGTTATCGTGCAGGACATAGCCGTTTTGCGCGCGGGGGGATATGACATAACTTCAACCAACCGCGGCTACGTTTTGGGCAGGACGGCAAGGGCTTCGCGCGTGTTTAAGTGCAGGCACTCGTTTGACGAGATTGTGGACGAGGGGGTGCTTGTTATCGAGGCGGGCGGAAGAATAGAGGATATTTACGTGAACCACCGCGTTTACGGAAGGATTTTTGCTAAGCTCGATTTATATAACCGCACGAACGTTGAAGAGCTTTACCGCTCGCTTGTTTCGGGGGCTTCGAAGCCCTTGATGAGCGTGACGGACGGATATCATTACCACACGGTAACCGCGGAAACGGAGGAAGTTTTGGACGGAATTGAGCGGGCGTTGAGGGACAAAGGGTTTTTGATTGAGATATAGTTTGTTATATAAAAAGTGCCGCCCGCGCCTTTTGGTGCGGGCGGCTTTTATTATTCTTTTAATTGTTGTTTTTGCCGGCGCGTCCAGCTGATGAAGCCGTAGAAATCGTTTATTAAAAAAATTGAAAAGCAGACGGCCATTGGCACGTAGTTTAAGCTTTGCGCGCAGGCGAGCGACCATAAAATTATTAACACAACGTCGTTGAGCATGAATACGGCGGCGTAGGCGGGAACGCGTAAAACCATTAAAAACAGCGCCGAAAAGCTTGTTGCTACCGAAATTGTGCTGAAAATCAAATTTTCCGTGTTCAGTTCACGCAGAATAAAGTAGAACGCGGTGGTGATTGCCGCCGTTGAAACGAGCATAATTGCCGCATATTTGGGGGTTAATTTGCCCGTTTTTGTTTCGCCACCGCCCTCTTTTGCGGGGTTTTTAAGCCAGCTTATAAGCGAGGCCGTGCAGACGGGTATTTGCATGGCGAGGTAAATTATCATTTCGCCGTAGTAGCCGAAAAAGTAAGAAACCGCGGCATATACGGCGCTGAACGCGAGCATGAGCATTAAGCCGAAGGCGTCGCCCTTTGCCGCGAAGATGAGCGAGGTTACGCCTATTAAGGATACGGCGAGGGTGGCGTAGTCGTCGTTTTTAACGGCGAAAAAGGACGCGGTTATGCCCGCGAGGGAGATAATCCATAGCGCCCACTCGAATTTGGTTAAATTTTTGAAGGGGTTGCGGAGTTTGGGTTTTTTCATAAAATTCCTTGCAAAAAAAAGCGCCCGTGCCGCGCCTTCTAAGACCTAACGGTGCGACAGAGTGCTTTAAAACGGTTACCCGGTGGCAGCCGTTGCTTTAATTATAATTGTATTGCGTTTTTTTGTCAAGGGATTAAGAGTTTGGGTAAAAAGATTCTTCGGCTTCACTTTGTTTCGTTCAGAATGACAAGAGAGGGTAGAATGATAAACGAAAAAAAGTTTGAAAAAATTTTGGAAAATTGCCAACAAAACGCGTAGGTTAAGTTATTATATAGGTGTAAGCAGAAAAACCTACTTGACCCACCCGGAGGAAGTATGACGCTTGACAAACTGATGACAAGGTTCTCGGACGGGGAGATTTCCGCGTTCGGGGATATATATGCGCAGACGCAAAAGACTGTGTATTTTATTGCGCTGTCGATTGTGAAGGAAAAAGCGCTTGCCGAAGACGTTATGCAGTCGGCATATTTAAGCGTGATTAAAAATGCGGCAAAGTACCGTGCGGGCACGAACGCGGCGGCGTGGATTGCAAAAATTGCGAAAAACGAGGCTTTGGCGTTGGCTAAAAAGCGCGGACGCGAGATTTACGTTGACGAGCGCGAAAACCTGGACGTTTTCGGAACGGAGCAGACTAACGACTTCGGGCTTTTAACGGACGCGGCGAAAAAGGCTTTGCCCGAGGACGAATTTCTTATACTCATGCTTGCGGCGGCGGAAGGATATAAGCGGCGGGAAATAGCCGAAATCCTTGACATGCCGTTGCCGACGGTTACCTGGAAGTATAAAAGGGCGACCGAAAAGATGCGCGAAATTTTCCGCGACGGGTTTGGGGAGGATTAAGTTATGCGTTCGGAAATGATGAAAATGCTTAAAAACGAAGCGGAAAAGAACACGCCCGACGTATACAAAAAAGTTATGTCGGCGGCGAACGAGCAATATCTGTTTTATGAATTGCGCCGCGAATATCATAGAAATAACGGTGATAAGGGTCGTTCTAAATCCGCAAAAGGCGGCGGAAGCGCGATGGTAGGGCTTAGCGCGACGATTGTTGCGCTTGCGCTGGGAACCTTTGCCGTGTTTGCGATTTGGGGCAAACAGATTACGTCCTTGCTGCTGCCTGCTGCCACAACGTTCCCCATGAGCGACACCTATGCGGTGGGCGCGGTTTCGGCGGCTAAGCTTTTGGACGAGAGCGTGCCCGAGGGTGCGGGCTCCGCGGCTTACGAATTTACGTTAAACAGCGGAAAGATAGAAGAAAACTTAAAGGTATTCGACAGATATTTCAACGCATTCGACTTGTTCGGTGGAACGCAAATAACCGTTTTAAACGCCGCGGGTGAAAAGGGGTATGCGGCGAAAGTGACGGTTAAAACGCAAAATTATTATAATACCGCTTTCGAATACGCGATGTATTTTAACGAGAGCGAAACGGAAGAAAATTCCGGCAAGCGCGCCGCGACGGGAGAGATTGCCGTGGGCGGAAGGAGCTTTGCTTTGCGCGGCGAAAGGCGCGTTAATGAGGATAAGCGGGACGAAGAGCTTTTGTTAAAGGTGTTTGCGGACGGACTTGACGGAAAGACTTTTGTGCAGGTTGAAAGCACGCCCAAAGGAAGCGCTGACAGAAATTCGCTTGAATACCGCTATACCTTGGTTGTGGACGGCGAGGTTGCGGAAACCTCTACGCTGAAAACGGGCGGCGGGGTGACCTATTCGTTTGACGTGAGCGGCGCGTTCGGCGGAAGTTATAAGGTAATTCGCCCTGCGGACGGCAGCGCGGTAACCGTTGGGTATACGGTTGGCGGCGAGAGCGGTACGTTTAAAGTGCAGCCGAAGGACGGCGGTTACGATTACGTTTTTACGGGCGCGGCGACGACGGCGAAAAAGATTAAGTTTGAATAATTAAAGTGAAGTTACGCAAAATATTATAAAGTTCGGTTCATTACGGCGTTTTTGGGTGGGATGCCGTTTTGGATATAAAAGGCGGCGGGCGCAGTTGCGCCCGCCGCTTAAATTTTTTGAAAATTTTCGTGGTTTTTTTGTTTTGGACTGTTTAAGGCGGCGCGGAAAGCTTTATATTAATATTGTAACGGTTGAAAATGACCTCCAACACGTTGGATGTTGTAATGTGAGAATGGATTATGGCAAAGAAGAAAGATGAAAATTTGAAATCGGAAGAAGTTTTGGAAGAAACCGAAAACGCCGAAAAGGCGAGCGGGGTAAAGGCGGAGCCGACCGAGCTTGAAAAGGCGCAAGCTTTGGCGGAGGATTATAAAAGAAAGTGGTATTCCGTTTCCGCCGAGTACGATAATTACCGCAAGCGTAACGCGGCGGCTGTTTCCAAAGCTTACGCCGACGGTGCGGCGGAGGCGGTTTTAAAGTTGTTGCCCGTGGCGGACAACTTTGGTTACGCGCTTATGTCGGCATCGGATGAAAAGACGAAAGCGGGTATTGACAAGGTTATTAAAAGCTTTAACACCGTTTTGAAGTCTTTGGACGTGGAAGAAATAGAAGTGGCGGCGGGCGATAAGTTTGACGAAAGCGTTATGGAGGCCGTTTTAAACTTCCCCTGCGGGGAGGGCGAGGCGCCCAACTCGGTTAAGCAGGTGCTTAAAAAGGGATATAAGCAGGGAGATAAGGTTATACGCTTTGTGCAGGTGGCGGTAACGGTTTAAAACGCATATAAGCTACGCAATACTGTGTTAAGCTCCGCTTTTCTTCGGGTCATTTACGGTTTAGTAAACTCCCCTTGAAAATGCTCGCTTGCCTTGTCTTGCTTGCTTCTATGCATTTTAGATTTTATTGGTTTAAGTTTATATTAAATATTAAATTTCGTAAATATAAATAAGGAGTATAAAGTTATGGGAAAAGTAATAGGAATAGATTTGGGAACGACTAACTCGTGCGTTGCCGTTATGGAAGGCGGCGAGCCCGTTGTTATTGCAAACAGCGAGGGCAACAGAACCACGCCCTCCGTTGTTTCGTTTAAGGCGGACGGCAGCCGTATTGTTGGACAGGCGGCAAAAAGACTTGCCGTTGCTTCGCCCGACAAGACGGTTATTTCGATTAAGCGCCATATGGGCGACGCTTATAAGGTGAATATCGAAAAGGGTTATTCGCCGCAGGAAATTTCGGCGATGATACTTGCAAAATTAAAGGCGGACGCCGAAAGCTATTTGGGCGCTAAGGTGACGGACGCGGTTATTACCTGCCCCGCATACTTTAACGATTCGCAGCGTCAGGCAACGAAGGACGCGGGCAAGATTGCGGGCTTGAACGTTTTGAGAATAATCAACGAGCCCACGGCGGCGGCGCTTTCTTACGGGCTCGATAAGCAGGAAGGCAGCCAAAAAGTTATGATTTACGACCTTGGCGGCGGCACGTTCGACGTTTCCATTCTGGAAATCGGCGACGGCGTGTTCGAGGTTTTGGCTACCAACGGCGACACGCGTCTCGGCGGCGACGACTTCGATAACAAAATTATCGATTACCTTGTGGAAACCTTTAAAAAGGACACGGGCGTTGACCTTTCAAAGGATAAGCAGGCAATGCAGAGGCTTAAAGACGCTGCCGAAAAGGCGAAGATAGAGCTTTCGGGCATGACCTCGACGAATATCAATCTGCCTTTCATAACCGTTGTGGACGGCGCGCCCCAGCACCTTGATATAGATTTGTCGCGCCAGAAATTCGATAACCTTACGAGCGACCTTGTGGAGCGCACTTTAGAGCCCATGAGAAAGGCTATGCAGGACGCGGGGCTTTCTTACGGGGATATTTCGAAGGTGATTTTCGTAGGCGGTTCGACGCGTATTCCCGCGGTGTTCGAAAAGGTTAAGCAGGTTACGGGCAAAGAGCCCTTCAAGGGCATTAACCCCGACGAGTGCGTGGCTATCGGCGCGGCTATTCAGGGCGGCGTTTTATCGGGCGAGGTTAAGGACGTTTTACTTCTTGACGTTATGCCCCTTACTTTGGGCATCGAAACTTTGGGCGGCGTTTCCACTCCGCTAATCGAGAGAAACACGACCATTCCCGTAAAGAAGAGTCAGGTCTTTTCGACGGCGGCGGACAATCAGCCGGGCGTTGAAATTAACGTGTTGCAGGGCGAAAGAAAGTTTGCGCACGACAACAAGTCCTTGGGCAAATTTATGCTGACCGACATTCCCCCCGCACCCCGCGGCGTGCCGCAGATTGAAGTTACCTTTGACGTTGACGCTAACGGCATTGTGAACGTAACCGCAAAGGATTTGGGAACGGGCAAGAGCACGAATATTACCATTACCGCTTCGACCAACCTTTCGGAGGACGACATCGACAAGGCGGTTAAGGACGCGGAAAAATACGCCGAAGAGGACAAAAAGCGCAAGGAAGCCGTTGACAACAAGAACAACCTTGAAAGCATGATTGACAGCCTTGAAAAGACCGTGAAAGAGGCGGGCGACAAGCTTTCGGAAGAGGACAAAAAGACGGTTGAGGACGCGGTTGCAAAGGCGAAGGTTGAGCTTGAATCGGGCGACAACGAAAGAATTAAGGCTGCGGCGGAAACGCTTACGAAGGACATTCAGCCCGTGATTGCTAAAATATATCAGCAGACGCAGGGCGGAAACCCGAACGACGGAAGTACTTCGGGCGGCGACGACACCGAATTCAGACAGCACTGATTTTATTAAAATAATATAAAATAAAGAGGGCGCTTTAAGGCACCCTCTTTAACGGTATTTCAAGCATATTACAAGGGCAATTATGGCAGAGAAAAAGAATTATTACGACGTTTTGGGGATTTCCAAAACGGCGACGGCGGACGAAATTAAGTCGGCTTACAGAAAGCTTGCAAAACAGTATCACCCCGACTTTCACCCCGGCGACAATGCGGCGGCGGAGAAGTTTAAGGAAATTAACGAGGCGAACGAGGTTTTGTCCGATGAGAATAAGAGGAAGCAATACGACTTCGAGCTTGAACACCCCGGCATGGGCGGCGGCGCTGGCAATCCCTTCGGCGGCGGTTTTGGCGGTTTCGGCGGCGGGGGCATGGGCGGCTTCGAGGACATTTTTAACATGTTCACGGGCGGCGGCTTTGGCGGGCAGCGGCAGACGGCGCGCGGCGCGGACATAGAGCACACCATAAACCTTTCGTTTTTGGACGCCATAAAGGGCTGCACCAAAACGGTTAGCTATATGCGCAACGAGCCTTGTCCTTCGTGCTCGGGTACGGGCGCGAAAGGCGGAACGGCCTTTCAGAAGTGTTCGCGTTGCGGCGGCAGCGGCAGGGTGAAATTTCAGCAGGACACCATTTTCGGCAGAACAATTCAGGTTGGCGCTTGTCCCGATTGCGGCGGCACGGGCAAAAAGATTTTGGAGAGGTGCAACGACTGCAAGGGCAAGGGCTACGTAAGAAAGGAAACGAAATTCAGCGTGAACATACCCGCGGGCGTGGATAAGGACAGTTCGCTAAGAAAGCGCGGCTTTGGTCAGGCGGCGGGGAACGGCGGCGACAGCGGGGATTTATACATTTATTTCCGCATAGAACCGCACAAAATGCTGCGGCGCGAGGACAGGGATTTGTACGTTACGGTGCCTATATCCTTTAAAACGGCGGTTACGGGCGGCAAAATTCAGGTGCCCGCGATAGACGACACGCTTGAACTTAACATACCCGAGGGAACGCCTTCGGGAACGCGCTTTACGTTGCGCGGCAAGGGCGTAAAAACAGTGAACGGCACGGGCAACCTTTACGTAACGGTTGAAATAGACGTTCCGCAGAAGCTTTCGCGCGAGCAGATTAAAAAGCTTGCCGACTATGAAGAGGGCGTGGCTTTGAAATCGTGCGGGAACATGCAGAAGTTTGCCAACGACTTGTCGGCGGTGTACGGCAAAAAGGTGGATAAGCAATAAACGCAAACGCGACATATTGCGGGATTTAGAAACGGAAACAGCAAGGAAAATTCAAGGGGCGGCAACCTTTTGGTTGCCGCCCCTTATGCTTTGATATTCAAAATTATGCATTGTGGAAAACTTTTATAAATTTTAAGGTCTATTTTGTCGAAAAACGCTGAAATTATGGACTAAATCGGCACATTGTGGATAGAATGTGGAAATCTTTATTCATTTTTTATTTTTTAAAAGGTTTACACAATAAAAATGTGGACAACTTTTTGTGGATAAACGGCGCATATATAAAGTTTTGCGCTTTTTGCGGGCAGGTTATCCACAATTGGCTTTTACGGTGGCGGGGCGGGTTAAAACTTCGGCGCGGCAGGGCTTTACGCTGTCTTCAAAAATTATTTCGCCGTAGCCGTCGGCAATTATTTTGCCGCTTAGCGGGTTTTTGACTGAAAGAATTTCGCCCGCGACGTCGGCGTTTACCTCGCTGTATTCAAACGAGAGGTCGCACCCTTGCATGCGGCAGTTTATAAGCGTTAAATTTTTGCAGTAGCAAAGCGGTTGGGTGCCGCATATAACGCAGTTTATAAGCGTTAAGTTTTTGGAATACCACCCCAGATATTCGCCTTTTAACGTGGAATTTTTAACGGTTACGTTTTCCGCATGCCAAAAGGCGTCTTTGGTGGAAAGGTTGCAGTCGGTTATTTGCATGTTTTTTACGTATTGAAAGGAATATTTGCCGCTGAATTCAACCTTGTTCAAGGTGAGATTTTGGCTTTCGAACATGAAATATTCGCTTTCGACGGCGCATATATCAAGGTTTACGTCCTTGCAGCGCCAGCCGAACTCGGGGGAAATTACCGAACAGTTTAAAATTTTTATATCCTTACATTCCCTTAAAGCCTTTATGCCGTGGAGCTTGCTTTCGGTTATTTCGCCTTTTTTGCAATACCACAGCGCGGCGCGGGTTTTTTCGTCCATTTCGCAGTTTTCAACCGAAAAGCCATTTGCGTGCCAAAGGGGGTAACGGAGCGAAAAACCGCAGTTTGTTACGGTTACGTTTTTACATTCTTTAAGCGCGCTTTCGCCGTCGGCGGGGCCTGCGAACGTGCAACCGGTTACCTTTGCATTATTAAGCGCGTAAAGGGCGCGTTCTTCGTCTAAGATTTGGTTTTGAATTATCTTTTTCATTCGTATCACTTCCAAACATATTATATAATTTAAAGCGAAATCTGTCAACATGCCGCGCAATTGGGTTGACAATATGTTTTATTTAACATAAGATATGTGGTATTATGCGTATAGGGCTTGCAGAGCATTTTACTTTTAAAAAATTATTGAAATTCGTTGCGCCGTCGATTATCATGATGGTGTTTTTAAGCGTGTATTCGGTTGTGGACGGGCTGTTCGTTTCGAACTTCGTAGGCTCGGACGCTGTGGCGGCGATTAATTATATTTTCCCCGTGTTTATGGTGTTCGGCTCGATTGGCTTTATGCTGGGCACGGGCGGAAGCGCGCTCGTTTCGAAAACCCTGGGCGAGGGCGATAAGGAAAAGGCGAACGAGTATTTTTCGATGCTCGTTTACGTAACCGCGGGCATAGGCGTTGTTATCGCCGTAGCGGGGCAGTTTGCCGTGCCCGAAATTGCAAAGCTTTTCGGCGCGGAAGGGGAAATTTACGATTATTGCGTGCTTTACGGAAGAGTGCTTTTGACCGCGCAGCCATTTTTTATTTTGCAGAATATTTTTCAAAGCTTTTTCGTGACGGCGGAAAAGCCGCGGCTGGGGCTTATCGTAACCGCTGTTGCGGGCGGCATAAACATAGTTTTAGACGCGGTGTTTGTTGCGGGCTTTAAGTGGGGGCTTGCGGGCGCTTCGGCGGCGACGGTTGCGGGGCAGGTTTTCGGCGGGGTTTTTCCGCTCGTTTATTTTGCGAGGAAGAACAACTCGCTTTTAAAGCTTGGAAAAACGAAGATTTATTTTAAGGAGCTTTTAAAATCGTGCACCAACGGCTCGTCGGAATTTTTGTCAAACGTTTCGTCGGCGGTGGTTATTATGCTTTATAATTATCAGGTGGCTAAGCTTGTGGGCGACGACGGGGTTGCGGCTTACGGCGCGATAGGCTACGTGATGATGATTTTCTTTTCCGTTTTCATGGGCTACGCCGTGGGGAGCGCGCCGCTGATTGCCTTTAACTTCGGTGCGCGGAACGATGAAGAGCTTAAAAATCTTTTTAAAAAGAGTGTCGTTATTATGACTGTTTCGGGAGTATTGATGACGGGGCTTTCGGAAGCTTTGGCAAGCCCCGTGATTATGCTTTTCGGGTTTGACGGCGAATTGTTTGAAATGACCTTGCGGGGCTTCCGCATTTATTCGGTTGCGTTTTTAATTACGGGCTTTTCCGTTTTCGGCTCGTCGCTTTTCACCGCGTTGAACAACGGGCTGGTTTCGGCGATAATTTCCTTTTTGCGCACGCTCGTCTTTCAGATTGTCGCGGTAATGGTGTGCCCTATATTTATGGGGCTTGACGGCGTTTGGGCGGCGACGTGCTTTGCCGAAATTCTGGCGCTGGCGGTTACCGTAATTTGCATTTTTGCGTGCAGAAAAAAATATCGTTACTTTTAAAGATTCTTCGGCTTCACTTCGTTCCGCTCAGAATGACAATAGGGGCGGGGTGAAACTTCGGGTTTGACAATTGGTTTGGCGGCTATTATAATAGTTTTAAATTAATAACTTATGATGAACGCGGGGTTCGTGTGGAAACGGATTACAGAAATTACGACAGATTGTTCGTAGCGGTTAAACTGAATAAGTTAGAGGAACTTGAAAGGTGTTATCGCGCGCTGGGTTGGGAGCGCGAGGAAAAGCGTGACGACAAGCTTCACCGCGGAAGAGTGCACCTTGTTTATCGCCGCCCGCACAGAATCGGGAACAAGGACAAGCTGCAGCTTTTGCAGGTTTATCTGGAAGCGGCTTTAAACGACGAGGGGCGGCTTGACGGAAAATCGATGCCGCTTACGGCGGTCGCGGGAATTTTAACGGGGCTTTTAACTCTGGGTTTTGCGGTTGCGGGGCTGTGCCTTATGTATCTGTTAAACAACCCCGTAATTTACACGGCTGGCATTGTGTTTTTGGCGTGCGCGGTTGCAATGTTTTTGCTGTCGATTACGGTGACGTTAAAGGTGTTTTTTAAAGAACGCGAAAAACGGAAAGTCAGGCTTTTGCGTGCGCGGGCGGAGATTGTTTCGGTTTTGAAAGAGGCGGCGCGGCTTTGCACGGTTGAAGGCGGCGCGGGCGGCATTGAAATTATAAACGAGATGACGGAAGAGGCGGCGGCAACTTGCCCAAAGGAGGCGGACGGTGAGAGATAAGAAAATTTCCGCCCGCCGCAGAGAGACCAAGGCGCATTCCCCTAAGGGCGGCAAGGTTGTTACTATCCGCACCGAGGGCAGAAACCTTGGCGCTTGGCGCACTTTTGCGATTGGGTTTTTTATAATTTTACAGACGGCGCTTTTGCTTTTGTTTTACCTTGGGGTAATAAGTTATTTCCGCATATATCAGCTGATTGCGTTTGTTTTAAGCTTTATTTGCTGTATTCACGTTTTGTCAACTTCAAAGCCGGGGCACACTAAAACGGTGTGGGTGCTGTTTTTGCTTTTGTTTAACAGCTTTGGCTACATAGCTTACGTAATGTCGAGCGAGAAACTGTTTTTCGGCTGGGCGAAGAGGCGTTACAACAAAATTTTTAAAAGAACGCAGGGCTTAACCCCCGAATATGCGCCGCTTACGCACGTTTGTCCGCAGGTTCAAAGGGACGCGGAATATCTTTGGAACGCCGGCGGGTTTGCCTCTTATTGCGGTTCGCCCGTAAAATATTTCCCTTCGGGCGCGTCTATGTTCGACGACGTTTTGGATGAGCTTGAAAGGGCTGAAAAGTTTGTGTTTATTGAATTTTTCATAATCGCGGACGGCGTGCTTTTAAACAGGTTTTGCGACGTGCTGTCTCAAAAGGTTAAGGAAGGCGTGGAGGTGCGCATAATCTGCGACGGAATGGGCAGCCACGGAACGCTTTCATTTCAGATGCAAATAAAGCTGAAAAAGGCGGGCGTAAAGCTGTTCAGGTTTAACCGCATAGTGCCGCGGTTTACGTTTGCACTTAACGTGCGCGACCACAGAAAAATAATAGTAATCGACGGCAAAACGGCGTATACCGGCGGGTGTAACCTTGCGGACGAGTATGTCAACGAAAAGCGCATGCACGGTTATTGGAAGGATTCGGGCATAAAAGTCGGCGGCGGCGCGGCGGCGGGATTTACTCTTATGTTTTTGCGGCAATGGGAATTCGTTTCCAAAAAAACGGAGGATTACCGCAAGTACGTTTTGCCCGTGGAAAACGTGCGCGAGGGTGCGGTTGTCGCGCCTTATGCCGACGGAAAGGATTACGAAAGGTTTGTGTGCAAGGGCGTTTACTCAAACATAATGGCGGGGACAAACGAAAAGCTTTATATAATGACGCCCTATTTTATCCCCGACGAGGACACGGCGGCTATACTTGCCGAAAAGGCGCTTTCGGGCGTGGACGTGCGCATAATTTTGCCAGACGTGCCCGACAAACCCTATGTTTACCGCGTGAGCGTGGACAGCGCTGAAAGACTTATTTCAAGCGGCGTGCGCGTGTTTAAAATGCGGCGTGCGTTTGTTCATTCAAAGGTGGTGTTTTCGGAAAACTGCGTTGCCGTAGGTTCGGTAAACATAGATTTGCGGAGCTATTACAACCAGTTTGAAAACGGCGTTTACACCAACGACAACGGGGTTTTGTGCGACGTTTTGCGCGACTTTGAAAACGTGTTTAAGGTGTGCAAAGAGGTGACCGAAAAGAACTCTACGCGCAATAAATTGCTGCCGAGAATGGTTGCGGGAGTTTTAAGGGTGTTTGCGCCTTTAATGTGATTGCACCGCTAATATGCGCCGTTTTTGCGCGTTTAAACGGCTGAAAGTGAACAAAATAATTAAAATAAGCCCCCGCGGAAGTATTCCGCGGGGGCTTGAATTTTTGTTAAATTTTCAATTAAAGCACTTTGCTTAAAAAATCCTTTAATCTGTCGTTTTGGGGGTTGCCGAAAATTTGTTCGGGCGTGCCTTCTTCGGCGATTTTGCCGTCCGCCATAAACATTACGCGCGTTGCGACTTCGCGGGCAAAGCCCATTTCGTGGGTTACTATAACCATTGTCATGCCCTCGTTTGCAAGCTCTTTGATAAGGGCGAGCACTTCGCCGACCATTTCGGGGTCGAGCGCGGAGGTGGGCTCGTCAAAGAGCATGACCTCGGGATTCATGGCAAGCGCGCGCACAATTGCAATTCTTTGCCGCTGTCCGCCGGAGAGGGTGGAAGGATAAACGTTTGCTTTGTCGGAAAGCCCAATCCTTTCCAAAAGGCGCATAGCGTTTGCCTTGGCTTCCGCCTTTATTTCCTTTGCCGATTTTTCTATTGTGATAAGCGGTTGCTTTTCGGCTTTCTTTTTAAAGAGGTTTTTAAGCTTTATAAAAAAGTTTTTGCGTTTGATTTTGCGCAAGTCCTGCAAGCCGACGTGGACGGGCGCAAGCGTGATGTTTTTTAACACGTTCATGTTGTTGAACAGGTTGAATTGCTGAAACACCATGCCCATTTTGCGGCGCTGGATATTTATGTCCACTTTAAGGTTGCAAAGGTTGTTGCCCTTAAAAAACACGTGCCCGTCGGTGGGGTCTTCCAAAACGTTCAAACACCGCAAAAAGGTGCTTTTGCCGCTGCCCGAAGGGCCGATTATCGCAATCTTTTCGCCCGTGGTTATCTTGGCTGAAACGTCCTCGAAAACGGTTAGCGCGCCGTATTTTTTGGTGAGGTGCTGAACTTCGATTAAAGCATTGGGGTCGAAAGGTTCGGCGGGAGTTTTTTCGGTTTTTAAAAACTTTTCGTTTTTGTTGTGTTTGAGCTTTTCCGCTTTTTCGTGTGTGGGGATTTTAACCGTTTCTTTATCGCTTTTCACTCTTTCTCAACCTCCTTTCGATGAGGCGGATTATGACGGTCATAATTATTATAATTACAAAATAAACCAATGCGAGCATAACGTAAGGAATAATATATTCGTATTTCGCACTAGCGATGAGCCTGAAAGCGCGGGTTAAGTCCATGGTGGCTACATATCCGGCCACGGAAGTGTCTTTTGTTAGCGCAATAAGTTCGTTGCCGAGTGTAGGGATAACGTTTTTAAGCGCTTGCGGAAATACGATTTTTATCATGGACGTGACGTAAGACAATCCAAGCGTTCTGCCTGCTTCAAGTTGGCCGGCGTCAACCGATTCTATGCCGCCGCGCATGATTTCGGCTACGTAGGCGCCGCTGTTAAGTCCGAATACAATAATTGCTTCTAAAAGGCCGTCGATATTTATACTTGCAAATAATATGTAATGAAAAATCAAAAGCTGAACAATAATAGGCGTACCGCGAAAAATTGCCGTGTAAACGGTTCCTGCAATCGAAAAGCCCTTAGCAATTTTATTGCGTTTGCCTGCAACTTGCACGCAAGCAATTAAAGTTCCTATAATAATGCCGATAAGCAGTCCGCAGACTGCTATTATGAGTGTATTCCTTAACCCGAGGAGGACGTTTTTATATCCTCTTTGGGTTATTAATTGTTCATAAAATACTTCCCACTTGCTCATTTTAAATCCTTACTTTCCGATGTGGGAATTGATTTCGGTAACTGCAGAGGTGAGTGTGTCTTTGTCGCCGACTACAAACTTGAGTTTGCCGTTTGAAAGGTTTTGTACAGCAAGTCCTATCGAGTCGTAGTCTTTTGCCGTCACGTTGGCAAAGCCAGCAAATTCAAAATCTGTGCTGCCGACGATATAGTAGTAACCCGTTTGTCCGCTTGCGGCACCTGCGTTTACTTTGCCCATACCCTCGATAACTGCACGAACCTGAGCTTCGGTAGTGCAACTGTCAAAAGCCGTTTCATCTTCTGCCACCGCAATACTTTGCGTAGTTTTATAATAGCCTTTGGAAAAGGTTACAAGCTGTTCGCGTCCGTGGTTTATGGTTAACCCTGCCATTCCTATATGTGAAGCACCTGTTTCTACGTCGGTTATTACTACGTCAAATTCCATATCTTTTATTACAAGAGTTTTGTTTAAGGTTTCGGCAAGAATTTTTGCAATCCACATATCCACGCCCGCGTATTTGTTGCCGTTTTTATATTCAAACGGTTCAAATTCGGCGTTTGTTGCAACGATAAGACAATCGTCGGGGGTTTTTCCTGCCGGAACAGAGGGGGGGACTTCGCCTATGTCATTGGCGGTGCCGTTGATAACTGCATCATAAATAGTTTTAAAAGTAACCGTTTCGTCAGTACCATTGCCGTCAAAATCGTATTGAATGCCTTCTGCGTTAAAGGAAGAAGTGTTTTCAGGGTCGTAGGCCGAGTTGCCGCACAGTTTTTCTATAAGTGAATTGACTTCTGTCATAATAGTCGTATCGGTTTTGTTTACACAGTAACCGTACTGTTCGCCGGTAAGCGTTACATCAAGAATTTTGAGTTTGCTTGCGTCGCCGCCGCAGGCGGTGAGCGAAAGCGCCGAAGCCGTTATCGTGATTGCGGAAACTGCCGCAACGATTAATTTTTTTGCGAGTTTTTTCATATTATGTTACCTCTTTTTTTGTGATGGTTACACTATATCACTATGAATAATTAAACACAAGCGATTTTACTATATAACTTATTAATATTCAAAAGTTTGTATAATTTTACATTTTTTTGAAAATTAATAACGGTTTTGGGCTTTGTGAAATTACGTTCACCAAGATTTCATTAAAATTCAAACTGCAATTTTAGATTTGTACTTGCAAAATTTGCCAAAAAATGCTAAACTTGTCTATGTTAAAATCAATTAAACGAATTGCGGTTTTTTATTTTTCCGATAATATGGAAATAAAATAAAAGAGGCTGAGATGGAAGTTATTTTAAAGAGCATAAAGGACGCCGAGATGAAAGCGGCGGAAATAAAAGCCGAGGCGCAGAACGAGTGCGCCGTTATTGCCGCGGATGCGGAAAAGAAAGCGGCGGAAATTTTAAAGACTTCGGAAGAGCGGCTTAAACTTTTTAAGGAACAGAGCCTTGCAAACGCCGTAAAAAACGCGCAGGACGATTATGAAAATAAAATAAAACAGGCTGAGGCAGACGCAAAAGCTTATGCCGACGGCGTGATTAAGAACACCGATAAAGAGGTGAACGATATCGTCGGGAGGGTTTTGAGTGGCAACGGCTAAGATGAAAAAACTTAACCTTGCGGCGATGGCTTACGACAGGGACGCAATTTTGAACGCCCTGCAAAAAACGGGAGCCACCGAGGTTAAGCTTAAAGCCGAGGACGGTATTTCGGCGCCCCTTGTTGTGGACTGCGCGGATTTGCGCGGGTACTATTCGAGGGCGGAGGCGGCTTTGGAGCTTTTGACGGCGGACGTTTTGAATTACGAAGCCGACAAAAAGATTAAGGAAGGGGTTGTAAAGGACGGGTTTGAAATTTCTTATACGGAATTTGCCGCTGCCCCCGAGCTTAAAGACAAGGCGGACAAGGTTTGCGAAAGGGTTGAAGCGTTACACGCGGAAAAGGCGAAAAATGCGGTTGCGCTTTCAAAGGTGAAAAAGACGCTTGCCGCCGCTGAAATTTTGAAAAGCGTTGAAATTCCGCTTGACGAATTTTGCGACACCTTAAACGTGCGGGCAAGACTTGGAACTATGCCTTTGGCGGCGCTGGACGATTTTAAGCCGCGGGCTTTTGAAAACCCGCTTTGGGAAGTTTGCGAGCTTGCAAAAAACGAAGAGTGCGCGCTTTTGGGAATAGTTTTCCACCGAACCGCAGCCGACGATGGGCTTTTGCAGGAATTCGGCTTTGTACAGTCGCCGTTTTCGGGCGATTCGCGCACAGGCGTTAAAATTTACGAGGATTTGCTGGCGGAAGAGGGCGCGCTTGTTTCGGAGCTTAACGCCGCCGACGAAGCGCTTTACGGATTGAAGCCCGAAATAAGGGATTTGAAAATTTATTGCGACAGACTTGCCTTCGAGCTTGAAAAGGCGGAGCTTGCCGAAAAGATGAGGGCGACGGAAGTAACCTTTCTTTTGGAGGCTTACGTTCCCGAAGAGGCGGAAGGAGTTGTTAAAGACGCGCTTGACGGCGTGACGGGGGCGACGTATTACGAGTTTTGCGAGCCTGCGGACAATGAGATGCCGCCTACGCTTTATAAAAACAATAAAGTAGTTTCGAACTTCGAAACGATTACGAATATGTATTCGCCCGTCAACTCGCGCGAGTTTGACCCCAACGCAATTATGGCGTTCTTTTACAGCCTTTTCCTCGGCTTTATTATGGCGGATATAGGTTACGGCATAATGATGGCGCTTTGCGGGGGCTTGATTTATTACTTAAAGCGCAAAGATGACGGCGGGCTTAAAAGAATGGCGGCGGTATTCGGAATAGGCGGTATCTTTGCCATATTGTGGGGCGTATTGTTCGGCTCGCTGTTCGGAATAGAGATTATTACGCCGCTTATGCCCAACGCAAAGGACGATTCGTGGAGCGTTATGGGAATAAACGTTCCCGCGGTTCTTATAATTGCAATGGAGCTTGGCATAGTCCACTTGATGGCGGGCTATATTTGCAAGGCAATCCAGCATATGCGCAGGGGGCATTTTTGGGACGGCATGTTCGACGGCTTTGTGTGGGCGGCGTTCTCGATAGGCGTGGGCGTGGCAATCGCGGGCTTTATTGAACAGGCAAACATGCCGATACTCAGCTATATAGGCGGGGGAATTGCGGGCGTAAGTCTGCTTGTTGCAATGCTTACGGCGGGCAGACACGAAAAAGTTTTGGGCAAGTTCACAAAGGGCTTCGGCGCGGCTTACGGAATTATAAACTACGTTTCGGACGTTTTGAGTTATGCAAGGCTTTACGGGCTTATGCTTTCGGGCGCGGTAATCGCGCAAATAATCGCCAAATACACTATAGGCGACGGCACGACGGTAGGGTTCCTTTTAAGCGGCAATCCTTTATTGATAATTCTCGGCGTATTGATTTTCGTAATAGGTCACGTATTTAACATTGCAATAGGACTTCTCGGCGCGTATATACACGACGCAAGGCTGCAATACGTTGAGTTTTTCGGAAAATTTTACGAGGGCGAGGGCGAGCTGTTCGCGCCCTTGGGTTCAAACCATAAGCATATCAAATTGCAAAGTTCCGCAGATATAAAGCGGATTAAATAATCAACAATCTTTTGGAGGTTTTTATGTTAAACACACTTTTGGAAACGGCTGCGGACAATCCCATAACCGAAGCCGTAAAGGAAACGGGCTACGCCGGTTTCGTGGTTGCCGTTATCGGTATTGCGCTCTGCGTTATCATGTGCGGCATCGGTTCGGCAATCGGACTTTACAAAACGGGCAGCGCGGCGGCGGGAGTTTTGGGCGAAAACCCCAAAAAGTTCGGTAAAGTCGTTCTTTTAGTCCTCCTTCCCGCAACGCAGGGACTTTACGGCTTTATTATCGGTATAGTTGCCTCCGGCTCTGTTAATACTGCTTTGACGCTTGCGCAGGGCTGGGGCGTTTTGGGCGCGTGCCTTCCTATGGCCGTTTCCGGTCTTATGTCGGGCATTTTACAGGGCAAAGCTTCGGTAAACTGCATATATGCGGCGGGCAAACAGGATTCGCTTGGAATAAAGCTTGCAATGTTCCCCGCAATGATAGAGCTTTATGCAATTCTCGGTTTGGTTATTTCGATAATGGTAGTGCCTTTGGTAGCTTAATATGGGCATAGAAAATATAGTTGAAAGAATAATTTCCGACGCAGAAAAAAGCGCGGAGGATATGATTTCCGCCGCCCGCGAAAAGGCGGGCGAAGTTATTGCGGCAGCCGAAAAGCACGCGGAAAGAAACCGCGTTGGCACCGAGGCTGAGCTGAAAGTTAAAATTAAGAGCATAAACGACGGCAAGGCGGCAACCGCGCGGCTGGATAGCGCAAAAATTCTGCTTGCTGAAAAGAGGCGGGTTATCGACACCGTTTACGAAAAAGCTCTTGAAAAACTGATTGCTTTGGACAGGCGCGAAAGCGTTTTAATTGCCGAAAGACTTTTAAACGCTTACGCCGAAGAGGGCGACGAAATTGTGTTTGCGGCAAATTATAAGTTTGCGCAGGACGTTGCAAAGCTTTCGGTGGTTGCCGAAAAAAAGCTGAAAATCGCCATAAAAGGCGCTGACGTGGACGGCGGGTTTATACTGCGCGGCGAAAAGTCGGACAAGGATTTATCCTACGGCGCGCTGCTTAGCTTGGACAGGGAAGCGCATCAGGCGGAAATTGCAAAAAGATTTTTTAAGTGATATGGCAAAGGACGTTTTGTATACAAACGGCATAATTGCCGTAAAAGAAACCGCGCTTTTGGGCGCAAGGCTTTTTAAACTTTCGGAGGGAACTGCGGAAGAGGCCTTTCGCGCGCTTAAAGAGGGGGGCTTCGGGCACGGCGCCGAGGCGGAATCGGTTTACGAAACAGAAAAACTGATTGCCGCGGACGAGCGCGATATTTGCGCGTTCGTGCGGGAATATGCGCCGACAAACGCCGTTTTGGAGTATTTTTTAACCCCTTACGACTTTCACAACGCAAAGGCTGTTTTTAAGGCTGAAAAGCTTTCGGAAAGCTCTGCGGACATGCTTGCGCCCGAGGGGCTTTTTACCTGTGCGCAGCTTGAAGAGGCGGTTAAAGATAAAAATTATTCCGCTTTGAACAAAGAGCTTAAAGGGGCTTTTGAAGAGGCGGAAGGGCTTTACGCAGAAGAAGAGAGCGAAAAAGCGGTTTCGGGCGCGGACGTGGGAAGGATTTTCGACGCGGCGGCTTACAAGCGGCTTTTTAAGGCTTGCGGTAAGTTCGGCGTTTTGAAAAAGCTTTTGAAGGCGCGCGTTGACATGATTAATATTTTAACGTTTTTGCGCGCGCAAACCCCCGAATATGCCGAGGTATTTTATATTCAAGGCGGAAAATTGGGGCTGGAAACGCTTAAAACGCTTTGCGACGAAAACGAAGAAAAAGTTTTGCACGCGCTCAATAAAACGGACTATGCCGATTTTTTAAAGCTGTGCCTTGCCGATAAAAACGCGGGGCTGCCCATGACGGAAGCCGAAAAATTTTTAGACGGGTTCGAGCTTGACTTCCTTGCGAAAAAGAAGTACGAGCTGAAAAATACGCAGCCTTTTTTATATTACGTTTTCAGACGCAAAGCCGAAAACGCAAACGTCCGCATTTTGACGGGCGGACTTCTGGCGGGAATGGATGAGCGCGGAATTAAGCGCAGGCTGCGCGGCGCGGAGTAAAAGGGGTGGATTATGACGGGTAAAATGGCTATTGTGGGCGACGGCGACAGCATAACCGTTTTTAAAGCGGCGGGGCTGGATACGTTCGCCGCGGAAAACGAGGCTAAGGCAAGGTCGGTTTTAAGAAAGATTGCCAAGGATTACGCGGTTATTTTTCTCACCGAAGAGCTTGCGCGCCCTCTTGCCGAATTTTTGAAGAGATTTGACGAGGCGCCCTATCCCGTTGTGCTCAGCGTGCCTTCTAAGGACGGTTCTTCGGGCTACGGCACGGAGCTTTTAAAGAGCGCAATGGAACGCGCTTTGGGTGTGGATATATTATTTTAATTCACGCAAATCTCGCCTATTCTGCGGCTGCGATTTTTCGTGATTTAGGGCTACTCGCCCTCGAATTGCAATTTTAAGGGCAAACTTATTGTATAATTGCAATTCTTCACCTCGGTGAGCCAAATGTTTTTGCAAATTGGGTTGCGCTGCGCAAAAGTGTGATTTTGCTTGCGCCGCAAATAATTTTTAATAATTAAAATAAGGATATTTTCTTATGGGTAAAACTATAAAGGTTTCGGGGCCTATGATTATTGCCGAGGGCATGGCGGATTCTAAAATGTACGACGTTGTGCGCGTTTCGGATTTGGGACTTATCGGCGAGATTATCGAGCTTCGCGGCGACAAGGCCTCCATTCAGGTTTATGAAGAAACTTCGGGGCTGGGGCCGGGCGAAGAGGTCATTTCCACGGGTGAGCCGCTTTCGGTTGAGCTTGCGCCGGGGCTTATTCAGGGCATTTTCGACGGAATTCAGCGCCCGCTTACAACTCTGTTTTTTAAGTCGGGTTCGAGAATTTCGCGCGGGGTTAAAGTCAACAACCTTGACAGAGATAAAAAATGGCATTTCGTGCCAAAGGTTAAAGTCGGCGACAGCGTGCAGGAGGGCGATATCCTCGGCACGGTGCAGGAAACGGAAATTATCGAACACCGCATAATGGTTCCAAACGGCGTGAGCGGCAAGGTTGAAAAGATAGAAGAAGGCGACTTTACCATAGAGGGCACGGTTGCAATAATTAAAACCGATTCGGGCAAAAAGCCCGTTAGCATGCTTAGAAAATGGCCCGTGCGCATAGGCAGACCTTATAAGCAAAAGCTTGCGCCCGACAGCCCGATGATTACGGGGCAAAGAGTTGTTGACACGCTCTTCCCGATAGCCCGCGGCGGCGTGGCGGCGGTGCCCGGCCCCTTCGGTAGCGGCAAAACCGTAGTCCAGCACCAGCTTGCAAAGTGGGCGGACGCGGACATAATCGTTTACGTAGGCTGCGGCGAGCGCGGCAACGAGATGACGGACGTTTTAAACGAGTTCCCCGCATTAAAAGACCCGAAAACGGGCGAACCGATTATGAAGCGCACGGTGCTCATTGCAAACACCTCGGACATGCCCGTTGCGGCGCGTGAAGCCAGCATATATACGGGCATAACCATTGCGGAGTACTTCCGCGACATGGGCTATAACGTTGCGATAATGGCGGATTCCACGTCGCGCTGGGCGGAGGCTCTGCGCGAAATGAGCGGACGATTGGAAGAGATGCCCGGCGACGAGGGCTATCCCGCTTATCTCGCTTCGCGCCTTGCGGAATTTTACGAGCGCGCGGGAATCGTAAACGTTTTGGGCAGCAAGGAGCGCACGGGGTCGGTTACGGCGATAGGCGCGGTTTCGCCCCCCGGCGGCGATTTGAGCGAACCCGTTTCGCAGGCGACTTTGAGAATAGTTAAAGTTTTCTGGGGGCTTTCGGCTTCGCTTGCATACAAGCGTCACTTCCCCGCAATCGACTGGCTGATAAGTTATTCGCTTTACGCCGACAGACTTAAAGAGTGGTTCGACGAAAAGGCGGGCGAGGATTTTTACCGTTACAGGCAGTTTATTATGACGGTTTTGCAGGAAGAGGCGGCTCTCGACGAAATCGTAAGGCTCGTCGGCATGGACGCGCTTTCCTCTAAGGACAGACTTACCATGGAAACGGCAAAGATGATTAGGGAGGACTACCTTCACCAAAACGCCTTTGACGAGGTGGATACTTATACCTCGATACACAAGCAGTTTATGATGCTAAAGCTCATTTACGAGTTCGATAAAGGCGCGCGCGAGGCGGTTGAAGCTTACGCCGACTTAAATGCGGTTTTAGCCTGCAAGGGCAAGGAAAAGATAGGCAGAGCAAAGTATATTCCCGAAGAAAACATAGCGGAATTCGATGATATATTGGGGGCAATGCGCGCAGAATTAAAAGCGATTGCCCAAGGGAGCGGCGAAGATGTTTAAGGAATATAAAACCATACGCGAGGTTGTAGGGCCCTTAATGATAGTCGACGGCGTGGAGGGCGTTAAGTATAACGAACTCGTAGACATTGTGTGCGCCGACGGCAGCACCCGCCGCGGCAAGGTTTTGGAAATTAACCGCGACAAAGCCGTGGTGCAGATGTTCGAAAACTCGCAGGGGCTGCAAATTTCAACCTCTAAGGCGAGATTTACGGGGCACAGCCAGCAGCTTGCCGTATCTAAGGACATGCTTGGGCGCGTGTTCGACGGCATGGGCAACCCGCGCGACGGCGGCGAGCCGGTTATCCCCGAACAGCTTTTAGACATCAACGGCGAGCCCATTAACCCCGCTGCGAGAAATTACCCCGACGAGTTCATTCAGACGGGAATATCCGCGATTGACGGGCTTAACACGCTTGTGCGTGGACAGAAATTACCCGTGTTTTCTATGAGCGGACTTCCTCACGCCGAGCTTGCGGCGCAGATTGCAAGACAGGCAAAGGTGCGCGGAACTGACAGCAAGTTCGCCGTGGTGTTCGCGGCGATAGGCATAACGTTTGAAGAATCGCAATACTTCGTAAACGACTTTAAAAAGACGGGCGCGATTGAAAGAACGGTTTTGTTCACCAACCTTGCAAACGACCCCGCGGTTGAACGCATTGCAACGCCCAGAATGGCGCTGACGTGCGCGGAATACCTCGCGTTCGAGTGCGGCATGCACGTTTTGGTTATAATGACCGACATCACCAACTACGCCGAGGCATTGCGCGAGGTTTCGGCTGCCCGCCGCGAAGTGCCCGGCAGACGCGGCTATCCCGGTTATCTTTACACCGACCTTGCGACCATGTACGAAAGGGCGGGAAGAATACGCGGCAGCGAGGGCTCGATTACGCAAATCCCCATTTTAACGATGCCCGAGGACGACAAAACGCACCCCATTCCCGACCTTACGGGCTACATCACCGAAGGGCAAATTATCCTTTCGCGCGATTTGTATAAAAAGGGCGTAAACCCGCCCATAGACGTGTTGCCGTCGCTTTCGCGCCTTAAAGATAAAGGCATAGGAAAGGGCAAAACGCGCGAAGACCACGCCGACACGATGAACCAGTTATTTTCGGCATATGCGCGGGGCAAAGAGTGCAAAGAGCTTTCCGCAATCTTGGGCGAGGCGGCGCTTTCCGATACCGACAAGCTGTTTGCAAAGTTTGCCGAACAGTTTGAAAAGGTTTACGTAAGTCAAGGCTTCGAAGCCGACCGAAGCGTTGAAGAAACGCTTGATTTGGGTTGGGAGCTTTTAAAGATTTTGCCCGAAAGCGAATTAAAGCGCATAAGGCAGGCGTATATAGACAAATACTTGCACAAAGAAAATAAGGAATAAACAATGAGTAGGCTTAACGTCAACCCTACGCGCATGGAGCTTAAAAAGCTTAAAGCGCGCCTTACAACCGCCGTGCGCGGACATAAGCTTTTAAAGGACAAATCCGACGAAATGGTGCGCCGTTTTTCCGTTTTGATTAAGCAAAACAAAAAACTCCGCGACGAAGTAGAGGCGGAGCTTTCGCAAACGTTAAAACTGTTTGCCGTGGCGCGGTCGGTTACGCCCGCATATAAGGCGGAAGCGGCGTTTGCCATGCCGAGCGTGTTGTTAAAAGCGGAGTGCGGCACGGGCGTTATAATGGGCGTGGACGTGCCGCAAATAACGGTAAAAAGCGAAAACCGCGCGGGCAAGCTGCCTTACGCCTACACCGAAATAACGGGCGAGGCGGACTACTCGGTGGAAAAAGCCGCCGCGCTGCTGCCCAAAATGGTTAAGCTTGCCGAAGTTGAAAAAAGCGTTAGGCTGCTTGCCGACGAAATCGAGCGCAACAAGCGCCGCGTAAACGCTTTGGAATACGTTATGATTCCGCAGCTCGAAGAAACGATTAAGTACATTAAAGATAAGCTTGACGAAAACGAGCGCGCGGCAATTGTGCGCCTTATGAAGGTTAAAGGCAAAAACGCTTAAATTAAAAAACGAAACGCCGCCGCGGACAAAAGTCCGCGGCGGCGTTTTTTAATGAAATTTAATCCTCTTTAATAACTAAAAAGTTTTCGCGTTCGGCGCAGATTTTCTTCACGCACGGACGCGAAGATTTTATAAAACACCCGTCCTTGCCGTCAAAGGTTATGCAAACGCACTTTTTAAAGCCGCCTTGCGGCTCTTCGTCAAGCAAAAAGGTTGCCTTGCACGAGCGCAGCGTATCAAACAGCGTCATTAACCCTATGCCGCTGCCGCCTTCGTGTTCGTGAGTGGTAATCCGCCGCCTGCCCATGCCGCGCAAAACCTGCTCGTCAAAGTCCTCGCCGTCGTCAAAAACCTTTATGCACGCAAACCCGTTTTCTTCGCAAACACGCAGGCAAACCCTTGCGTTTTCCTTGCCGCGCACGGCAATAAGCGCGTTTTCAACCAAATCGCACAGCGTTTCATTTAAGGCGGTGTGCTCGCTGAAAACGTTTAAAATCTGCGCAAACGCCTGCGCGTTAAAGTCGTAATTAAATTCAACCCCGCTTTTCGCCGCGCGGAAATGAAAATAATCCATAACCGCGTCAACCGACAAAACCCCGCTTGAATTTCCGCCCTTTGCGGGGGCAAAGCTTTCGATAAGCCCGCTTCTTTCACAATAAACCTTTTCAAGCGTTTGCGCCAGCTTTTGCAGCTCCTTGTCTTTGGGGTACTTTTTGCTCGCGTTAATCACCGCAACGTTCATTGCGGGCAACAGCTTGTTGTCGCGGTGAATAATTTTAGCAAGCTCGGCGTTCTTTTTCAAAAGCCCGTCGCATTTAAGCTGATATTGCTCCAAAACGGATTGCAGCCTTTCAAAATTGCGCCGCTCAAGCTGCTTATAATAGCGCGAAGTAATCGTTTTCCGCCATTGCGTTAAAAGCATCAACCCGCTGAAAACAATAACAACCGCAATAACCTTAATCGTTTCGTCGGTTTTGTCAACCGTATAAAATAGCGTCATGCTGAATATGCAAATAACGCCCGCAAGCAGCAGCTTTTCGTAAACTTCGTTAAAAGTAGTCGGCGTCAAGCTGTTTTTAAATTTTTTTATATGAAACAATATGATTATAAATATTGCGTAACCGACTGATTGCACTATGCGACCGGCTTGTTCTATTGTGTCGTTATTGTAATAGTGGGATATTGGCGAAAAGACGGGCACTAAAAGTGTTACAGAAATAACCATAGAAAATATGGTAATTCCGAACGAAACTATCGAAAGGGACACCGTATCCGATAGCGGTTGCCTAAATCTTAACAAAAACACAACAACCGAAAACAACAAAATTGCAATGGGAACGAAAATTTTTGCGTGAACGGTTACAAAATAAAGCCCGAAAGCCGCCGCCGCAAACAAAATAATAAAGAAAATATCCCAAATTTTAAGGCGGGAGGCGGCTATTTTTGCAAAAACGTAAAAATTACAGGCAAAAATTACGGTATATTTAATTAAGTAAACTATAAATTCTAACATAATTCTCGCACGTTTTTTAGCATTGAAAGAAATTTATTAATAAACCTCGGTTTTTTATAATGTGGAAAAACGGAGGTGAAGAAAATGGGTTTTTTAAGATGGCTCAGCGACCTTATTCAATGGTGCTTCGGATACTTCGTTATCTAATGAGGAACCATTCTTCTATAAAAAAGAAGAAAGGCGAGTTACGCATTGCGTAGCCCGCTCTTTTTTTTAATTTAATTAAAAATCGTTTGACAATGAAAAATATATTTTATATAATATGTAGGCTTTAAAAAATTTAAACACGCGCTGTTAGCTCAATTGGATAGAGCGTTGGTCTACGGAACCAAAGGCTGGGGATTCGAGCTCCTCACGGCGCACCAAACAACCTTGTTTTTAACGGGGTTGTTTTTTTGTTTTAAAAAAGCGTGGGTGTAAACGAATTATAAAATCAATGGAAAATTTTGTCAATTCAAATTGCAAAATTTGTCGAATTTTGTCTTATTTTGTCAAACGCTCGATTGCAAGCGTATAAATTTTGTAGCATTTTTCAATCTTTTCAAAGGTTATGTATTCGTTTGCCTGATGAATAGTGCACTCTTCGCCCGCCTCTTCGGGGCCGAACGCCGCGCCGTATTTTAAGGCTCGGGCATAAGTTCCGCCGCCAATTGCCACGGGCTGCGCGTTTTTGCCCGTTACCTCGTTATAAACGTTTAAAAGCGTTTTAATCAAAAAGCTTTGTTTGTTGTTGTAAAGGGGGGCTTGCTCGTGCAGAATTTCAAATTTTAAGCCTTGCGCGGAAATTCCTTCGGTTATTTTGCGCGCGGAAAAAGTTACGGGATAGCGCACGTCAAAGGTTATTTCAACAAAGTTTTTCCCGCCCGAAATTAAGTTTGGCGAAAAGGTAATAACGCCCGAATCGTCCAAGGTTTCGCTTGCGTCCTTAAAGCCGAAAAAGCGGACGAACGCGGAGTTGTAAATATTTTCAAGCCCCAGATAGAGTAAAAGGGGCGCGATTGCGTTTTTGCCGAGCTGCGGGGTTGAGCCGTGGGCGGATTTCCCGCGGGAAATTACTTTACCTTTTTCGTAAGTAAGCCCGAATTTTTTAAGCTTTTCGTCGTCTTTCGGGGCTTCAACTTCGGCAAAGTCGCAAACCATGTTGGGGCGGTCGCCGCCCTTTAAGGTGGAAAAATCGCCCTCGGCAGGGTAAGTTATTTTAAGCTGCATTATGCCCTTTTCGGCAAAGATTACGGGAAAGTCGGCGTCGGGCGAAATTCCCTCTTCGGGCATGTGCGCGTGGGCTTTGTAATAATTTATGCATTCCCAGCCGTTTTCTTCGTTGCAGCCGACAATAAGCTTAATTTTGCGGTTGGGCTTAAAGCCGCGCTCCTTTAAAGCTTTCAGCGCGTAAAGCGAAATTATCGCGGGGCCTTTGTCGTCCATTGCGCCCCTGCCCCATATTTTTTGGTTTTTGTAATCGATTTCGCCGCCGAAGGGCTCGTGCTGCCAGCCGCTGCCCGCGGGTACTACGTCAAGGTGGGCAAGTATTGCAAATTCTTCGCCCTCACCGAATATTACTTCGCCCGCGTAGCCTTCGTAATTTTTCGTTTCGAAGCCGAAGCTTTGCGCAAGGTTTAAAAAGTAATCGAGCGCGTCGCGCGCACCCTTGCCGAAGGGCGCGCCGTTTTCGGGAGATGACTGCGAGGAGTCGAACTTAATAATTTCTGATATTTTTTTAATAATTTCGGTTAATTCGTCTGTCATTTTACACCTTCTTTAAAATTGTCGTGCAAAAACATTATACACATTTTTTATTTTATGGTAAAATAAAAACGTGGCTTTTAAATTAGATAAATCGAAAATCAACGATTATATTAAAATTTGCCTGATTGCAATACTGCTTGCGGTTGAAATAGTGGTATGCGCGCAGGCGTATACGCTGATAGGCGACGACCCGCTTGAATTTATTTCGTTAATAGTCTGCTGCGCGGCGCTTGCCGTGTTGGAAGGTGTAAACCTTTTCGCCATAAAAAACTTTGCGGCGAAAATGGTGTTTTACGGGTTTGATTCAGCGCTTTTATTAACGATTTGCGTTTTGACGGGCAACTCGTTTTTGGCGGCTTTGTATTGCATTGTGCTGACGGGCTGTTATATGTCGGTGGAGCGTTTTAAGGACAGAACCGCGCTTTTCGGCACGAGCTGCGTGTTGTTTGTGGCGTCATTTATCGTGGGGTGGGTTATACAGCACCGCGGCGAAAACATTTATTTCAGCGTTGTAGAGATTTTGAGCGGCGTATTGTTCGGACTTTTGGCAATTGTGCTCAATTATATAATAGTGCAGTTTTTAATTAAGTTTACAAAGACCAACCGCGAACTCAGGGAGGCTATTAAGCTTGCCGACGAAAAGAACGCCGAGGCGGAGGCGGCGCGCGAGCAGCTTATGCGCACCAAGGTTTACGAAGAGCGCAACCGCATTGCAAGGGACATTCACGACAACGCGGGACATTCGCTGACGACGGTTATTATGCAGACGGAGGCGGCAAAGCTGATAATAGAGGAAAACCCCGCCGAGGCGAAAAACCGAATAATTTTTGCCAACATTCAGGCGAAAAACGCTTTGGAACAGCTAAGGGAAAGCGTGCACCTTTTGGCGGGCAGACAGCAGGTAAGACCGCTTAGGGAAGAGCTGGGCGAAATTATAGCGCAGACAATTGACGGCACGGATATCCGCGCGAGATACGACATATCCGACGTTAAGACTAACGGCGAGCAATATCGTTATATTTGCAACGCGGTTAAAGAGCTGCTTGCCAACGGCGTAAGGCACGGCAACGCCACGGCGTTTTATATCGAACTTAAACAGACGGACGGGAAAATTAATCTGCTCGTTTCGGACAACGGCTCGGGCGTGGACGGCGAGGTTGGCGAAGGCTTCGGGCTGAAAGGAATAAGGGAGCGCGCCGAAGCTTTGGGCGGCGGTTGCCGATATTCGAGCGAGGCGGACGAGGGGTTCGAAACCGAAATTTATTTGCCGCATGCAGAGGAGGAAGAGGAAAATGATTAACGTGCTTTTGGTGGACGACCAGCAAATTCTTGCGGAGGGCATAAAATCCGTGCTCGAAACAAGCAAGTCCATAAAGGTTTTGGGGATTGCGCTCGACGGCGCGCAGGCTGTGGAAAAGTGCGCGGAATTAAAGCCCGACGTGGTTTTAATGGATATCCGCATGCCGAACATGAACGGCGTGGTGGCGACAAAGCGCATAAAAGAAATCGACGAAAATATAAAAATCGTAATTTTGACCACCTTTGACGACAGCGATTATATTTTAAGCGCGATAAACAACGGCGCGAGCGGTTATCTTTTAAAGGACATAGGCTCGACGGCGCTAATCGACGCGGTTAAAAACGCATACGCGGGCGACACGATTCTGCCCGCAAAAATAGCAAAAAAGATAACGGACGCGGCGGCTATGGTTTCTTCGGACAAGGAATACAAGCTAAAACGCGCGTTCAATCTTTCGGAGCGCGAGGTGGAAATTGCGCTTATGCTTTACGACGGCTTCACCAACCGCCAGATTGCAACGGCTTTAAAGCTTTCCGACGGCACGGCGCGCAATTACATAAGCGCCATTTATTTAAAGCTTGGCGTGGACGGAAGGGCTGCCGCGATGGAGAAGATTAAAGGGCAGATTTAACGGTTTACAGGCTAAATAAACGCGCCGTAAGGCGAAATTAATATAATTTAAACTTGCGCAATAAAATAACGCGCCCCGCGGCACAGCCGCGGGGCGCGTTTAATTAATTTGTTTTAGTTAAATTCCGCTGCTTTCACGGCTTGCTCTTTTTTTGCGGCAACTCGTAATATTTTGCCAGCCCGCCCGACGAAGTTTCGCGGTAGCTGTTAAGCAGGTCCTTGCCCGTGTTGTACATGGTTTTTACTATCACGTCAAATGTGATTTTGCGGGTGTCGGTTAAAAAGTTGGCAAGCGAAACGGCGTTTATGGCGCGCATTGCGGCAACTGCGTTGCGCTCTATGCAGGGAATTTGCACCAAGCCCGCAATGGGGTCGCACGTCAGCCCCAAATGGTGTTCCATTGCAACCTCCGCCGCGTATTCTATTTGCTTTAAGCCCATTTCAAAGAGCTCGGCAAGCGCTGCCGCAGCCATACAGCAAGCCGAACCAATCTCAGCCTGACAGCCGCACTCGGCGCCGCTTATCGACGCGTTGGTTTTTATGAGGTTGCCTATTATGCCGCCCGCCGCCAAAGCGCGGACGATTTGCGTATCGGTAAACCCGCGCGTTTCCTGCATGTATTTCAAAACGGAGGGAACAACCCCGCACGCTCCGCACGTGGGCGCGGTTACTATAATCCCGCCCGATGCGTTTTGCTCGCTCGTGGCAAAGGCGTAGGAGCAAACAAGTCGGTTTTCGCGCGTTTGCGCCGATTCGTCTATGTGCCGCTGGTTAAAAAGCTTTTGCGCGCGCCGCTTGGTGCCCAAAATTCCGGGGAGCGTGCCCGATGTGGTCAAACCCTTGTGAATGGTCAGCTTCATGCGCTCCCAAACGGTTAAAAGATAATCGAAAACGCCGTCGCCCTCGAACTGCCTTACATATTCCCAAAGCCTCAGCTTGTGCGCCTTGCAGTAATCTGAAATTTCGGTGTAGGTTTTGTGGGGATAAACGTCGTCCTTAACGTACGGCTTTTCCTCGCCGTCGAAAACTATCGAACCGCCGCCCACGCTGTAAACGCGCTTTTTTTCAAGCAGCTCGCCGCCCTTAAAAATTTCCACGTCCATGGTGTTGGGGTGAACGGGGCAGGGTGAAAGCGTGTCCCACGCCACATCGCACTTTGCGGGGGAGGCCGTTTTTTTAAGCACGGTGTCGGTGCCGTGCCCCTCGCCCGTTAAGGCAAGCGAGCCGTAAAGCGTAACCTTAAAAAGGTCGGCTTTGGGGAAGCGTTCCTTTAAGGTTTTAATTGCCCTCTCAGGTCCCATAGTGTGCGAGGAGGAGGGGCCGCGCCCTATTTTATAAAGTTCGCAAAGTGACTGCATATCGTCCTCTTTTTAAAGATTAACCCGCACATATCACGCGTTATAAGCCGTTTAAGCCGCTTATAAATCAAATGCGATTGCGGTTATGTCGTCGTTTAAATTGTTGCAAAAGCTCTTTAAGTTGCTTTCAAGGTTTTTAATAAAGTCGTCGGCGGTTTTGGAATAGGAAAGCGTTTTTATCGCGCCGTCCGCGCCGAACATTTCGCCCCTGCCGTTTCTGCACTCGGTTACGCCGTCGGTCAAAAGCACTAAAATATCCCCCTTTTCATAGGGGATAACGTCGTCGAAGTAAGAGGGGTTGTCAAACCAGTTTGAAACAGGCGGCGAGTTTAGCATAATCCTCGTTATGCCGTTTTTAGTCTTTAATAAAATGGGCACGTTGTGCCCCGCCATCGAATAAGTTATTTCCTCTTTGCCGATTTTTACCGCCGCAACGGTTACGTAATTGCGCTCGTCAAGATTGAGTTCGCTGAATTTTGCGCTT
Source organism: Clostridia bacterium (assembly GCA_029059705.1). Classification (GTDB taxonomy): domain Bacteria; phylum Bacillota; class Clostridia; order Christensenellales; family Borkfalkiaceae; genus Coproplasma. The sequence goes on from JAIDVM010000015.1 coordinate 33,166, forward strand.
AAATTCGCAATCGCGCGCGAGGGGGTGGGCGCGGTTTTGTCGTAAGCCGCCTTTACAAAAGCGGTAAGCATGCCCGCGGAAATGCCCTTGCCCGAAACGTCGGCAATTACCCCGCAAGCCGCGTTATCCGCGGTATATACGTCGGGTAAATCCCCGCCGATTTCGCGGCAGGGTATGTAAAGATAGGCGTATTTTTTGCCGCCCGCCCACTTGCCCGCGGGCAAAAGCCGCTGCTGAATGTTTTTGGCGGTTTGCAATTCCCTTGCTATTTCAAGCTCGAAGGCGTCGTCAACCGTGCCCATGCACAGCCCGCCGCCAATCGGGGTGACGGTTAAGGAATAGGCAACCTCGCGCACGCCGTCGGGGGCGGTTACACGCTGAAAAATTCTTCGGCTCACTTCCTTGTTCGTTAAATACGCGTCCTCGAACGCGGACAGGAGCGAACATCCGCGGCAGTCGGCGCACTCGCCGCACTTTTTATGGTTGCCCGCGCACGCCGTAACCGCGCCCACATTCCCGCGGAGCGCGCCGCCGGGGAAAAGCGTGCGGAACGCGCGGTTGCAAAAGGTTACCTTCAAGTCCTTGTCAACCGCTATAACCGCCGTTTTTAAGTTTTGTAAAATCCGTCTTAAATACTTTTCGGTCATTTTTTATCGGGTAAATAAAATTTCAATTGCCCCTCGACTATGCGCGCTTTAAACGAGTTGCAATCGTAAAGCTCGCCCTCGGCTTCTATGGTGAAGTCGTCCTTTTCGGGTATAAATTCCGCGCATTTAACGCGTATCGTTTTAGCCTCTTTAACCTTTTTTACCTTGCCCGTCAAGAGCTTTAAAAAGGCTGTCAAAACCTTGAATTTGGATATGTAATCAACTATGAAAAGCTCTAAATATCCGTCGTTCAACACGGCGTCGGGCGCAATTTTCATGCCGCCGCCAAATTGCCGCCCGTTGCAAAGCGCGGCAAGCATGCCGTAGTGCTTTTCTTCCTTGCCGTCGTAACGAACGGTAAAGTTGTGGCTTTTGAATTTGGCAAGGCTTGCAATCGCCGCCTTTAAATATTTTGAACGCCTGTTGTTCTTTCCGCGGTAAACGCGCTCTAAAACGTCTATGTCAATGCCCGTGCCCACTATGTTAATGGAACGCAGCCCGCTGTCGAGCTGAATGTAGTCGATGGGGCTGGGCTCGGAATTTACGATAAGCTCCGCAGCCTTTTTTACGTCGGTGGGAATATGCGCGCACTCGGCAAAATCGTTGCCCGTGCCCAAGGGTATCAGCCCCATCGAGCAGTTTTCAAAATCGTTAAAGCCGTTTATAAGGTCGTGAACGGTTCCGTCGCCGCCCATTGCAATAAGCGTGTGTTTGCCGCCCGTGGAGGTAATCCGCTCGGCGTGGGCCTTTGCGTCGCCCTTGTTGCGGGTTAAAACAATTTCATATTCCTTGCCCGCGGCTTCGAACACTTTTTTAACTGTTTCAAGCTTGTGGGCGTGGATTTTCTTTTTTAAATTCAGTTCGTTTACGATAAGGTAATACACGGCTTTTCTCGCTATTGTAAAATTCTCTTAAATAATTATAACAACAATTAATTAAAATTGCAATAATTTTGAAAATTTGATATAATCATTTTGTTATGAAAGAACTTTTTTCGCCCAAATTGCTTGATTTGGCGCATAAGCTGCCCGCACATTTATACGTTGTTGGCGGCAGGGTGCGCGATTATCTTGCGGGATTATATACCGAAAAGCCCGACACCGACATCTGCGCGCCCGTCGACGCGGAAACCTTTGCGCGTATTGCCGAAGAGGCGGGCTTTAAAGCCGAAGCCGTTTATAAGAATACGGGCACGGTAAAGCTTACCTGTGCGGGGGAGGACTTCGAATATACCTGCTTCCGTTCGGACGAATATATCCGCGGGGAACACGTTCCCTGCAACACCTTTTTCACCGACGATATTTTGCTTGACGCGAAAAGGCGCGACTTTAAGTGCAACGCGATATATTACGATTTGACCGCCGAAAAGATTGTTGACCCCTTGGGCGGGGTGGAGGACGTGGACAACAGGCGCATGACCACCGTCGCGCCCGCCGAAAAGGTGTTCGGCGAGGACGGCTTGCGGCTTATGCGGCTTGCGCGGATTGCCGCCCAAACGGGGTTTATCCCCACGGCGGAGTGCCTCGAAGGCGCAAAGGCAAACGCGGAATTAATAAACGATATTTCCGCGGAAAGGATATTTTCGGAGCTAAACGGAATTTTGCACGCCGACGAAAAATACGGCGTTGGCGCGGGGCAGTATACGGGGCTTAAAATTTTGCAAAGAACGGGCGTTTTAAATTGCATTTTGCCCGAACTGACCCTTGGCGGGGGAATGGTTCAAAACAAAAAATTCCACAAATACGACGTGTTGGAGCACTCGCTGCGGTGCGCGGGCTACGCCGACCCGAAAATCAGATTTGCCGCGCTTTTGCACGACGTGGGCAAGCCCTTTTGCTTTAAGGCAAATTCAAATTATATAGGGCACGAGGACGAGGGCGCGAGAATAGCCGAAGAAATTTTAAAGCGGCTTAAAGCGCCCAAAAAGCTTACGGAGGAAACGGCAAAGCTTGTCGAGCTGCACATGTACGACTTCCGCGGCGACGCAAAAGAGAACAAGGTGCGCAAATTTATTTTGGAAAATTATGGGCTGTTCGATAAAATTTTAATGATTAAGCAAGCCGATTATTCCGCCTGCCGCGACGATTTCGCGCGCGCGCCGTCCGTTTTAAAGCTTAAAAAAATTTACGAAAAAATGGAAAACGAGGGCGTGCCGTTTACGCTGAAAGAGCTGCATATCAAGGGGGATAAGCTTATTTCGGCGGGCTTTCCCGCGGCGGAAGTGGGCAACGTTTTAAACCGTCTTTTGGGGGACTGCGCAATTAATCTTGTCGAAAACGACGAAGAAAAGCTGCTGCTCCGCGCGCAAAAGGTTTATTTGGCGGCATTAAACCCGCAAGCCTACGCCGAGTTCAAAAGCAAAATTTAAAATTTAATAAGCTTTAAAAAGGTTGACAAGCTTTAAAAAAAAGTGTAATCTTTTATAGCAAAAACCTTGCACGCCGCAAGTGGCGTGCCGATTAAGTCCGGGAGGTGAAAATTATGAAAACATACGAAATGATTTACATTCTCGACGCTGCCGCGGCAGACGAAGCCAAGGAAGCAGTTGCGAAGAAGTTCGGGGACGTTATTACGTCCGCGGGCGGTAACGTTTTGTCCGTTGACAAGTGGGGCGTTAAAAAGCTTGCTTACCCCATTAATTACAAGACGGAAGGCGATTACGTTTTAATGACTTTCGATGCAGAGGGAACGGTAATTAAAGAACTCGACAGAGTTGCGGGTCTTGCTTCCGAAGTCCTCAGAAGAGTAATTACGGTAAAACAGTAAGAAAAGGTTGGAAAAATGAACAAAGTATTTTTAATAGGGAATTTAACGCGCGACCCCGAGCTTACCGAAACATCGGGCGGGATAAAGATTTGCCGTTTTGCAATTGCGGTAAACCGCAGAAACGCCGGCGGCGAAGCAACCGACTTTTATAACTGCACCGCATGGCGCGGTTTGGGCGAAACGGTTGCCCGCTATGCGAGAAAGGGCAACAAGGTTGCCGTTTCCGGTTCGATAGAACTTAGAAATTACGAAGATTCGCAGGGCATAAAGCGCACGGGGATAGACATAATCGCGCAGGACGTAGAGTTCTTAACGCCGAGAAGCAACAACGGCGGCGACGATTTCGAGCCCGCGCCCTCAAACAACGGTTCCAGAAAGCCTCAGCTTCAGCCGTTTGACGACGACAGCGACATTCCCTTCTGATTAACAAGGAGATTATTAAAATGGAAGAAAATAAAACTACTGCACCCGTAGCTAAAAAGCCTTATAAAAGGGTTCCCCGCAAAAAGGTTTGCGTTTTCTGTCAGGAAAAGGTGGAGGTTATCGATTATAAGGACGTAAACCGTCTTAAAAAATTCGTAACCGAAGGCGGCAAAATGTTGCCCCGTCGTATGAGCGGCACCTGCGCAAAGCACCAAAGGGAGCTTTCAAAGGCAATAAAGCGCGCGAGAATTGCGGCTCTGCTTCCTTTCAAAGCAGAATAATTTAAATCAGATTTTAAAAGACCTTGCTTTTGCAAGGTCTTTTTTTATTCCAAATCCAATTCGTCATAATGAAAAAATTCATCATTTAAAAACTCGCTTACGCTTACCTCAAATCCACGGGCAAGCATAACAACGGTTTTTAGCGTTATTCCCTTTGTTCGCCTTTGCATAATACTTTTAATTGTGGGGTATGGAACGCCGCTTTTTTCCGCCAGCATATATTGCGAATTAAAGGTTTTGCCTAAATAAAAATTTATGCGGTCGGTTACCGCTTCGTTGAGTGTTTTCATAACGATACCTCCAATACAGATATTTTATGGCATCGTCGGATAATTATTAGGATGATATATCATTCTTTCGGTTGACATGTCATCCTAATAATGTTATAATGCGTATTGTAGAACTCTAAAAAATCTTTATATTGACGGCAATTATTCATTTTTAAATTATAAATAATTTTTAGTGTATACAAAGGAGTTTATAAATGGAAAATTTAGCAGCTTTAATTTTGGGAATAATTGATATTTTAATTGCGTTAGGGCTACTTATCTGGGGAATAGTATGTAGCATATGGTATCTTATAGTTCTGGCAATAATTCTGTTTATATTGCCTTTCGTGGTTTGGATTATTTCTGCAATGAACGGTTAGATTAATCGGCTTTCAGTTTTAAAAAAAGCGTTACCGTTGCGGTAACGCTTTTTTATGTATATAATTATTATTTTTGCTGGTAATTGCGGGTGCCGAAGATTGCCGTGCCGAGGCGTATCATGTTGCTTCCCGCCTGTATGCACAGCCGCCAGTCGCCGCTCATGCCCATTGAAAGGTGCTTGATATTTTGGTCTAAACCACGCAATATGTCGTACTTTTCGCGCATTTTTACGGCGAGCGAGGTCAATAAGCGCTCGTCGTCCGTAAAGGGAAGCATTGCCATAAGCCCCGAAATTTTCAGCGCGGGGAGCTGTTTTATCCTTTGGTAGGCGTCAAGTGTTTCTTCTATCGAAAACCCGCCTTTCGTGTCCTCGTCGCCCGCGTTTATCTGAATTAAAATTTCGGAAGTAATTCCCGCCGCCGCGCTTCTTTTCGAAAGCTCTTCGGCAAGATTAAGTCTGTCCACCGAATGGTATAAATCCACCTTGCCGAGCAGATATTTAATTTTATTCGTCTGCAAATGCCCTATAAAGTGCCGCCTTGCGTTCGGTGTAATATCGGCGTATTTGTCGCGGAATTCCTGCACGTGGTTGTCACCGATGTCCGTTATGCCCGCGGATATGGCGCGGTTAATGTCGTTCGGAGATTGCAATTTAACCGCGGCAACCAAGGTCACCTTTTCGCCGAAGGGGTTTACGGCGGGAATTTCGCTTAAAAGCTTTTTAACGTTTTGCTCTATGTTTTCCATGGTTTAAGTTTAAATTAAACGCGCCGCGTTGTCAAGCGCAAAGGCGGAGGGTTGGCATAAAGGCAGCTTTTAAAAAATATTTTAAAGTATGTTAAAGTGTTTCGATTTGCTCGACTTGTCGCATACGGTTGCGGCAGAGCTGTTTGAAAATTGCCGCTATCCCTGGGAGGTTTTGCCCGAAATCAAAAGCTTTATTTTAGGCGTACAAAGCGCGTTGGGGGCGGATTATATTGAACTTTCGCCGCACGTATACGCGCATAAGACGGCTGAAATCGCTCCGTCGGCGCAAATTTGCGCGCCGTGCATAATAGGCGCGGGAGCGGAGATAAGGCATTGCGCGTTTATAAGGGGCAGCGCGGTAATAGGCGAAAACTGCGTGGTCGGCAATTCCACCGAAGTTAAAAATTCCATTCTCTTCGACGGCGTCAAAGCGCCACACTACAATTATATCGGCGACAGCGTTCTGGGCTTTAACTCGCATACGGGCGCGGGGACGGTTACCTCAAACGTAAAGTCCTTAAAAGGCGGATTAACCGCGGAATATGCGGGGGTTAAGCTGATTACGGGGCTTAAAAAATTCGGCGCTGTGCTGGGCGATTGCGTGGAAATAGGCTGCAACAGCGTTTTAAACCCTGCAACGGTTATCGGAAAAAATTCCGTGGTTTATCCTCTCTCGTGCGTGCGGGGATACGTCCCGCCGAATTCAATTTATAAAGGACAAAATAAAATCACTCCAAGGCTGGAGTGATTTTTTATCGTTTATTTTTCCGTTTTAAAAGCTTTGGCTTTTCCCGCGTTTTGGTCTTTTCCAAAAGCGCAATCATGCTCGAATATATCAGCGTGGGTAGCATGTAGAAGAGGTGGTTGTCCACAAGGTTCATTGCAAGCAAGCCCACAATCAAAATTGCAATATACGTGCGTTCTTCGTTTACGTTTGAAAAGAAAGTCTTTATTGTCTGCACGCGGTGAACGGCATACGTAGCAAAGCCTGCAATTCCGCACGCGCCGAAAAGCTGCATAACGGTGTTGTGGTACATTTCGGGAACAATGTTCAGCCCGTCGAAGTTTGGCGCGTCTACGTCTGCAAAAAAGCCAGTGCCGAACAGCGGCGAGGAAAGGAAGTTTTGCCATGCCGTTTCCCAAAGCAAAAACCTGCCGTTGGCGCCTTTAAGCGTTGCGAAAACCGAATCGAAAAGCTTTAAAATCTTTTCCCGCATTACCACGCACACAACTATTACCGCAACCGCCAAAACGCCCGTAATAATTCCGTTTACGAGCTTGTTTTTGCCGTAAACGAGCAATACTATGGCGCTTGTTACAAACACCAGCACCGACCCGACCATTGCCTGACGGCTCATCGAAAATACTGCCGCCGCAGTTACGATAATCGCGTAAAGGAAAAAGAGGTAACCGTGTTTGTATCTGCCCGCAAGATAAACTATAGGCGGTATGCACAGCGTCAACAGCATGCCCATCGTGTTCCAGATGCCCCAACCGAAAAACAGGGCGCCTTTTTTTATAACGCCGTCAACGATAATGTTTTCCGTCGTGGCGTATTTTACGACGAGCATTATTATGAGCGTAATACTGAACGCGACGAACGCGAACGCAAGGTTTTCAAACTGCTCTTTACCGCCTTTTAAGTTGTCTTTCATAAGGGCGTAAATTCCCAAAAAGAAAAAGGCGAGGAAAACCCCGTATAAAAGATTCAAGGGCTTGTAATCAGCTGAAAACAATCCGTTTAAAATGAGCGCAACGGCAAGCGCGCAAAGCCCGTAAAAAGTAGGTGTAATCTTAAAGCAGCCCCTTTTTACGGTTAGCGCCACTCTGTAAGAGAAGAACGCCAAAAGAACTGTGAGCACGCCCACTATTTGCCCCAAAACGGCGGGGGAGCTGTAAAATCCCATATTCGCGGAGTTTATCAGCGTCGACGGGGAATTCTGCTCGGACACGATAACGCTCATAAACAAAAAGTTTGTTATAAGCGGGGTTAAATCTTCGGCAAACAACAAAAAAACGACCGAAGTAAGCGCCAGATAATAAATAAAAACGAGGTCGAGCCCAAGATAGTAACAAAGCAGGGCGACCGCCGCGTTTACGAAAGGATAAATCCGCGAATTGAGCGCGTTTATAAATTTTTCGGGCGGTTTAACCGCCATTATTTTTTCAAAAAATTTTTTCATTTTTCTTCCGTTCGATTTATAGTCCGCACTCTATTATACAACCGTAAATAGACAAAGTCAACTTTTACCGTTTTATAAGTTGCCATATTTTGACAATTACATTACATGACAGTTGTCACGCAAATCCATGACAAATTATTTAATAAATAACCGTAAAAATCGGGCGGCGCAGCTAAAATTTTTAAAAAATGTGGATAAATAACCCCAAATTTTAAAATTTTCGACAAAAAATTATCATATATTTTTATTACAAAGTTGACAAATTGTCATAAAGGCTGTATACTTGTAATCACAGTCAATATATATAATGCGGAAAGCGGCGTTAAAAACGCGCTTACGACGGAGCATAAAAAAGTAATGAAAGAAAAAAAAGGGACGGGTCTGAACCGCGACAAAAACCTGCGCATAAATAAAAACGCCGGTTATAAGTTCGTTAAAAAAGACAAAAAAGACAAGTCCGTGAATAAACGTGCGGGGTTGCACGATAAAAAGAAAAATATTGCCGACGGCGAGCGCAGAGTAGTGCGCTGCAAGCCGTTGGCTCTTAAACATAAGCGCCGCATGCGTAAGGCTGCCGTGGCTTTGGCTGCCGTATGCATCGGGGCGGTTTCTTACGTGGGCATGGGCTTTTTGTTTAAGCCCGACGGCTTAGCCGTAGAAGATTTGGGCAACTATACCGTAAAGGCCCAAAGGGTTGGCGACAATTCCAAGCCCGCCGGCGGCGGAAAGATTTATTACTTCCCCGAGGACGGCTCGCTGCCTACCGCCCACACTTTAATCGAAAACGTGGCTTACCTTAATTACGTTTTGAGCGACGTGCAAACGAGCTGGTCTTCGAGCATGAAATCCACCGTCTACACGGTTATGAACCAAACGGTCTACAACCATAAAAAGAGCTATAAGGACGAGGCGACGGGGGCTTACAGCTTTGTTTCCGCCGATAAGGCGATAGGCGCTTCGGGCATGGAAACGCAGTTTTGCGTGACGGAGGAAGAGGTTATCTGGCGCAACGCCGCAATCAACAGCCCCGAAGATAAGCTTGAAACGAACGGCTATAATATGGACATAGTCGACTGGGACGACAACAAGTTTTACGGCAACACCATTTCGGAATTCAGAAGCTACCGCGGACTTCCCGCAAACGATTTTTCCGTTTACATACTCGACGAAAACACCGTTAAAAACGCAAACGATTTTACGGTAAGAGATAACGGCGACGGCACTTATTCCATGACGCTCGATTTAAAGGTGCATCAGGAAGGGCTCGATTCCGCCGTTCACTACTACAAGCAAACCATGTACATAAACGGCGGGCTGTACGCTTGGCCCACCTTCGATTACACGCGCGTAACCTATAACTTTACGGCGGACTGGCAGCTTTTGTCCTTTACGATAAACGACAGCTACTCGGCAAAGATGGGCGTAATCGCGGCGGCGTGCACCTCGGAATCTACCACCGTATTCAACTACGAACATGAAAACGGCAAAAACGCCTACCGCCCCGACGCCTTCGCGGCGCACGAGGACGGCAACTATATCCGTTATTCGCCCTTCGGCAACGCAAGAACTCTTGACGCGACGACCTGCCTTGCAAACGCCTTCGGCAGCGTTCTGGAAGAGGGGGCAACCTTTAAGCTCGATTTGAATTTAAACGGCAGAGCTTTAAACGGCGCGATTTACGTCGGCATGGAAGACGGCGGCATTTCTGATTTGCGCGTGGCTTTGGGCGAGCTTAAAGTATTCTTAGGCGACGACAACGGCAAAAACATGCTGTTCCTTGCGGCGGGCAAGGATAAATTCAGGCTGTGCACCAACGGGCTTTTCGGCTCGGAGGGAAGCGGCGAAACCGCCGAAAGCGGCGCGGACGCGCTTGCGGGCTTGTTCGATACGGACGACTTGTTAAAGCAGCTTTTTGCGGGCGAGTTCGACTTGCAGGAAAAATCCGCAAGCCTAAAATCGACAATTTCCTTGTTCGGACTTGAAATACCCGTTGAGTTTGCCTTTAACGTAAAGGGGCTTAACGCAACTCTCGACTACGTTTCCACCTCGTTCTCGCTGAACGGTTCGCCCGTTAAAGCAAAATTGGAGTTCGGCTCGGAGGCGGATATCCCCGCCGCGCCCACAGAAAACGAAAAGGCGCAGTATAAGGATATTTTAAACGAGGGTTTAACCTTAAACTTAAAATTGGGGCTCGATAAGCTCGTTTTAAACGGCGCGGCTGAAATCAAGCTCGAAAACGGCAGGTTTACGGGCGTAAACGCATATCTCGGCAATTACGCGGCGCACTACAACGCGGCAAACGGATTTGTATATTTAAACCTCGACGGTTACAAATATAAGCTCGATACCAAAAAGCTTTCCCAAAGCGGCGCGGCTGTGGCTTTAAGCGGCGAAGAAGGCTCGGCGCAGACTTCCGCGCTTCAACAGTTGATTAACTTTATTGTCGGCGGGCTTTCCACCGACGGCAACGGCATAAACTTCAACGGCGCGCTTGCGGCAGACAACAGCTTTAACGTTTTAGGCACTGTTATAAAGCTCGGCGTGGACGTAAACCTAAGGGGATATCTCGGCGTCAGCGCAAATATAGATTTGGGCGGCAAGACCGCTTTTGCCGAAGTTTCGGTTGCGGAAAACAATTCCGCAATCCCCCAAATCGGCAACGTAAGCGATTATAAGGATATTTTAAACGGCGAACTTACTTTAAAGGTAAACAGCCTTAAAATAGACGGGCTCGATTTAAGCGGTACGGTTTGCATAAGTCTTAAAAACGGCAAGCTCGATACGGTGCGCGCAAGCCTTTCTAATGCGGGCGGCGATATAGCCGTTCACTTTAATTCGGCTGACGGCATGCTCTACGTTAAGGCGGGCGAGGGGTTAAAGGTTAAGCTTCCCTTATCCGCGCTCGGCTTGGGCGAAAGCGGCTTCGACTTAAACGGCTTGCTCGGCGCAATTGACTTAAAAGATATTTTAAAGCAGTTAATCAACAACTTAACCGCAACGAACAGCGCGCTTGCAACGAACGTTTCTGTTAATATTAAGGACTTCGGCAAAGTCAGCATAGGCGCGGCGATAAACCTTGAAAACGGATTGGGCGCCAACGTTACGGTTGACGTTTTCAACAAAAACGTTTCGCTTAAAGCGGGGCTTGCGCACGGCGAACCGCTGCCCGAGCTTACCGCGGCGCAGAAAGCGGAATACGCCGACGTCTTAAACGACGGCTTTAACCTTAAAGGCAACTTGCAGGTAACCGTGGGCGACACGCTTTTAAACCTTGCAATAAACAAGCTTTCCGTTTCACTTCAATTGCAGCAGGACGGCACGGTTAATTTCGGCTTTGCCCTCGATACGCGTCTTACCGTAAAGGATATGTACTTCGACTTGTTCTTATCCTATTCAAACGGCGTTGCAACCGTGGTTTACGGCGACGGGGAAAACTACTTCGGCGCTAAGCTCGATATCGCAAACGGCGATTTGGGCAAGCTCGAAAAAGCGCTCGTAAGCGTTTATAACAGAATTTCGGCGGTGCTCGACGAAATAGTGACCAACAACCCCTTAAAGCCCGTCGGCGATGCGGAGCTTGAAAATCTGCTTACGATTGAAAATTTAAGCAACATTCTTTCAAAACTCGGCATTGCGGTTTCGCTCGAACAGGGCGGTGCGAACGTTTTCGAAATGCTCGGCATACCCCAAAACGGCGGCAAACTCGATATAAGCGGCTTAATCAACGGCTTGCACGTTTACAGCTCCGAAGACAGCATTTTCGGCGTAACCCTCGGCAATATGTCGTTGCAGCTCAAAAACAGCGGGTTAAACGTTTCGGCTGATTTGGAAATGGCAAACTCGGCGGTCCGCGTTTATCTCCAAAATCTTGCGGTCGGCGTTTACGACGCGCCCGCCTGCCCCGTAAAGGATAGCGACCTTCTTACGGCTAACGACTTTGCCGAAATGCTCGATTATCTGGCGGCTGCGGCTGAGCTGCTTGTAGAAGACGAATATTCCGTTTCGGCAAACGCAACCGTTTACGAAAACAACGAAATTTCTTACGAAGTCAAAATACTTTTCGAATATATCAAGGGCGAAAAATTCCCCGTGCAGATAATCCTGCCGCAAACTGATAAAAACGGCAACAAAACGGAGCTTGCGGTAACGGTTGACGAGGATATGTATTGGCACCTCGGCGTAACCTTGGATAACGCCGACGCAACAAAGGACGACCTTTATATCGACGTTTACATTCTCGATTGCAACCCCGCGGTAGAAAACGGCTTAACGACGGGCGGCAAAACGGCAACGGGAGGCGGCTTGGACGTTTTCGTTTCCGTTTCGAAATACGGCAGCAAAGCGCTTAACGAAAATTATGCGCCCTTAAAGGTTTACGCACCCGTAAACGAAATTCTCACCGTTCTTGCGGCGGGCGTCGCGCTTTTGGACTTGCAGAATATAGATATAAGCGGGGAATCGGCGGCGTTACAGTCGGTGGTTTCGCAGCTTGCAACGCTTTTGGATAACGCGCTTGTCAAAACTTATCTGCCTTTAACTTATTCGCAGTTCAATTCGCTCGGCGCAAGCCTTGTTCCCCAAATTATCGGCTCGGATATCTCAACGCTGTTAAAGGATGTTTTAAAAACGCTTTCCTCGCCCGCTCAAAATGAAAACAACGGCGAAAAAGCGTTAAGTTCCTCCGCACCCGAAACGGCCAACCCCAAGCACTATATTAATAAGGTAAGTCTCGGTTCGTCGGGCGCGGGCGACAAAATGCTGCAAATCGTTTTAAACAGCAACGCAATCTACGGCGGCGGCTGCGAAAACATTGTGTTCGAAGCCTATAAAAATTACGCAAACGGCGCGGGCGAAGAGCCTAATTCGTTAAAATCCTTAATAACGGGCGCGGCTTTGAAAAACGTTTATTTCGACGGCAACAAAAAACTCGATTTGGGAATCGACGTTGCCCGCAGCGTTTCAAAGCAGACGGCGTTCGAAGGCTATTACGATTTCAGCGGAATTTCCACGCTTTTAAAGGCGGCGGTAAATTCGGCAACGCACTCGAAGGCAAACGCAACCGAGCTTGACAAGCAGATTTACGGCGAAAACTTAACCGATTACCTTTTAAACCGTTATTATTATCTTCAAGGTAAAATCGATTTGCATATACCGGTGTTCAACAAGGATTATCAGATAGGTTTAGCGGCGGCGGCCCGTATAGATAAGGACAACGACGTTAAAATAAATTTAAGTCTTGACATACCCGCAATTCAGGAAGTAATGCAGGTTGTAACCAACGGCAATACCCATACCGACCTTACAATTAAAAACGGTATGGTGTACATAAAGCGCGTTCAGAATTCTTATTGGAAAAAGTCGGGGCTTATATATTCTGAAAAGAAGTATGATACTCCCGTAACAATTTACCGTGTAATGCCAATTGGCGAGTTTTCGGCAAACATCATGGACAATATAGTGTTCCTTATGAACTTGGGCCCCGTGGTTACCGATAATATAAAGGACGTTGCGCCTGCGGAACCCGTTAAAGACGTTAGCGATTTCGGCGCAAAAATAGGAAAGTATCTTAAATCGTTTATTTACACGTGCAATTCCAATTCGGCAAACTGGGCGCTTACCATAAACGGCGGCTGCATAGACTTCGGCACAAATATGATAGGGCTGAACGATATAGTCGTTACGCTGAACGCAAATAGCCGTTATGACGAACTCACCAACAGCAATCTGTACACGCTTACGGGACTTAACATAAAGACCGGACTCAGTCTTGCAAATATTCTAAACATAACCGTTGACGGCAACATTAATTATTGTAATCCCCAACTTGTTATGGGCAAACAATATAAGGATAGCACGGTCGACCTGTCTGAAACGTGGGAAGAGCTTTTGGGCTGCGACAGCAAAACCTTGGCAGTCGGCGCAAACGGACTTAAAGAGGGCGAAGAATACACGCCCGAAGAAATAGCCGCAAGCGAGCTTTGGAACAGAGCAATCTCTTCGCTTAACGGCTCCTATGCGGGCAAAAATTATCTCGAAATAAACCTTTCTTCGTCAACGGGCGTAAACCTCGGCGAGGTTGCGCTCAACGCAAACGGCAATAAGGTCGGCGGCTTAACAATTCTTTACGGCTCGTCGGGGCTGTTGTCGGTCGCTCCCGCAATTCCCGAATGGGAAGAGAAGACGGGCTACACTCTCAAAGTGGACTACGTCGGAGGAATAGCATGCGGTGCAAACGGCAAGCTTGATTTTTCCAACGTAACCGACTTTGCAAGCCTTGCAATCAACGCGGCTTACACCCCCAACACGTATAAAGTGAATGTCGTCGTAGACGAGGAAAAGGGCACAGTTTATACTGTGGATTACGTTTACGGCACAAGGCTGCCCCTTTCGCAGTACATAGGCGCAACGGTAAAAGGTGAAGACGGCAAGGTTTACGTTCTCGATTCGTTCGTATTAAACGGCAAAAAATATTACGGCGATATAGAAGACTTTAACATAACCGAAGAAACAACCTTAATTGCAAACTGGACGGACGTTACCGCCGACGCGGAATATACCGTAACCTACGTTGCCGACGGCAAAACGGTTGCAACGCGCACCGTTAAATACGGCGAAAAGATTTCGGCGGACGTCGTGCCCGACTTCAACGTAACGGGTTACGACTTCGCGGGCTGGGATTTCTGCGGCGTCGATACCTGCTACGGCAACAGGGAAATAACCGCAATTTACACCCCGCACGTTTACACGGTAACGCTCGACGCAAGCGCATACGCCGGTTGCGGCAAAGAAGGACAGCTTGCCGAAGCGATTGCGGAAGCGGGCTTTACGGACGGCAAGTTATATTACGCTTACGGCGACGAGGCAATCAAGCTTACCGCGCTTGATAATATCAGCGGCTACGACTTCGTTCGTTACTACGTCTTAAACGAAAACGGCGAAAAGGTTGACGTAACTTCCGTGTATATGCTCACCGAAGATTTAACGGTTTACGCGGAGTTTAACGACGTAAGGATTAATCTCAACCTTACAAGCGACGTCGCGTTTAACTATAACGGACAGACGGCGGTTGAAAAGGGCGGCAAATTCGTGCTCAACACCTATATGGTGCGCGAAGAGAGCGAAATGCTAAACGCCGAAAATGCCGAAGGCTGGCAGTTCCTCGGCTGGTGGTATGCCGTTACGGACGGCAACGGCGGAACGGCTTATAGCAGCCTTACCGACGTGCTTTCGATAGCCCGCCCCGGCGAAACGGTTGAAACCGAAATTAGAGCGCTGTGGGGAAGGGCAAACGTAGCGGGGGCTTCTACCAAGGGCGGCAGCTTTTTTAAAGGCTACGATTATACAATGGTAAGCACGGCAAGCTACGAATTTAAGGGCTTTGACGGAGTTATAAGCAAAATCAGCCGTACGGCAACCGAATACGACTGGTATTTGGACAACGGTTTAACACCCGTTATGACCAAGGAAATAAACAACGTAAACGGCAACAATCAGCTTACTTGTGCCTTCGACAAGCTGCATATAGGCTCTACTTCTGGCATAATGAACAATTGGAAGGTTTCGTGCAGACTTACTTTCAGCTTGCCAAACGGAACGGAGTGCGTTCTTTCGGCAACAAGCTCAGGTAAATTCTAAAACGCAAAATTATAAGCGGGCGGCAAGCATTTGCTTGCCGCCCGCTCTTTTATTCCTTTGCCGCTTAACCGCGGTATATATTCGTATTAATTGTCTAAAATAATTTTAACTTGCTTTTATATTGCTGAAAATCGCTTGTCATTTCACGCGCGGCTTGCTATAATTAAATACACTTACATAAGAGGAAGGAGACAGTGCGCCCATGGCAGAAAAAAAGCGCAAAAAACTTTTTTACCGTTTTGTTAAGCGCACGTTCGATATTTTTTCCGCAAGCCTTATGCTTTTGCTTTTGTCCTGGCTCATTCTTCTTTTTATATTAATTAAATGGCTTGAGGACTTTCATAGACCGATTTACGTTTCAAAAAGGGTTGGCAGAAACGGCAAAATTTTTAAAATTTATAAAATAAGAACCATGTGTCCCAACGCTGAGGAAATGAAACAAAAGCTGATTGAGGAAGGGCTTAACGAGGCCGACCCGCCTGCGTTTAAAATGAAAAACGACCCCCGCGTTACGCGTGTAGGGAAGTTTATGCGCAAGTTTTCTATTGACGAGCTTCCGCAGCTTTTAAATATCATAGGCGGCTCAATGAGCGTAGTCGGCCCCCGTCCGCCTCTTCCGGAAGAAGTGGAGCAGTATACTGATTACCAAAAACAACGGCTTGTCGTCCGCGGCGGACTTTTGTGCCTTTGGCAAATTCAAAAGAACCGCAACGCGCTTTCGTTTGACGAATGGATTAAACTCGACCTTGAGTATATCGAAAAAAGAAGCCTTTGGCTGGATACAAAAATAATATTCAAGGGCGCGTATATGGTAATATTCGACCATACGGGCGAATAACTTAAAACAACTAAAAACCCCGACGTATGTCGGGGTTAATTTTTTGTGATTAATAAAATTCAACGTTATTTTTCCGTTTTGAACAGCGTTTTAATCATCGTGTTTACATAAAGTATGGGCACCACCGAAATCTTGTCGGCGTACTTCGTTACCGACTTCATATTCTTTGCCGGCAGCAGCACGCGCTTAAAGCCCATCTTCACGCACTCGGCAACGCGCTTTTCGCAGTAAGAAACGGCGCGCACCTCGCCCGTCAAGCCAACCTCGCCGAAAACCGCCGTGTATTTGTCTACGGGCACGCCGAAATAAGCCGAAGCCAGCGCCGCGCACAGCGCCAAATCGCAAGAAGGCTCGTTCAATTTTATGCCGCCCATCGCGTTTACATAAACGTCAAACCCGCCCATATTCAGCCCGCAACGCTTTTCAAGCACGGCAAGCAACAAAACAAGCTTGTTATAATCAACCCCAAAAGGCATTCTGCGCGGCAGCCCGAACGAGGTCTTCGAAACAAGCGTCTGAATTTCCACGTTCATGCACCTTGCGCCCGTCTGCGCGGGAGTAACCGCCGAGCCCGCCTCTTCGCCGCGGCTTTCCGAAAGGAACACGCCCGAATAGTCGGTTACCGCAATTATGCCCTCGCCCGTCATCTCAAAAACGCCCACCTCGGCAACGTTGCCAAAGCGGTTTTTTACCGCGCGTAAAATGCGGAAGTTTTCCTGATTTTCCCCCTCGAAGTAAAGCACCGTGTCCATAATGTGCTCCAAAACCTTGGGGCCGGCAAGCGCGCCTTCCTTGGTTACGTGCCCTATAATAAAAAACGTAATTCCGCGGCTTTTGGCAATCCGCATCAGCCGCGAAGCGCACTCGCGCACCTGCCCGACGGAGCCCGAAGAGGAGGACAAATCGTCCGTATAAACGGCCTGAATACTGTCTATCACGCAAAACTCCACGCCGTCAAGCTCGGCTTCGAGCCCGTCTATGCACGTTTCGTTTATTATCAAAAGCCTGTCCGATTTTAAGTTTAACCGTTGAGCCCGCATCTTAACCTGCGAACAGCTCTCTTCGGCTGAAAAGTATAAAACCTTTTTCGTTTCGGAAAGGTGCGCGGCAATCTGCGTTAAAAGGGTCGATTTGCCTATGCCGGGGTCGCCCCCCAAAAGCACCAGCGAGCCCGCAACAATGCCGCCGCCCAAAACGTTGTCGAATTCCGAAATACCCGAAGGCGTGCGGTTATACCGCTCGTAAGTAATTTCCGAAAGCGGCTTTGCCCGCGATATATGCGCCGTTTTCGTCTGTTTGACGGGCGCGGCGGGCTTAATTATCTCTTCCGCCATAGTATTGAATTTTCCGCACGCGGGGCACCGCCCCAACCAGCGCGGGCTCGAAGCCCCGCACTCCGTGCACACAAATTCCGTTGTCGCCTTTGCCATAATAATTTACCTTCAGTTTGTAATTTTTTTCAGCGTCACTACGCAATAAGCCGCAATCCCCAAGCCCTCGCCAACAAAGCCGAGGTGCTCGCACGTGCCCGCGGCAACCGCACAGCTTTCCTTCGGCAAGCCGCAGATTTTGCTCAAATTTTCAACCATTTCGTCAATGTGCGGCGCAAGCTTCGGCTTTTCGGCCTGCACCGTTACCGAAACGTTCCCCGCCGTATATCCCGCGGCTTTTACCGTTTCCATTACCTTTAAAAGCAGCTTTCCGCTGTCCGCACCCGCAAATTCGGGCGAGGTATCGGGGAAGTAGTGCCCTATGTCCTTTAAGCCAGCCGCCGAGAGAAAGGCGTCCATCACCGCGTGAAAAATTACGTCGCCGTCGCTGTGCGCAATCAGGCCCTTATCGCACGCAATTCGCACTCCCGCAAGCGTAACAAAGTTCCCCTCGCCAAAGCAATGCACGTCCGCGCCAATCCCCGCGCGGTCAAATTCCCCGCAACATATGGCGGGGTTTTCGCTCTTAAAGTCGGTTTTATAGGTCAGCTTAACGTTGCCCTCGTCGCCCTCGATAAGGCGGGGAGGCGCAATAAAATCACCGTAAACCGCGCTGTCGTCGGTGTAAACCTTGTCGCCCGCCAAAGAGTAAGCGCGGCGGATATCCTCGGTCAAAAACCCTTGCGGCGTCTGCACGCGGAAAAGGCTGTCGCGGTCTAACCGCTCGGTTATTTCGCCCAGCCTTCCGAAAACGGCGGTGTCGGTAAACTTAATCGCCGCCACGCCGCTGCCGAATTTTTTGACGGAATCAATGCAATCGAGAATAATTGACTTTTGCACAAAGGGCCGCGCCCCGTCGTGAATTAAAACAATGTCGCCCGAAATTTCATTAAGCGCGTTTTTCACGCTTTCGGTGCGCGTTTTTCCGCCGCGCACAACCTTGAAGCCAAACGGCTTGCACAGCGCCGAAATTTCTTTAAAGTCCTCTTTAGAGGAAGTAACCGCAACCTCGTCTATTTCGGGAATTGCGAATT
Organism: Clostridia bacterium; assembly: GCA_029059705.1. GTDB lineage: Bacteria > Bacillota > Clostridia > Christensenellales > Borkfalkiaceae > Coproplasma. The sequence continues at coordinate 51,800 of JAIDVM010000015.1, forward strand.
TTTTTAAGGTGTGATAAAGCGCGGGCGCGCCGTAAAGGGGGGCTAAAAGCTTGTTTTTGCCAAAGCCCGCGCGTTCGCCCTTGCCCGCCGCGCATATAATTACGCTTACTTTTCCGTTCATTTCTGCCACGCTTTAATTTTCTATTATTTCGTAAAGGGAGGAAGCCTCGTCCTTTTTAACCGTTTCCTTAATGTTCAAAATGCGGAACTTAACCGAACCGCCCGTAAATTGCAGCTCGCACTCGTCGCCGGTTTTTATCCGGTGGGCGGGCTTAACTTCTTTGCCGTTTATCAAAACTTTTCCCTTTTCGCAAGCCTCTTTCGACAGCGTGCGGCGCTTTAAAATGCGCGATACTTTTAAAAATTTATCGATTCTCATAATTTTTTCAAATGCGGTTAAAAACCGTTGACAAAATTTTTTTGTTTGTTTATAATGATAGACTGAATTAAAATGCGATTTCTGCACCGTTCAAGCGCTTTTCGGGCGGTTTTCGGGGCAAAAATCCGACATTTTCCGCTCAAATCACCTAAATATTATACATTATATTATTTAATTTGTAAAGAGCGCGCGCAAAAAATTTTAAAACCCGAAAAAATTTTCGGGACAAGCAATGGTAATATCGATTTTTTCCGGTGAAAAGATATACACGGATAATCGCCAAATATACAAATAAAGGCGACCTGAAAAGGCAAAAGGAGTTTATCGTTTAATGAATTTACCAATTCACAAGTATGGCAAAACCGAGAGAAGAAAATTCGGTAAAATAAACGAAGTAATCGACATTCCCGACCTCGTAGAGATTCAGAAGGCGAGCTACAATTCGTTTATTAAAGAGGGCATCGACGAAGTCTTCGAAGACTTTATGCCCATAACCGACTATTCCGACCACTACGAGCTGTATTTCCTCAATCATTGGTTTGACGAAAAGCCCAAGTACGACGAAAAGGAGTGCCGCAACCGCGACGCTACCTACGCGCTTCCCATGCACGTAACCGTAAGGCTTGTCAACAAGGTTAAGGACGAAGTAATAGACCAGCCCGTGTTTATGGGGGATATTCCTCTCATGACCGATTCGGGTTCGTTTATCATAAACGGCGCCGAGCGCGTAATCGTATCCCAGCTCGTGCGTTCCCCCGGCGTTTACAACGCTTCCACGCGCGACAAGACGGGCAAGGAAATTTACGGCACTACCGTAATCCCCAACCGCGGCGCGTGGTTAGAGCTCGAGCAGGACGCTCAGGGCGTTTTGTGGGTGCACGTCGACAGAAAGCGCAAGCTTTGCGCAACCGTACTTCTCCGCGCCCTCGGCTTCGGTTCCGATAGGTCGCTTTTAGACTTGTTCGCAAACGACAAAATGATTGAAAACACCATCGCAAAGGACACCACCAAATCCGAAAGCGACGGACTTATCGAGCTTTATAGAAGGTTGCGCCCCGGCGAAGTCCCCACCGAAGCTTCGGTTAGGCAGCACCTTACAAACCTCTTTTTCGACCCGCGCCGTTACGACGTGGTAAAAGTCGGCAGATACAAGTTCAACAAAAAGCTCAATCTTGCATACAGACTTCCCGGCTGCAAGCTCGCCGACGATATCGTCAACCCCGAAACGGGCGAAATTATGGCGCACGCGGGCGAAATCGTTTCCGAAGCTAAGGCTATCGAAATGCAGGATTGCGGCATAAACGAAGTGTTCGTGCTCGTTTCCGACCCCGCGCAGGGCGAAATCAGACATAAAATAATCGCAAACAACACCGTAAACTTCTCCGCCGTTTCAAACAAGCCGAGAAAAGCTTTCGGACTTTTGCCCACGATTTATTATCCCAACTTCAAGTTCATGCAGCAGCTTGCCGAAGAATGTAAATCCGCAAAGCCCGAAGAAGTCGCGCTAAAATATATCGACGAAATCAACTCCATTTACTACGTTGCGGAAACCCCCGAAACGGAGGACGAAAAGCCCGAGGACAAGAAGAACAGAGAAAAGCGCAAAGAGCTTCGCGTTAAGTTCGTAACCGCTTGCCAAAAGTTTAACGAGCTCTTGTTGTCCGACAGAGTTGAGTTCGAAGAGGACGAAAAGAAGATAATCAAGCCCGTAATCGAAAAGCTCAACCACAAGCACATCACGGTCGACGATATCGTCGCGGCAATCTCCACCAATATCGACCTGCAATACGGCATCGGCACTATTGACAACATCGACCACTTAGGCAACCGCCGCGTGCGTTCGGTTGGCGAGCTTTTGCAAAACCAGCTCCGCATAGGTATCGCAAGGCTCGAAAAGCTCATCAAAGAGCGCATGGCAACGCAGGACGCAATGGAAGTAACCCCTTCGGGTTTGGTAAACGTGCGCCCCGTTTCGGCGGTTATCCGCGAATTCTTCGGCTCTTCCCAGCTCTCGCAGTTCATGGACCAGACAAACCCCGCGGCAGAACTTACGCACAAGCGCAAGCTTTCCGCGCTCGGCCCCGGCGGCTTAAACCGCGACAGAGCCACCTTCGAAGTGCGCGACGTTCACCACTCGCACTACGGCAGGCTTTGCCCTATCGAAACCCCCGAAGGTCAAAACATAGGTCTTATTTCCTCGCTTGCAACCTTCTCCAAGGTAAACGAATACGGCTTTATCATGAGTCCTTACAGAAAGGTAGAGCATAAGTACGACGCCGAGGGCAAGGTTATCGAAACAATCGTAACCGACCACGTCGACTATCTTACCGCCGACGAAGAGGACAGATATATCGTCGCTCAGGCTAACGAGCCTTTGGACGAAAACAACCACTTTATAAACGACCACATCGGCTGCCGCCACCGCGACTTGATTACGCAGTACACGGCGGACAAAATGGACTATATGGACGTAAGCCCCAAGCAGCTCGTTTCGGTTGCAACGGCGCTTATTCCCTTCCTTGAAAACGACGACACCAACCGCGCGCTCATGGGCTCGAACATGCAAAGACAAGCCGTTCCCCTCATGAAGACCGAAAGCGCAATCGTCGCAACGGGTATCGAGGGCGCAATCGCGCGCGACAGCGGCGTTATGGTTCGCGCAAAGAACGCGGGCGTTGCCGTGGGAGTTGCTTCCGACTTAATCAAAATCCGCGAGGACAGCGGCTTTATATCGGAATACCCCTTAAAGAAATTCGAACGCTCCAATCAGGGCACCTGCCTCAACCAGCGCCCCCTCATCAACACGGGCGACAGAGTTGAAGCGGGCGAAATAATCGCCGACGGTCCCGCCACCAACAACGGCGAGCTTGCGCTCGGCAAAAACATATTAATAGGCTACATGGAGTGGGAAGGCTACAACTACGAGGACGCTATTCTCATTTCCGAAAAACTCGTTCAGGACGACGTGTTCACTTCCATTCATATCGAAGAGCACGAAACCGAAGCGCGCGACACCAAGCTCGGCGCCGAAGAAATCACGCGCGATATTCCCAACGTTTCCGAGGACGCGCTTAAAGATTTGGACGCCGACGGCATTATCCGCGTCGGCGCCGAAGTCCAGCCCGGCGACATATTGGTCGGCAAGGTAACCCCCAAGGGCGAAACCGAGCTCACACCCGAAGAAAGGCTTTTAAGAGCAATATTCGGCGAAAAGGCAAGGGAAGTAAGGGATACCTCCTTAAAGGTTCCCCACGGCGAAGGCGGCATAGTCGTCGACGTAAAGGTGTTCACCCGCGAAAACAAGGACGAGCTTTCCCCCGGCGTTTCAAAGCTGGTGCGCGTATATATCGCGCAAAAGCGTAAAATTCAGGTCGGCGACAAAATGGCGGGACGCCACGGCAACAAGGGCGTTATTTCCCGCGTGCTTCCCCAGTCGGATATGCCCTTCCTTGCGGACGGCACGCCCCTTCAAATCGTTTTAAACCCCCTCGGCGTTCCTTCGCGTATGAATATCGGACAGGTGCTCGAAGTGCATTTGGGGCTTGTCTGCAAGCAGCTCGGCTGGAAGATTGCAACCCCCGTATTCGACGGCGCAACCGAGCAGGACATTAAAAAGTTATTCCTTGAAAACAACATCGTCAACCCCGAAGGCAAGGTAGACGGCAAAATTCAGGTTTATGACGGACGTACGGGCGAACCCTTCGAAAACAGGGTAACCGTCGGCGTGCAGTACATGATTAAACTGATTCACCTTGTCGACGACAAAATTCACGCGCGTTCGATAGGCCCTTACAGTTTGGTAACGCAGCAGCCCCTCGGCGGTAAAGCGCAGTTCGGCGGACAGCGTTTCGGCGAAATGGAAGTCTGGGCGCTCGAAGCTTACGGCGCGGCGCATATTTTGCAGGAAATCTTAACCGTTAAATCGGACGATATCGTGGGCCGTGTAAAAACCTACGAAAGCATCGTAAAGGGCAACAACATTTCCGAGCCGGGCATTCCCGAAGCGTTTAAGGTGCTCTTAAAAGAATTGCAGTCGCTTGCGCTCGACGTAAAAGTGCTCACGGAAAGCGGCGAAGAACTCGTTATCCGCGAGCTTGACGACGACGATGAAACCATTCCCACCGCCCGCCAGCGCGAGGCGCAGGAACAGGAAAGCAAAATCCCCGAAGTCGAATTCGATATCACAAAGCACCGCGACGAAGACGAGGACGACGACCTCGACGAACCTATTTCTATATTCGACAACGACGAGGACGAGGACTTTGCGGGTAAAGAGCTGTTCGGCGACGACGACATGGACGACTTCGGCGACGACGACGAACTTGACGACAAATACACTCTCTTTGACGAAGACGAGGACGGCGACGATTTAGGCGACCTTCTCGGCGGCGACGAGGATAAGGAATAAGGGAGGTAAAGTATAATGTTTGAATTAAACGATTTCAATTCAATAAAAATCAGCGTAGCTTCCCCCGAAAAAATCAGGGAACTTTCCAAGGGCGAGGTAACCAAGCCCGAAACCATAAATTACAGAACGCAGAAGCCCGAAAAAGACGGACTTTTCTGCGAGCGCATTTTCGGACCCATGAAGGACTGGGAATGCCATTGCGGCAAATACAAGCGCATTCGCTATAAGGGCATAACGTGCGAAAAGTGCGGCGTCGAAATAACCCGCGCAAAGGTCAGGCGCGAAAGAATGGGGCACATCGAGCTTGCCGCTCCCGTCTCCCACATCTGGTACTTCCGCGGCGTGCCTTCTAGGATAGGTCTTATCCTCGACATGTCGCCCAAAGCGTTAGAGCAGGTTATTTACTTTGCCGCTTACGTTGTAATCGACGCCGGCAATATCCCCGTGCTCGAATACAAGCAGGTCATTAACGATAAAGAACTCCGCGAAATCGAGGAAAAATACGGCTCAAGCGAAACCACGGGGCTTAAAGTCGGCATGGGCGCGGAAGCCATCCGCGAGCTTTTAATGGCTGTCGACCTCGACAAAGAGTGCGAAGAAACAAAAAAGATTATCGAAACGGGCACGGCGGCGCAAAAGCGCGTTAAAGCCGTTAAGAGAATAGAGGTTTTGGAATCCTTCCGCAAGAGCGGCAACCGCCCCGAATGGATGATTTTAACCGTCCTTCCCGTGCTTCCCCCCGATTTGCGCCCCATGGTGCAGCTCGACGGCGGCAGATTTGCTTCTTCCGACTTAAACGACTTGTACAGAAGAGTTATAAACCGCAACAACCGCTTAAAGAGAATGATTGAACTCGGCGCGCCCGACATGATAGTCAAAAACGAAAAGCGTATGTTGCAGGAAGCGGTCGACGCGCTCATCGACAACGGCAGACGCGGCAAGGCGCTTTCGGGCCCTTCCAACAGAGAATTAAAATCCCTTTCGGGCATGCTCCGCGGCAAGCAGGGACGCTTCCGCCAGAACCTTCTCGGTAAACGTGTAGACTATTCGGGCCGTTCGGTTATCGTCGTCGGCCCCGAGCTTAAGCTCTATCAATGCGGACTTCCCAAAGAAATGGCAATCGAGCTTTTCAAGCCCTTCATCATGAAAAAGCTTGTCGAAAGCGGTCAATGCCACAACATTAAAAGCGCAAAACGCACCGTCGAAAAGGCAAAGCCCTTCGTTTGGGACGTTCTGGAAGAGGTCATAAAGGAACACCCCGTTCTCTTGAACCGCGCGCCCACCTTGCACAGACTTTCAATTCAGGCTTTCGAGCCCGTGTTAATCGAAGGCAGAGCCATTAAAATTCACCCGCTCGTTTGTACCGCGTTCAACGCCGACTTCGACGGCGACCAGATGGCGGTGCACGTGCCCCTTTCGATAGAGGCGCAGGCGGAAGCAAGATTTTTAATGCTCTCCTCCAACAATATATTAAAGCTTTCCGACGGTAAACCCGTTATGCAGCCCGCGCAGGATATGGTTTTGGGCGCTTACTACCTCACCATTATCCGCCGCGAAGATGGCAAGTTCTACCGCTATTCGGGCGACAGATATTACGAGTGCGCCGAAGGCGAAGAGGGAGCCGAAAAATACGTTCCGGGCGCCTACATTTCCGAAGACGAGGCAATGATAGCTTACCAGATGAAGCTCCTTCACATGCAGGACGAAATTTACGTAAGAAGAAAGCTCACGATAGAGGACAAAAACTCCCCTTATTACGGCGAAACGGTAGAAGGCAGAGTTAAAACCACCGTCGGCAGAATTATCTTCAACTCCAACATGCCGCAGGATTTGGGCTTTGTAAGCCGCGTAAACAAAGAGGACTACTTAAAGTACGAAATTTCTTACGAATTCCTCGGCAAATCGGTTGCCGTCGGCAAAAAACAGCTCGGCAAAATCGTAGAACGCTGCTTTAAAACGGGCGGCGCTCCGAGAGCCGCCGACGTGCTCGACAAAATCAAAGCGCTCGGCTATAAATATTCGACTATCGGCGCGGTTACAACCTCCGTATTCGATATGCACATTCCCGAAGCTAAAAAGCAAATCGTTGCCGAAACCGAAGCTCAGGTTATCAAAATCGAAAAGAAATACCAGCGCGGACTTCTCCGTGAAGAAGAGCGCTACAACGCGGTAATCGACGCATGGGATAAGGCGACGGACGAAGTTACCGACGCGCTCAAAAAATCGCTCGACAAGTTCAACCCCATCTGGATGATGGCTGACTCGGGCGCCCGCGGTTCAATCGACCAGATGAAGCAGCTTTCGGGCATGCGCGGACTGATGGTAAACCCTCAGGGTAAAAAGATAGAAGTTCCCGTTAAATCGTGCTTCCGTCAAGGACTTTCGGTTTTGGAATACTTCATTTCCTCGCACGGCGGACGTAAAGGTCTTGCCGACACCGCGTTAAAAACGGCGGACTCGGGCTACTTAACCCGTAGGCTTGTCGACGTCTCGCAGGACGTTATCGTAAGGGAAGAGGACTGCATGGCGGGCAGCAAAAAGCCCCGCGGCATGGTAGTCAAGGCAATAATCGGCCCCAACGGCGAAACTATCGAAGGACTTGAAGACAGAATTCAGGGCAGATTCGTCGCCGAGGACGTAAAGGATAAAGACGGCAACGTAATCGTAGAACAAAACGGCTTCGTAACCGACGCGCTCGCAAAGAAAATCGTCGAAGCGGGCATCGAACAGGTTTCAATCCGTTCGGTATTCACCTGCAACTCGCGTTTCGGCGTGTGCGCAAAGTGCTACGGCAAAAACATGGCAACCAACACCCCCGTTCAGCCGGGCGAAGCGGTCGGCGTAATCGCAGCCCAGTCCATAGGCGAACCGGGCACCCAGCTCACCATGCGTACCTTCCATACGGGCGGTATTGCGGCAACGGGCGACATTACCCAAGGTCTTCCCCGCGTAGAAGAGCTTTTCGAAGCTCGCAAACCCAAGGGCTGCTCAACCCTTTGCGAGGTTTCGGGCGTTGTTTCGGTTGACGATAAAGACAACTTAAAGCACGTAATTATCCGCGACCCGTACACGGGCGAAAACAAAAAGGAATATTCGCTGCCCTTCAACGCCGAGCTTTTGGTTAAAGACGGCGACAAGGTAGAACCGGGCACCGTGTTAAACGCAGGCTCCGTTTATCCTCAGGACATTTTAAGAATTTCGGGCGTAAAGGGCGTTCAGGACTATATCCTCGAACAGGTTCAGTCCGTTTACCGTTCGCAGGGCGTTGACATCAACGACAAGCACGTTGAAATTATCGTCCGCCAGATGCTCCGCAAGGTTAAAATCGAAAGCGCAGGCTCCACCGATTTGCTCCCCGGCGAAACTGTGGATATGTTCACCGTAGACGAAGAAAACCGCAAGGCAATCGAAAACGGCGGCACTCCCGCATTGCAAAAGCGCGTGCTCCTCGGCATAACCAAGGCGGCGCTCTCAACGGACAGCTTCCTTTCGGCAGCGTCCTTCCAGGAAACGGCAAGGGTGCTTACCGACGCGGCAATCAAAAACAAGGTAGACCCGCTTATCGGTCTTAAAGAGAACGTAATCATCGGCAAGCTCATTCCCGCAGGTACGGGCGTAAAGGAATATAAAAATATGTCCCCCGTGCTCAACGCGTCGTATAACAGCTTGGTTGACGGCGACGAAAACAACTGAAAAATACGATAAAAATACCCGCCGCGGAATTTTCCGCGGCGGGCGTTTTTTTATTAAAAATTGCTCAATTTTCGTTAATTTTTTCAGACGGCTGTGCCGGATTTTCCATAATTTGTACGGATTTTTCCATATGTTTTTTCATTTTTGCCTCTAAAACGGCGGTTAAGGCAAAGCTTGCAATCGCGCCCGCAACCGCCAAAATCACCCCCACCGATATGTGCACGGCGTTTAAAGAGGAAAGCGTAAAATCGGGGAAATTTCCGTCATAAGTCAACAAAATAGCGGGCAAAGAGCCTATTACAAACCCGAAAATCGCCCAAAACGTACCGCGCGGAAACCTTTTCATGAACAGCTTCATAAGTTTGGCAATGCTGAAAAAACCTATTAAAATTCCCGCCGCAACCAGCGCCAAAACCAAAACCGAGTGCCCGAAATTTGTTGTAAGTGCGGTTACAGTATTCAAAATCGGCGTGTAATAACCGAAAATCATTAACAGCATAGAGCCGCTTACGCCGGGCACAACCAGCGCGCACGAGGCAACCGCGCCCACCAAAATCAGCACAAAATACCCCCAAACGGGCATAGTTTCGCTTAAATCTGCTTCTCCGAGCGCGGGAATAAAGCAAATTCCCACAACCGCCGCAAGCGGAATTAACACGGAAATTATATTAATTTTTTTAAAGCCGTTTTTTAATCCGTCCTTAAAAAGCTTGGGCACGCCGCCCAGCATAAGCCCGAAAAACAGCATAACCGTGGGGAAGGGGGCTACCTCGAAAAGCAGTTTTAAGGGGTAAAAAATAGCCGCAAGCGCGCAAATTGCGCCCAAAGCAATGGGCAGCAAAAAGAAAAAACTGTTTTTAAAGTCCTTGCGCAAATCGCTTATTGCGTTTATAAGCTTGTCGTAAATATTGCATAAAACGGCGATTGTGCCGCCGCTTACTCCGGGAATAATCATCGCCGCGCCTATAACCGCGCCGATACCGAATTTTTTAAAAAAATCTTTAACTTTCATTTTGAACTTAATTATATTAAAATTATATACTTCTGTCAACGCAAAAATTCATTACAACAAAAAACCGCGGGCAAACCGTTTACCCGCGGAAATTTCAGTTTAAAATATAATCGTTCACGTCAATGCCCGCTTCTTTAAGCCGCTTGTCGCTCTCTTTATAATACTTTTTATAAAGCCTGTAAATTCCCTTGGCGTGTTTTTGAACGTAGGGGAAGGGCAGCTCTTCGTTTTTAACAAGCTCGTTAAGGCGGTAGCTTCCGTTTACCTTCCAGAATTTGAACACGCCGACTTTAACCGCATCCTTGGGGCAGTTGAACGCGCAGCCCATGCAAAGCACGCACTTGTGCCCGAATTTGTATTTTCCGTCTTCAAGCGTTATGTTGTTTTCGGGGCATATTTTTGCGCACAATCCGCAGTTTACGCACTTTTTCTTGTCCACCTTAAAGGCGGTGCCGTGAACGTGCGCAAATTTTTGTTCAATCCAGCCTATGGGCGCAAACCACATAGTTTCGATAAACGGTTTTTTAACCTTTTCGCGCTTTCCCGCAATCAGCTCGCGGCAGTTTAAATCCACTAAGGCGTGCGTGTAAATCCACATATGCTTAGCCATTTCGTCGCGGTGGCGGTAAATCATGTTATACGGCATAACAAAGTGCCGTTCCATTTGCACGTCGTAGCCTTTTTTGGTTAAAATTTTAATGCACTTCTGCGAGGAGCAGTCGTTTACGTGCAAGCCCTCGCCCGACGACTTAAATATGAACGCGCGTTTTCTTTCGCCGTTTTTAAGCGCGGGCAGCCTTTTGCAAAGCTTAACGATAGGCTCGGGCGCGCAAAATGCGTGAATGGGATACCCCACGCCCACAATGTCGTAACCGTCGGGCATGGGCAGCTTTCCGCTTTTTTCGGAAACGCGGTAAATGTCTACCTTAGTGCCCAAATTGTATTCCCCGCCCTGCGTTTCGGCTTGGGCAATCTGCTCTTCGGTGTTTTTAATTAATTTTTCTTCCTGTTCGTTTACGGGATTGTTTTCCAAAAATTTTTTATAAAGGTTTGCAACTGCAAGCGTGTTTCCCGTGCCCGAAAATACGTATAAAATTATTTTCATTTCTTTATAAAATCTTCCTCGTGTTCGGAAAGCGGATAGCTGTCGTAGATTTCCGACTTGTCGTGACTGTCGAAATAAACCTGACCGTAAAAGGGGATGTCGGCAACAGCGCCGTACTTCCAGGGCTTAGGTTCGCAGCAATGCGGGCACCAATAGCCGCCCTTTAACACGGTGTAAGGGTTAAGGGCAAATTCGTGCCCCTCGCGGCACTTCCACATGACCTTTTCGTAAAGGTTTCCCGCTTCGTAAATTTTATTAAGGCACTTTCCGCCGCGGAAAGCCGCCGCTTGCTGTAAGTCCGCAAGCGTTAAACAATTTAACGGCTTGCTTTCGTCGTAGCCGTGGTCTAACAAAAGCGGCTTTGCGTTTTCTTTCTTTTTAAGCGCCTCGTAATCGATTTTTTCGCCGTTTTCAGTTTTTCCTTCGCATAAAAGGTTGTAATCGTTCCACTTTAAAGGGATTTTGTTATAAGCTTCCCTGCCGCCGAAAAACGCTTTAATTCTGCCTTCTTTGTCGTGCTTTAACCAATATTTGGGCGAGTTTGTGTTTTTAAACAGCCTTTTTATCGCGCATGCGGACAGGAAGGAAGAGGGCAAAATTGCGCCGAGCTTAAAATAGGCGTACTTTTTGGACATGCGCTTCCAATAACCGTTAAAGCTTTCGGTGCGGAAGTTTAATTTGTCGTTTAAAACGTCGCTGTCGTAAAACCAAACGCCGTGGAAGTTGCGCGCAATGTTCCAGTTGGGCTTAAAAAATTTCTTTGCGCTCTTGCCCATGAGGCGGAAGCCCGCGTCAATCGTTTCAAAGCCCGTAACGCGGCAGCACTCGCCGCCGCCGATGTTGTAAATTTCGTTCCAAAAACCGTTAAGCTCGCCCTTTTCGTCGCGCTCGACAAGGTGGCGGCACAAAATTCCGCTGTCAACGTCGGTTGCCCATTCCAGCGCGCAGTTCCACGAGGTGTGGAACATAAGCCCGTCCTTCATGTTGTTGGCGAACATGTACTTGTGCAAAACCGCCGTTTGTCTTAAAGACACAAAGCGTTTAAGCCCGCTTTCCAAAACGTATTTTTCGGCTTTGAGCTTATACATCGAATAAACGTCGTAATCGCTCGAAATCATAGGGTCGCCAACCCGCCCCCAAATATGCGGATAAGCGCGGTGCCCGTACATTGCAACCGTGGCAATGTGCACGTAAGCAGGTTCATTTTTAGCGCCGCCCGCCAATATGGCGTCAACTAAGTTTTTCGTGCCCAAAAAGTTGCTTTTATAAGTTCCGTCGGGGTCGTGGTCGGACTTGGGGGGGATTAAAGAAGCGCAGTTAATAACGTAATCCGCGCCGTTTACAAGCTTTACGCAGTCGTCGTAGTGCCCTAAGTCGCCCTTGAAAGTAAAAACGCGGTCCTTGTATTTTTTTATGGTTTTTTTGACGAAGGAGGGGATAGCCTTTTCCTTGTCAAAGAGTATGCATCTTATTATATAATTTCCGTCGGATTCGAGGAGGCTTTTTAAAACCTCGCCGCCCATCGCGCCGGTTGCGCCCGTGAGGGCTATTATCTTACCCATTAAAAAATGTTCCTTTTTCAGTATGTGAATTATACGTGAAAATTTTACCACAAATCGCTTGTAAATGTCAAAGAAAACTTTTAAATTGTCATAAAAAAATCTGACAAAATTATGTGAATGTAACTTTTTTCTAAGTGCTAAATTAAATTTTGACTTTATTATACTCTTGAAAACGGCATTGGTTAATGATATAATTTTATATCATAAAATAATCGGTCGATAACAATCCGATTATTGAAATAAGTAAAAGGAAGAAATTATGAAAGTTTTGGTTATAACGGGTAGTCCGCATAAAAACGGGACTTCGGCTTGTCTTGCCGAAAAGTTTATTCAGGGTGCAACGGAGGCGGGGCATACCGTTGTGCGCTTTGACGCGGCGCAGAAGCAAATACATCCCTGTATTGCGTGCGAAACCTGCCACAACACAAGCAAGGGGTGCATATTTAACGACGGAATGGAAGAAGAGCTTAACAGGCATCTTGTTACGGCGGACGTGATTGCATTTGTTTCACCAATTTATTATTACATGTTAACCCCGCAGATAGCGGCAGTTATAAGCAGGTTTTATGCAAACGACGCGGGACTGCATATGACGCATAGAAAAGTGCGGGCGGCGATGTTGCTCACTATGGCGGACGACACCGAAGAGTCGGCTTTGGGCGCGTTGCAGACCTTTAAGGGAATGACGAATTATTTGGGTTGGGAAATTGCGGGAACCGTTGTGGGGTTGAATTGCGGAACTGTGGACGACTTGCAGGCAACGGACTATCGGGAACAAGCTTATAATCTGGGCAAGTCTTTATAAAAATCGGAAAATATAATATAACAATGTAAAAAATAACGTAAGCGGAACTTAGTTCAACTTACGTTATTTTTGGTGCTGATGACAGGACTTGAACCTGCACGGTTATCCACAGGATTCTAAGTCCTGCGCGTCTGCCAATTCCGCCACATCAGCACGGCAATTCAATTTTAATTTAACTTTATTTAAAAGTCAACTTTTGTTTGGCGTTTTTACGCCGTTTTCACACAACGGCTATTTTTTTTACACTTTATCTTTTTATAATATTGCAATAAAAGTATAAGGAGAATACTACCTTGAAAAAGCCGACCGCACAACTTAACACGCAAAAAACCGAAAATTCAAAGTTCCTCACGCTGAGCGGCGTGGGCAAGGAATATAAAAGCGGTTCGCTTTCGGTTAAGGCTTTAAAGGGAGTGACCTTCGATTTGCACGACGGCGAGTTCGTCGTGATTTTGGGCAGCTCGGGCGCGGGCAAAACCACCCTTTTGAATTTGTTGGGCGGCATGGACTCGGCAACGGAGGGCAGCATAATTTTGGACGGCAAAGACGTAACCGCCTTAGACAAAAAGGGGCTTACCGATTATCGCCGCAACGACGTGGGCTTTGTGTTTCAGTTTTATAACCTTATGCCCAACTTAACCGCGCTTGAAAACGTGGAAATAGCCGTGGAAATTTGCAAAGACCACTTAGACCCCGCCGAGGTGTTAAAGGAAGTGGGGCTGGAAGAAAGGTTGAACAACTTCCCCGCGCAGCTTTCGGGCGGCGAACAGCAGCGCGTTTCGATTGCAAGGGCAATTGCGAAAAACCCCAAGCTTTTACTTTGCGACGAGCCTACGGGCGCGCTCGATTATAACACGGGCAAAAAGATTTTAAAGCTTTTGCACGACGTTTGCAAAAAGCGCAACCGTTTGGTAATAATCGTTACCCACAACTCCGCGCTGAAGGACATGGCGGACAAAGTGATTTATATAAAGAGCGGCGAGGTTGAAAAAATAGTAATAAAACAGCACCCCACGCCAATCGAGGAGATTGAGTGGTAATGAAAACTTATTTAAAAACTCTTCTCCGCACCTTTAAAAAACACGTAACGCGTTTTCTTTCGATTATTTTCATGGTGTTGGTTTCGGTCGGTTTTATTTCGGGCATAGGCTCTGCGACGGATAAAATAAACTTTTCTTTATCCGACCATTACGCCGAAAAAAACGTGAGCGATTTTATAATTAAATGCGCCTCGGAAGACGGCTTTTCCGACGGGCAAATCGCAAAAGTAAAGGATATGTACGGGGCAAACAACGTAAACGCGGGCATGTCCTTTGATGTGAACGTGAAAATCGGCGGGGTTTCGCGCTTAACAAGGCTTTATTTTATAGATTTTAACGATTGGACGGTTAATATCCCCGATTTAACGCACGGCGCAGCCCCCGCCGACAAAACGGAAATTTATTCGGAGGCTTCCGACAACAAGATAGTCGGGGTGGAAACGGGCGCGGAGGTAACGCTCGATTTCGCCGACATTTTAAAGCAGCTTGCCGAGCAGGGCGGGACGGAAATAACTTCGGCAATGGAAACTATGCTTGCGCGGCTGAAAACGGTTACGCTTAAAGTAAGCGGAGTGGTTCAAAGCCCTTTGACCTTTGCGCGCGACGGCGAGCCGAGTTATAAAAACCCCGAGGACACAAAAATCCCCGACAATATCACCGACGTAAACAATTTAATCACGCTTGAAAATATCCTTTACGTTTCGAAGGACGTTATCCCCACATACAAGGATATTATGTCGTTTTTGCCGTCAGACCCCGTAATATCCCCCGGCGATTTATACGTGGCGCTTCCCAACCGCAAGACTTTTAACGCCTTTGACAGACGTTACGATAAATATATCGTGGAGGAAAAGCAAAGCGTTTTAACGGCGCTTGCCGCCCTCGAGCCCGAAACTGCGGAAGAGGCGGACGGCGGAGAAAACGAAACTTACAGATTTATTACGTTAAACGAAAATTACAGCTTTTGCTCGCTTCATTCTTACGGACAAAAGGTAAAGGGCATAGGCATAGTTTTAATGGTTGCGTTCATTTTCGTAACCGCGCTTGTGGTGCTTTCGACAATGACGAGGCTTTTGGAAGAGGAGCGCGGGCAGATAGCGTGCCTTAAAACCCTGGGATATTCGGCGCCCAAAATCATTTTTAAGTATATTTTGTTCGCCATGCTCGGCACGGGCATAGGCGGCGCGGGGGCGTACTTCGTCGGGCTGGGGCTGGCCTATCTTTTATGCGGCGCGTTTAATTTCAGCTTTGCAATGCCGCCCATATCCTCGCACGTTGCGCTCGGCTTCTTTTTGATAACCTTTTTTACAATCGTGGCGGCAACGCTTGTTTCAACGCTTATCGCGGGGCTGCGCTTAACGCGCGAAAAGCCCGCAAATCTGTTGCGCCCCAAGCCCCCCAAGGCGGGCAAAAAGGTTTTTTTGGAAAGAATTCCTTTTATCTGGAACGCTCTTTCGTTTAAATACAAGTCCACAATGCGCAACGTTTTAAGGTATAAAAGCAGGTTTTTTATGACGGTAATCGCTGTCGGCGTTTCGATGGCGCTTGTGCTTGCGGGGCTGGGGCTTTTGGATTTGTGCCTTTTCGGCGGGATTGATTCCGCCACGGTTTTGGCAATCTCGCTCGTGGTCGTAGTGTTTGCGGGGCTTTTGACGATGGTCGTAGTTTACACGCTGACGAACATAAACATAAGCGAGCGGAACAAGGAGCTTGCCACGCTGCAGGTGCTGGGTTACCACGGAAGAGAAATCGCGGGCTATATCTACCGCGAAATTTACATAGACACGGCTGTGGGAATAATCGTAGGTTACCCTTTGTCGCTGCTCGTTATGTGGCTCATTTTCAGCGTGATGGCGATGGGGTCAATAGGCGGCGTAACCTGGTTTTGGTGGCTTATTGCACCCGTAATCGTGCTGTTTTTCACTTTTTTGGTGACAATGGTTCTGCGCCGCAAGATTGTAGGCATAGACATGAACGAGAGCTTAAAGGCAAACGAATAAGCCTGTGCGCGGGCGCGCGCAAAAAATAATTACAAAATTTTGCCTTAATATGTTTACTTTTGGCTTTTTTTCGGTTATAATATAACAAACCATATTTTATAAATTGTTAAGGAGGGCGTAAAATATGTTGATGGTAGATTGGATTGCGCTTGCAATTTTAGTCGTGTTCGCGGCAATCGGCGCGCTCGTTGGGTTCGGCAAGGGCTTAAAGTTCCTTACCGGCGGTATATTCGGTATAATAATTTCGGTTGTGCTGTGCTACATATTCGGCAGCATGATTTTAGGCATACCTTTCGTGAATGACTTGCTTACAAAGCTTGCGGAAGCAATCGGCGGCTGGAGTATTGCGGTAACCGTAATTTATTACATTGTTCTGTTTGTGCTTTTTACGCTCATAAGAATTTTAATCGTAAAAATAATAAGAAAGGTTGCCGAGGCGGACGTTCTCGTAATGAAAATAATCAACCGTGTTCTCGGCGCGGTGCTTTTGGCGGCTTTCGGCATACTTTTGGGCATGCTCGCGCTTCAAATTATCTATTGGGTGCAGGCAAATCCCGATACGTACGGCGAAATTTATTTAAACTGGATGTCGCACGCGGAAACGGGCGAGCCCAGCGCAATAGTCGGCGCGCTTTACATCAACAATCCGCTTTCGGCTCTTGCAGATTACTTTATGCATCTTGTTGAGATGATTAAGGGCGGAGTAGAAGGCGCGGCGCTTGCGCTTGCTGGTTAATTTAATAAACGCGCAATAAATCGATAAAGTTTCGCGGCGGGCAATTTTAAATTGCCCGCCGCATATATTATATAGAATATGGAAGTAACCTTTATCGACTTAAAACAAAAGGACGTAATAAATTTAATTGACGGAGCGCACCTCGGCAAGGTGTGCAATTTAAGCTTTTCCTTTCCCGAAAACAAGGTTTTGGGCTTTACGGTGACGGGCTGCCGCGGGTTTAAATTTTCAAAGCAGGAAATTTTTCTGCCCATAAGCTCTATTGTCAAAATAGGGCGCGACGCCGTGCTTGTGAAGTACGGCAAGGAAGAATTGCCGCCGCCCCCCAAGCCGCCAAAGCCGCCGAAAGGCTGCCCGCCGCCAAATTGCTGTCCTACGGATTTCTTTCCGTGCCCGCCTTGTCCGCCGCCCAATTGCCCTTCCGACGGCAACAGGCGCAGCTACGACGAATACGAATAAAAATTTTAAGCGCCGCGCGGATTTTCCGCGCGGCGCGTATTTTATAAAATGTTTTCCCATTTAAGGCGGTAGGCGTCGGGCAGATTTTTTGCAATCTGTTTTAAAACCTCGACGTTGCCCAAAGCCAAATCGTAATTTTTAGTGTAAATCAAAGAGCACGCCTCGTTAAGCCAATAATCGATGTAGGATATGTCGTTGTGCGGCACGAGCATGTGCAGCTTGCTCTTTTTGTCCTCCCAAACGGCGCGCACGGCGTAACCGTCGTCGCGCGTGGCGGTTTCGTCCTCTATTTTTGCGTAAAGGGTTTCGAGCGCAACCGAAAATTCGTTAAACTGGTTCCCCAGATACCATTCCGAAAATATGAACAGCCCCGCGCACAAGAGGATTGCCGCCAGCGTATAGCAAATTGCCTTTACCATTGCCCTTTTACCTCCGCGCTTAAAATTTTATATTTTTCGCCCCGCTTTTGAAAATATACGCGCCCTTCGCCGTTTATCGTCATTGCCACAACTTCCTTCATTTTAGCGTTCTGTTCCTTTAAAAACGCGTTTATTTTTTCTTTGTCGAAGCCGCACCTTTCAAGGTTTTGCGCGTCGGGCTTGCCGCGGTCAATAAGCATAAGGGGAAGCGAGGTAGAGGTGATTTCTTCTTTGGGTAAAGCCGAAAACGAGCCGTTCGATTCGAATAAGCCGTAATAAACGTCGTCTAAGTTGAAATACCCCGCAACGCGCATGCTTTCGACAAGGTCGCTTACGTCAAGGTTGTTCTTTTTTAACTGAAATTCGTCGATGCCGTTTTTGTTGATGACGACCGAGGGCTTGCCGCTTATCACCGTTTTTGCGGGTTTAAACCAAAGGCTTAAAAGCCACATGATTTCGTGCAGAATAAAAATTGTGACAATTGCGATAACGCCGTATAAGAGCGGAATGGAGGTGTCGGCCATGGGTATGCACGCAAGCTCGGCAATGAGCAGCGAAATTACGAACTCGAAGGGTTGCATTTCGCCCACCTGACTTTTGCCCATTAATCGCATAATAAGTAAAAGCGTAATAAAAATAACCGCCGTGCGGATAAGTATGAGTGCCATAAAATAAGTATTCTCAAAAATCTTTACAATATTCTTGAAAAACAGCCTTTGCCGTGTTATAATGTATAAGTGGAAATTTCGGATTTTCGGGGCGGTTATGAATGCGATAAACGCGGTTGCGCAGCTTTATAAAAAGGGTATAAAAACGGGCACGGAACGCACCCGCGCCATTTTAAACGCGTTGGATAATCCCGATAAAGACTTAAAAATTATCCACGTTGCGGGCACAAACGGCAAGGGTTCGGTAACCGAATACTTAACGCGAATTTTAATTGCCGCGGGCAAAACCGTGGGCACGTTTCAGTCGCCCGCCGTGTATGATTACTTTGAGCAATTCCGCATTAACGGCGTGCCGATAGCGGAAGAGGAGCTTGAAAAAGCTTTTAAAGAGGTAATCGCCCCCGCCGAACAATTCGGCGCGACGGGCTTCGAGGCGGAAACCGCGGGCGCAATCCTCGCCTTTAAAAACGCGGGCGTTGAATACGCCGTAATCGAGTGCGGCATGGGCGGGCTTAACGACGCGACGAACGCAATTTTAAAAAAGGAGCTTGCCGTAATTACCTCGATAGGGCTTGAACACACCGCGTATCTGGGAAAAACGATTGAAGAAATCTGCGCCCAAAAAGCGGGAATAATAAGGGATTGCCCCGCGGTGGTAAGCGCGCTTCAAACGGACGAAACCAAGGCATATTTCGGGGGTAAAGGCGTAATTTTTGCCGATAAACCCGTGGAAATTATAGAAAGCAACTTAAACAGGCAAATCTTTATGTACGGCGGTTGCGCTTTTTGCGCACAGATGGCGGGGGTATTTCAGCCCTATAACGCGGCTTGCGCGATAGAGGCGGCGCGGCTGCTGAAAATAGACGACGGCGCGATATATGCGGGGGTTAAAGCGGCAAAGCTGCCCGCCCGCGCCGAAGTTATAAGGACGAACGGCAAAATTTATCTTTTGGACGGCGCGCACAATCCGCCCGCCTTGGGCGAGCTGGCAACTCTTGTTAAACAGAGATTTGCGCCCGTGGTTACGGCAATAGTTTTCGGCTGTCTTTCGGATAAGGACGTTGACGAGGGCGTTAAGGCGCTTGCGGGCAGCGCGGAAAAGATAATTGCCGTTCACCCGCAAAACTCCCGGGGAATGGATTTGGAAAAAATTGTCGCCGCGTGCAAAAAACACTTTAAAAACGCGGTTTCGGCGGAGGATATTCCCGCAGCAATCAAAGAAACGGCAGATTTTAAAAGCGTGGTAGTCTGCGGTTCGTTCACGATACTTTCGGAGGCAAAACGATGGATAGAGAAAGAGTAATAAAGGCGGTGGAAGAGCTTTTAAAGGCGCTTGGCGAGGACGTTTCGCGCGAGGGGTTAAAGGACACCCCGCGCCGCGTTGCCGACGCTTATGCCGAGCTGTTGTCGGGCGAGGGCAAAAACGCGAAGGAAGAGCTTTCGCGCACGTTCACCGCGGAGGGCGGCGACGTGGTGATTGAAAAGGACATAAGCTTTTCGTCCACATGCGAGCACCATTTAATGCCCTTTTTCGGCAAGGTGCACGTGGCGTATATCCCTAACGGCAAGGTGGCGGGGCTTTCGAAGCTTGCAAGAACGGTTGAAATTTTTTCGAAGCGGCTGCAATTGCAGGAACGTTTAACTTCGCAAATCGCCGAAGAAATTATGCTCCGGTTACAGCCCGAAGGCGTTTTTGTAATCTGCGAGGCGGAGCACACCTGCATGACCTGCCGCGGCATAAAAAAGGCGGGCAGCAAAACGGTTACTTACTGCACGAAGGGCAGCTTCCCCAAGGAGCTTAAAATCGAGGTTTTGGCGGCAATAAAATGATAATCGGCAATAAAAAATTTGAAAATTACACCTTTGTGATGGCAATAATAAACCTGACGCCAGACAGCTTTTGGGCGGCGAGCCGCAAGAGTGCGGACAACGTTTTGTTTGCCGTTGAAAGGGCGATTGGGGACGGCGCGGCGGTAATCGATTTGGGCGCGCAGTCCACCCGTCCGGGGTATACCGAGGTAACCGCCGACGAGGAAATTCTGCGCTTTGAAAAGCCTTTGAAAATGATAAAGGAGCGCTTTGATATTCCCGTTTCTTTGGACACGTATTTTTCAAAGAGCGCGTCCGCCGCTTTGGAGCTGGGCGCTGACATGATAAACGACGTTTGGGGCTTGACGCACGACGGGGATATGGCGCAAGTAGTTGCAAAGCACAACGCTTCCGCGTGTATTATGCACAATGCGAAATGCGCTTTGTCGGGGGATATATGGCAGCCGATTGAAGAATTTCTGCAAAAAAGCGCGCAAACGGCGTTGAACGCGGGCGTAGATAAAAATAAAATTATTCTGGACGGCGGCATCGGCTTTGCAAAGAACAAGGAGCAGAATTTCGAGCTGTTAAACGGTTATGAAAAGCTTTCCGCTTTGGGATATCCTTTGCTTTTGGGCACGAGCCGCAAGTCTATGTTCGGCGGCGACCCCGCGGAAAGGCTTGCGCAAACGGTGGCGTCAACCCGCCTTGCCGCGCAAAAGGGCGTGCTGTTCGTGCGGGTGCACGACGTAAAGGAAAACGCGCTGGCGATAAGGGAATTTTACGGAAACTGAGGCATATTCCCGCCCCGACGCGCGAAACACGAGGAAAATATGGACAAAATTTTAATACGCGGTTTAACCGTTTCCGCATGTCACGGCGTGCACGGTTACGAAAAGACCACCCCGCAAAAGTTTATATTCGACTGCGACCTGTATAAGGATTTAACCCTTGCCGCGCAGACGGACGAGCTGGAAAACACGGTAAATTATTCGGCGGTATGCAACGCGGTTGCCGGGCTTGCAAAGGGCAACACCTTTGATTTGATTGAAAAACTTGCGTACGAGGCGGCTTATAAAATTTTGGAAAGCTTTGCCGTTGAGCGGGCGGACGTGACCGTTTATAAGCCCGAAGCGCCCGTAAAGCACCCTTTTGAAAACGTGGGCGTAAGCATGAGCGCGGAGTGGACGACGTGCTTTTTGTCGCTCGGTTCAAGCGTGGGCGATAAAAAGAATTTTTTGGATACGGCGGTGAAAAAGCTTGAAAAAACCCGCGGGATACGCGTGGAAAAGGTTTCTTCTTATATAAAAACCGAGCCTTACGGCGGCGTTGCGCAAAACGAATTTTTAAACTGCGCGGTTAAAATAAAGACCTTTTTAAATCCGCAAAGGCTGCTTTTAGAAATTAACCGCATAGAGGCGGAGTGCGGCAGGGTGCGCGCGGTTCGCTGGGACGACAGAACGCTGGATATAGACATAATTTTCTTCGGTGACAAAATCATAAACGACGAAAATTTAACCGTTCCGCACCGCGAATATTTCAAGCGCGATTTCGTGCTTGTTCCCTTAAAGGAAATTGCGCCCGATTTTGTTTGTCCGCTTAAAAAACGCCGCATAAGCGAACTATGAAAAAAATTTTCAAAAAACGAAAATTAAAAATTTTTATGTGCAATGTGCACAAAAGTTTTTAAAAAATCTATACAAATAACGAACATTATGTTATAATATGGGCTAAGCTGAAAAATTTGGCGTTTGCAAAGCGGCGTAAAAAAATGAAGTTTAGTTCGCCGCGTCAGAGGTAAAAAATTGGAAAAGCTTGGCATTATAGATTTGGGCTCGAATTCGGCAAGGCTTGTAATCGTAAACTTGTTTGCCGACGGCTATTTTATGGTGGTGGACGAGCTTAAAGAAAGCGTTCGCTTAGGTCAGGATATGGAGCGCGACGGTTTTTTAAAACCCGCCCGCGTAGCCGAAACGATTAAAACTTTAAAGATGTTCCGCAAGCTGTGCGATTCTGCGGGAGTGACCCGCATAATCGCCGTTGCAACCGAGGCGGTTCGCCGCGCGAAAAACCAGCGCAGCTTTTTAGATGAAATTCAGGCGAATTGCGGCATTAAAATACGCGTGCTCTCCGCAGAGGAAGAGGCGGTTCTGGTTTACCGCGGCGTAATAAACACCATGGACGTGCCCAAGGGCATAGTGCTTGAAATAGGCGGCGGTTCGACGAAAATCGTTTATTACAACCGCAGAAACATGCTAAATTACGTAACGCTGCCCTTCGGCGCGGTTACGCTTACGGGACTTTTTTCGGAGGACGGCTTAAAGCCCGAACAGCAGGCGGCAAAGATAGAAGAGTTCTTTACCGAACAGTTAAAGCAGGTTGAATGGCTTAAAGAAGTAGACCCCGACGTGCAGATGATTGGCGTTGGCGGTTCGTTCAGAAACTTGTTCAAAATTTCGAAAATGGTGCACAAATATCCCTTGGATACCGTGCACAACTACAAGATGAGTACGGACGAATTTTTACCCATTTACGACATGTTGAAGGTGCTCGATTTGGATAAAAAGAAGAAGATAAAGGGCTTGTCCGCCGAACGCGCCGACATTTTGCCCGCCGCGCTTGCGGTTGTGAAATCATTTGTAAGCTATCTCAATTTAGACGGCTTTACATTCTCGGGCGCGGGGCTAAGGGAAGGACTGATGTTTAATCAGGCGCTTCCCATGACGCTCGAAAAGCCCATTGCCGACGTTTTGAATTATTCGCTGACAACCCTTGTAAAATATTACGACTGCGACGAAAAGCACGTTGAACACGTTGTGAATTTAAGCATACAGCTGTTTAAGCAGCTCCGCGTGTTGCACAAATTCCCCCGCCAATATCTTAAAGTTTTAAAGGTTGCGGCCATGCTTCACGACTGCGGCATGCGCATAAAATATTACAACCACCAGCGTCACAGCTGGTATATGATTTTGAATTCCACGCTTTACGGCGTAACCCACCGCGACATAGTTCTTGCCGCTTTTACGGCGTGCTGCCACAAAAAAGAGGACATAAACATGTACGACTGGGCGCGCTATAAGGATATCGTTTCGGAAGACGATTTGGAAATCGTTAAAAAGCTCGGCGTAATGCTGCGCATAGCCGAAAGCCTTGACAGGGCAAACTCGGGCACGATTAAGAGCATTAATTGCGACATTCTGGGCGATTCGGTAATTATGAAAACCGAAATAGACGGCGACGCAACTTTGGAAATTCGCAACGCAATGACGGCGGCAACCGAGTTCAGAAAAGCCTTCCACAAAAATCTCGAACTTTTATAAAATAACGTTGCCGTCCGCGCAGGGCGGCAATTATTATTTTGCGTTCGGTCGGAGAGATGTTTCACTTCGTTCAACATGACAAAGTGTGGAGAGATGTTTCACTTCGTTCAACATGACTAGACTACTGTCATTCTGAGGCTTGCCGAAGAAGCTTTTGCCTGAAATTTTAAGGATATACAAAATGAAATATGTGCTTGCCAGCGCGTCGCCGCGCCGAAAAGAGCTTTTAGCGCAAATTCTCGAAGAGTTCGAGGTTATACCCGCTTTCGCGGAGGAAAGAGTAAATCTTTCGCTGTTCCCCGAGGACATGGCTTGCTCGCTTGCGGAAAGTAAGTGCGACGAGGTGTTTGCGAAAAATCCCGAAAAGGTGATAATCGCGTGCGACACGATAGTCGTTTACGGAAAAGAAATTTTGGGCAAACCGAAAAGCGAAGATGACGCGGTTAAAACCTTAAAAATGCTTTCGGGCAAAACGCACTACGTTATAACGGGCGTGTGCGTTAGGTACAAGAACAAAAAATTGACCGAATACGACAAAACCGAAGTAAAGTTCAACGTTTTAACGGACGAATTCATTAAAGATTACGTTAGCGGCGGTTCGCCCATGGACAAGGCGGGTAGCTACGGAATACAGGACGGCGGGGTAGTAAGCGTTTACTACGGCAGCTATACAAACGTGGTGGGGCTTCCCGTCGCGCTCACCAAAAAGCTATTAGAAGAGGTAATAAAAAACTGATGAAAAAGATAGCCGTCGATTTCGGCTCAGGCTCGACTAAAATTTATATGCCCGGCTGCGGAGTGGTTTTGTGTGAAGCCACCTGCGTTGCCGTGGAAGAATACGAAGAAAACGGCGAAACCGTGCTCGGCATAAAGGCGCTCGGCGACAAGGCGCGCGCGCTTTCGGGCAGGGCAGCCGTAAACACGCACATAATAAACCCCGTCGTCGAGGGCGATATCGTCCACGAAAATCTGGCGGCGGAGCTATTAAAATACTTTTTCGAAAAGATAGAGCTCGGCGGCAAAAAGGCAAAGCGCGCCGAGGTGATTTTTACGCTTCCTTGCGGAATAAAGCCGCAAATAAAGGAAAAATACGTTCGCCTTGCGCAAAACTGCGGCATTGGCGCGGCGTACTTTACTTATACGCCCTTTGCGGCGGTGCTTGGGCACAACACGGCGATAGGCGAAAGCACGCCCGTGTTCTCGCTCGATATCGGTCAGTCGGTTACGAATATTGCGGCTTTTTCAAAGGACGGCATAATTTCGGGGCTGTCCGTCAACCTCGGAGGCGGCAATATCGACGTGCACTTAATTGACGAGCTTGCCGAAAACAACGGCTTTAAAATAGGCACGTTGACGGCCGAGCGCCTGAAAAATACGGTTGGAAGCCTTTTGGACGACGATAATAAAATGTCGGTTATCGGCGGCAGACAGGTTTCTAACGGCGCGCCCGCTTCGATAGCAGTAAATTCTTCGCAGATTTACGAAGCGATTACGACGTATATAGATAAAATTTTGGATTATGCAACGCTTGTAATATCCGAGCTGCCCGCCGAGGTTGCTTCGGCGGTAATGCGCGGCGGCGTTTATCTTTCGGGCGGAGTAACCAAAATGGACGGGCTTCCCGAATATATTGAAAACAAGTTAAACATTCCCGTCAACGTTTCGGAAGAGCCCCGCCTTGCCGCGGTAATCGGCGCGGGCACAATTCTTTCTTCCGACGACTTGCTTGACGCTTTCGCCTCGGTAGAATGATAAACGGTTTGCAGAGTTAAAACAAAAAACTAAAAAACGGTAAAATAAAAGCGGCGCGGGCTTTTAAGCCCGCGCCGCTTTCGTTTTTCAACAGAAATATTAAATTTTCTTGATTATGCGATAGGAAATCAAGTTTACGTCGGAAGGTAAATCGGAAGTAATTATTTGCTTTGCCCAAACGTTTACGTCCTCGCTGAAATACAGCGCCACGTCTTCGGGTTTTTCCAAAAGAGAGGGGGTTATGTCAACGTAAAGATAATTTGTCTGTTCGGAATAGAACTCAAACTGCCAGTTTTCGACGTCTTCAACGGTTACTGTTTCGGGGTAACGTCCGTAGTTCGGGTCGGTCAAATGGAAGATATCGTTGCCGACATGCTTTACGCTTGCGGGGATAACAAAATTTCTTATGTAATTGTTTGCAAAGGCGAAATCTTCTATCCGCTCCAAACGCACCTGATTTTCGGGGTTTAAATAATCGTCGTCGAAAGGATTTCCGAAGGTTACGGAATCAATCCCGCAGTTTTCGAACGCGAAGCTGCCAATGAAAATTACGCTTTCGGGAATTATCAAATTTCCCATTGGTCTGCCGTTAAACGCGTAATCGCCGATTGCCTGAAGCCTTTGGGGAAGAGCTATTCCGCCGTATCCGAAGGCAAACGCCCAGCTTGCAATTTCGGTAATGTTGTCGGGTAAAAGCAACAATTCTTCAAACTCAACGCTTTGAAAAGCGGCAACGCCTATCGCGCGGACGCTTTCGTCGGTGGGGATAACGCTGTTTTTGCAGCCGATTACCACTTCGCCGTATTTACTTACAACGCAGTTGCCCTCGCCGTAAAACGCGGCGTTGCCGCTTTCAACGGTTATCTCTTTTAAAGACGTGCTGCCGTAAAAAGGATTACTCTGAATTTGATTCGTTGCCGCGGGAATATTTATGCTTTCCAAACCGGAATATGCAAACGCGCCTTGTTCGATAGTTGTTAAAGTAGAGGGAAAATTAATTTGTTTAAGCTTGTTGCAGTACCAAAAAGCGTTTTGCGCTATTTTTTGCAGCCCCTCGTTGAGTTGCGCTCTTTCAAGGTTATAACAATTAGAAAAAGCGTAGTCGTCAATTTCGGTTATCGTTTCGGGAAGCTCCACGCCCGTAATTTCCGACTTTCCGCTGAAAGCGTTTTTATGTATTCTCGTAACGGGTTTTCCGTTGTGTTCCTTTGGAATAACAATTTCAACCGCGCCGTAAGCGTCCAAATCTACGCCTATCACCGAATAAGCGGTTACGTTGCCCGTTTCGGTGCCGTCGTCGGTTACGGGTGCAAAGATAAACCCGTCGGTTACGGGCGCGTCGGGGTCGGGAGTTCCGCAACCCGAGCAAACGTAATTTACGTAATTATGCGCCGTCTTTTCCACTTCGTCGGTTTTGTATTCGTCGCCGCACGCGCACTTGTGCAAAACGTAGCCGCCGTGCGTGCAGGTGGGTGTAACCGTGCTCTCTGCGTAAGAGTGGGTGTGCGGAACCTGAGTGCCGTTTTCGCCGAGCTCGTCGTCAAGCGCCTTGCATTCCGAAGCCGTCATAAGCAGCCCGCCCAAACAAGCAACCGCAACAAGCGGTATTGCCAAAAATTTTTTATTCATTGTTTCGCCTCCGAAAATTTCGTTAAATTTAAAAGCCGTAAAGCGGATTTTGCCGCTTACACTTATATAATGATTTAACCCGCGGTTTTGTTGGTAAATTTTAATAATTTTTCTCTTGCAAAAGTTCGGCTTTTTTTATATAATGAATAAAAATATTCCCTTGGTTTTTTATGGCAAATAAAAGCAATATCCGAAATTTTTGTATAATCGCCCACATCGACCACGGCAAGTCTACCCTTGCGGACAGATTGATGGAACGCACGGGGCAGGTTTCAGAACGCGACATGGAAGCCCAGCTTTTGGACAGCATGGACATCGAGCGCGAGCGCGGCATTACGATAAAGCTCACCCCCGTAAGAATGTTTTATAAGGCAAAGGACGGGGTGGAGTACGAATTTAATCTTATAGACACTCCGGGGCACGTTGACTTTACTTACGAGGTTTCGCGTTCTCTCGCCGCGTGCGAGGGCGCAATCTTGATTGTGGACGCGTCGCAGGGGGTAGAGGCGCAAACGCTTGCAAACGTTTATCTCGCGCTTGAAAACAACCTTGAAATTTTGCCCGTAATAAATAAAATCGACCTCCCTTCCGCCCGCCCCGACGAGGTGAAAAAGGAAATAGAGGACGTAATAGGCTTGGACGCAAGCAACGCCCCCTTGATTTCCGCAAAGGAAGGCATAGGCATAGACGACGTTTTGGAGGCGATAGTAACCGCTTTCCCCGCGCCCGACTGCAACGAAACCGCCCCCTTAAAGGCGCTCATTTTCGACAGCTATTACGACAATTACAAGGGCGTAATCCTCTTCGTCCGCATAAAGGACGGCAAGGTAAAGGCGGGAGATAAAATTAAAACTTTCCGCTCGGATAAAATTTACGAAGTGGTGGAAACGGGCGTGTTCGCTCCCGATTTAACCCCTAAAAACGGGCTTTCGGCGGGCGACGTAGGCTATGTTGCGGCTTCGATAAAGTCCATTCAGGACGTCGCCGTGGGCGATACGTTAATCAATCCCGACTTTCCCGCCGCCGAACCGCTCCCCGGTTATAAAAAGGTGCAAAGCGTGGTGTTTTGCGGCATTTACCCCTTGGACGGCAGTAAGTTCAACGACTTAAAGGACGCGATTTTGAAATTGCAGTTAAACGACGCGTCGTTGTTGTTCGAGCCCGACAGCTCGGTTGCGCTCGGCTTTGGCTTCCGCTGCGGCTTTTTGGGGCTGCTGCACATGGAAATTATTCAGGAGCGAATCGAGCGCGAATTCGGGCTTGAAATAATAACCACCGCGCCTTCGGTAAGCTATAAAGTAGTTAAAACCGACGGCGAGGAGCTGTTTGTGGACAATCCCTCGCATTTGCCGCCGACTTCGGAAATAGAGCATATGGAAGAGCCGATTGTAAAGGCGGACATCTATTCCCCGCCCGATTATCTGGGGCAGATTATGGATTTGTGCCGCGAAAAGAGGGGGGTGTTCCTTCAAATGACCTACCTCGATAAGTCGCGCGTGCGCTTGGAATATAACTTGCCTTTAAACGAAATAATTTTCGATTTCTTCGACCAGATAAAATCCCGCACCCGCGGTTACGCCAGCTTCGATTACGAGCTTAAAGGCTATGAAAGGAGCAAGCTTGTAAAATTAGATATTATGTTAAACGGCGACGTTTGCGACGCGCTTTCTATGATAGTGCACGAGGACAGCGCCTATACCCGCGGCAGAACGCTTTGCGAAAATTTAAAAGAGGCAATCCCCCGACAGCTTTTCGAAGTGCCCGTTCAGGCGGCAATAGGCGGCAAAATAATCGCGCGCGAAACGGTTAAAGCCGTGCGTAAAGACGTTTTGGCAAAGTGCTACGGCGGCGACATAACCCGCAAGAAAAAGCTTTTGGAAAAACAGAAGGAAGGCAAAAAGCGCATGCGCAGGGTTGGCAACGTGGATGTGCCCTCGGAAGTGTTTATGCAAATATTAAAAACTAATAAGGATTGAGTTATGCAGGAAAATAATAACAATCAACAGAACGCAAGCTGCCAAAAAGTATTAAAAATTAAGTCCTTTAATAAAAAACGGCGCAACATGAGCATTATATGGTGCGTGGTTATGCTTGTTGTGAGCGTTGTGTTTTTTATTGCGGGCGCGCAAACTTTTGAGCCCGCGTGCATTGCATTGGGCGCTGTCAGCATTGTTTGCGGAATAGTAATCATTGTGACGGACCTGGTTATCCAGAACGAAGTTTACGAAGTTTTTACGCCCGAATACTACGTTCACATAAAAAGCGGGAAAGAGGGCGAAAGAGTTTACTGGGATACGGTAGATTCGGTAGAATATTCAAGGCTGATACAGGCTGCCTCCTCGTGGTCGTATATGGGAAGGGTAACTAACTTTGTAATAGATTATAAGATAAAGGACAAAAGCGGAAATTACGTTTTAAAGAGAGCTTTGGCGTACGTTCCGCCCGTGCATCTTAATTTGGTTCAAAGCGTTATTCCCGTTTTAATTTCGGGCGGAAAATATGCGGACGAAAACCGTTTAAATACCATTCTCGGCAATTTGGAGGCGGACGGGCAGACCGTTGACGGTGACGAACAAAAAGCCGCGGCGGCAGCCGAAGCCGCGCAACCCGAAGCAAAAGATAACGTTAAGGAAAATTCCGTCGGGACGCAAAAAACCGTTTTGACAACGAACGGAAATAATAAAAAGCCTTACGTTAAAATGCCGTCCGCGTTTAAAGGATTGATTATTTTCGGCGCAATATTGGGTTTTTTATCGATAATTTGCTTTTTCATATACGAACTTGTTCCGTTTGAGCCGCTCATTATTGTCGGCATGGTGTGCAGCATCTCCACCGCAATATGCTTTGAATGGTCCAATTTTAACATAAGGGCGATTTACCGCAGCGGCTATAATCCGTCAAAACGCAAATTAACCGCGCTGTATGCGGTTATGTTTGTAAGCTTTTTTGCTACTTCCGTTTATGCGATAGCAACTTACGATGTCTATATCCCCAAACTTATATGTATAATAGGGTTTGTGCTCTGCACGGTGGCTTGTCTGGCGGAAACGATTTATTTTGCAATAAAAAAACAGCCCCCGCAGAGCGGCAAAGGCGGCAAATAAATGTCCGACTTTTTTAACGCCGTTTACGGGTTTGTAAAAAGTGTGCCCAAGGGGAAGGTGGTGACCTACGGCGACGTTGCCCGCGCTATAGGCGCGCCGCGCTGCGCACGTCAGGTTGGCTGGGCGCTTCATTGCAATCCGCAGCAAGGCGTAATCCCTTGCCACAGAGTGGTGTTTGCGGACGGTTCGCTTACTTCGGGCTTTGCGTTCGGCGGCATAGATATCCAAAAAGCCATGCTCGTTTCCGAGGGCGTCGAGGTTTCGGAAGATTATAAAGTAGATTTAAAAAATTACCGCTTTTTGTCATTCTGAGCAACAGCGAAGAAGCTTTCACCGAAGGAGGTTTTTAATGGCGGGCATATACGTTCATATTCCGTTTTGCAAATCCAAATGTTCCTATTGCGACTTTACGTCCTTCCCCGACAAGCTTTGCTATGCCGAAAGCTACATGACGTGCGTTTACCGCGAAATGGCTATGCGTTCGCCCGAGCTTAAAAATTACACCTTTCAAACGCTGTATATAGGCGGGGGAACGCCGTCTGTTATCGACGAAAATTACATTGCGATGCTTGTTGCGGCGGCAAAAAAATATTTTAATTTAACCGCCGACGCCGAAATTACGATTGAAATGAACCCCGGCACGGTGAGCACGAAAAAGATAGAAACGTATTTAAAGTGCGGCGTAAACCGCTTTTCGGTAGGGCTGCAAACGGCGGTTGACAGCCAGCTTTCGGATTTGGGCAGAATACATAATTTAAAGGATTATTTGAACTGCGCAAAGCTGTTAAAAGGGCAAAATTTCAGCGCGGATATTATGTTCGGCTTAAAAAACCAGACCGTTGCGGATATCGAAAAATCCATTGAAACCGCGGCATATTCGGGGGCTAACCACATTTCAACCTACGCTTTGACGCCCGAAGACGGCACGCCGATATACACCGATTATTTAAACGGCGAGCTTCCCGACGGCGACGAGGTTGCCGACATGTACGCTTTTATAGTAAAAAAACTCCGCTCCCTCGGCTACGAGAGATACGAAGTTTCGAACTTTGCAAAGCGCGGCAAGGAAAGCCGCCACAACTTAAATTACTGGAAAAGGGGCGAGTATATCGGCTTCGGCGTTTCCGCCTCGTCGTGCATAAACAACGTGCGCATGACAAACACCTTCGATTTGGACGAATATTTTAAATGTATTCTTTCAAATCATTTAGCCGTAATCAGCCGCGAGGAAATAGACAAGGCGGGGCAGGAAGAGGAGTTTATCATGCTTGCGCTGCGCACTGCCGCGGGGCTGGATTTGGAGGAATACACCGCGCTTTTCGGCGGCGATTTTACTAAAAAATATGCAAAACAAATTCAAAACACCCGCGAATATGTAGAAGTTACGCCCAAAACCTTTAAAATCAAGGACGAATACCTTTTCGTGCAAAACAGCATAATAATCGAGTATTTAAACGCCGCGGATTAAGCGGCGTTTTTTGTTGCGTGCGCGTTGCCCAAAGCGTGGCAAAAGTCAACGGGTTACCCTTGCAACGATTTGGTAGCAAGAATTTTGCCGCTTTCGCCGTCAATCAAAAACGCGGTAATGCGGCACGATTTGTCGCAAACGCCCACGTAATAATAGCACCCCTCGTCAAACAGCAGCCGCACGAAAATTTCGCCGTCGAAAAGGTTGTTTTTCGTAAGCCCTTCGAACAAAGCCTTGTCGTGTTCGACCACGCATTTTACGGCTTGCTCGCAGCTCATAACGCCCGCGTATTTTACCGAAAGCGCCTTAAAGGTTTTTTGCTCGCCGCCGTAGGATAAGGTTACTTCCACGCCGTCCTTGTTAAAGGCGGGCGCCGAAAAGCTGAGGTAAAAACGCTTATCGACCGCCTGATAGTTCATTTCGCCGCCGTGTCCCTCAACGCTTACTTCCAGCTCGTCGGGGTTTTTGGGCAGCGTTACGAAAATTTCGCAAAGGGGCGAAACGTCGCCTCTGTATCCGTCCGCGGCAAAGGGTTGCTCCTTTTCGGAGCATTGAATTTTAACCGAAACCGCGTCATCCTCGTAAAGGTAAATTTCCGCCCGCTTTTCGGATATGTACTTTGTGTAATCCACGCCTCTGCCGCAACCCAAAACCGGCAACAGGACGGCGGCAAGCGCCGAGGTAAAAATAAGAACGATTTTGTTTTTTCTGGTCATAAGATATGTATATTTTAAAGCGTTTAAATTATGAATAATTTATAATTTCAAACAGTTGCGTTTTTTTTTTGCGTGTGATAAAATAATCCAAATAATCCAACAAAGCAAAAGTTTGAGGTCGTTTTGGACAACGTAATTTTAAAAACCGCCTTAAAGACGCTGCTGGCGGTGATAATCGCTTTTATACTCGCGCTGTTAATTTTGTGTTTCGGCTTTCCCGCCACCACGGCGGATTTGTGCCAAAGCTTTGGCAATTATTCGCTTGCCGAAACGTTTTCGTCGCTCAATTATAAATATTACGGCAATATAGACGATTTGTATAACTGCGCCAACTACAGCATACTTGCTAAAAACGATAATAAAATAATCGAAAACTGCAAGGCTTTTTCCGAGGACGAGGGCTTTGAAGCTTATTGCGCCGAAAACGACG
The DNA here is from genome assembly GCA_029059705.1 of Clostridia bacterium. GTDB lineage: Bacteria > Bacillota > Clostridia > Christensenellales > Borkfalkiaceae > Coproplasma. The sequence goes on from JAIDVM010000015.1 coordinate 84,314, forward strand.
GCTTAGAGCACAGGATTTTCAGCAATCTTGCCTCCGCGCAATACAGAAAAGGCGACAAGGAAGGCGCGCTTGCAACCGTAAAAAAATCTTTTGAAGGGGTAACCGACTTCCCCGCGGGCAACGCGGCGGTTTCGCTGACCGTGGAAATAGGCAAGGCAAAGGACAGGCAGTCGGCAGCCGCGCTTAAAGAATTTCTCGACGGAAAGAATTTAACCCCTTCCGACGGGCAGCAGTTAATTTACGACAACGTTATAAAAGTTTTACAGGACTTAATCAATAATCAAGTATAAACACCAAGGAGAGTAATATATGAGCAAAATCGTTAAAGAAGCGCTTACGTTCGACGACGTGCTGTTAATTCCCGCCGCGTCAAACGTGTTGCCGTCCACCGTGGATTTGCGCACCACTCTTTGCAAGGGAATAAATTTAAACATTCCCCTTATAAGCGCCGCAATGGACACGGTTACCGAAAGCAAGCTTGCAATAGCAATGGCGCGCGAGGGCGGCGTGGGCATTATCCATAAAAACATGACCATAGAAGAGCAGGCTTTGCAGGTGGACAAGGTTAAGCGCAGCGAACACGGCGTAATTACCGACCCGTTCCATCTCTCGCCCGAGCAGCCCGTTTCGGCGGCGTGCGAGCTTATGGCAAAATATAAAATAAGCGGCGTGCCCATTACCACCAACGGCAAGCTCGTCGGCATACTTACCAACCGCGATTTGCGTTTCGAAACGAACTTCGACCAGTCCATAGCCGACGTAATGACCAAAGACCGTTTGGTAACCGCTCCCGAGGGCACTTCGCTGGAAGAAGCTCAAAAGATTTTGGGCAAGCACAGAATAGAAAAACTCCCCATAGTTGACAAAGCGGGCAACTTAAAGGGGTTAATCACAATTAAAGATATCGAAAAAACCATTCAATACCCCAACAGCGCAAGGGATAAAAACGGCAGACTTCTTGCGGGCGCGGCAATAGGCGCTTCCGCCGACGTTTTGGAAAGAGTGGCGGAGCTTGTAAAATCCAAGGTGGACATAGTCGTCCTCGATTCGGCTCACGGACATTCGGCGGGTATTGTAAAGGCGGTTGAAAAGGTTAAAAAGGCATATCCCAACCTTCCCCTTGTGGCGGGCAATGTTGCAACGGCGGAAGCCACGCGCGATTTAATCGAGGCGGGCGCCGACGTGGTTAAGGTTGGCATAGGCCCCGGTTCCATTTGCACCACCCGTATAGTTGCGGGAATAGGTATGCCCCAGCTCACCGCGGTTATGGACTGCGCCGAGCAGGCGGACAAAATGGGCAAGCGCGTAATCGCCGACGGCGGCATAAAATATTCGGGCGATATCGTAAAGGCAATCGCCGCGGGCGGCAGCGCCGTTATGATTGGCTCGCTCTTTGCGGGCACTTCCGAATCCCCCGGCGAGCTTGAAATTTATCAGGGCAGAAGCTTTAAATCCTATCGCGGCATGGGCTCGCTCCCCGCAATGGCAAAGGGCAGCAAGGACAGATACTTCCAGTCGAACGCTATTAAATTCGTTCCCGAAGGCGTCGAAGGCAGAGTGCCTTACCGCGGCGCGCTTGCGGATATCATCTTCCAGCTTATGGGCGGCTTGCGTGCGGGCATGGGTTACACCGGCTGCGGCACAATAGAAGCGTTGCGCAAAGACGCTAAATTCGTTAAAATGACGGCGGCTTCTTTGGCTGAAAGCCACCCCCACGATATTTCGATAACGAAGGAAGCTCCCAATTATTCCCCCAAAGGTTAACCGTTCTAAACCGCATATAAGCTACGCATAACTTTGTTGCGTTCCGCGCCGCCTCAGTCATGTACTTCTGTGTACACTCCTTCGGTGGTGCTCGCGCGCCTCGTTCTGCTTGCTTCTCTGCGGTTTTAACTTTATGTATTACAAGAGGATTTTTACATATGCAACACGAAAAAGTTTTAATTTTGGACTTCGGCGGACAGTATAACCAGTTAATCGCAAGAAGAGTGCGCGAACACAACGTTTATTGCGAAGTCAAATCGTATAAAACGCCAATAGACGAAATCCGCGCCATGGATTTAAAGGGCATAATCTTTACGGGCGGACCCAAATCCGTTTACCTTGAAGATTCCCCCCGCATGGATAAAGAAATTTTCGAACTCGGCGTGCCCATTCTGGGCATCTGCTACGGCGCGCAGTTCCTCGTTTACGGTTTGGGCGGCGAAATCGGCGCGGCAAGCGAAGAGGCGGCTGCGGAATTCGGCAGAACGGACTGCACTTTTGATACAAAGTCGCAGATATTCAAGGGGTTAAAGAAAAAATCCGTTGTTTGGATGAGCCATAACGACTACATAAAAACCCTTCCGCAAGGCTTCCGCTCGGTTGCCCACAGCGACAAGTGCCCCTACGGCGCAATCGAAAATCCCGAAAAGAAATTTTACGGCACGCAGTTCCACCCCGAGGTCAACCACACCGAGCAGGGCTTCGATATGCTCGGCAACTTCCTTTATAACGTGTGCGGCTGCAAGGGCGACTGGACGATGAAAGGCTACGCCGAAACCGCCACGCGCGAGCTTCGCGAAAAAATAGGCAACGGCAAAGCGCTTTTGGCTCTTTCTGGCGGCGTGGACAGCTCAGTCGCGTGCAAGCTGCTTGCAAACGCAATCGGCAGCCAGCTCACCTGCATTTTCGTAGACCACGGCTTAATGCGCAAAAACGAGGGAGACGAGGTGGAGGCGGCTTTTGCGGGCAGCGGAGTTAATTTCGTTCGCGTAAACGCGGGCGAAAGATTCCTTTCGAAGCTTGCGGGCGTAACCGAGCCCGAAGCTAAACGCAAGATAATAGGCGAGGAATTTATCCGCGTGTTCGAGGAAGAGGCTAAAAAAATCGGCAAGGTGGATTACCTTGTTCAGGGCACTATATATCCCGACGTAATCGAAAGCGGGCTCGGCGACGCGGCGGTAATCAAATCCCACCACAACGTGGGCGGACTTCCCGACTACGTCGACTTTAAGGAAATAATCGAGCCTTTGCGCCTTTTGTTCAAGGACGAAGTCCGCGCGCTCGGCACGGCTTTGGGGCTTGACGACAAGCTTGTATGGCGCCAGCCCTTCCCCGGCCCCGGTCTTGCAATCCGCATTATCGGCGACATTACTCCCAAAAAGGTTAAGATTTTGCAGGAAGCCGACGCAATCTTCCGCGAGGAAATAGCCGCGGCAAAGCTTGACAGAGACATAAACCAATATTTTGCGGTGCTCACCAACATGCGCTCCGTGGGCGTTATGGGCGACGGAAGAACTTACGATTACACCCTTGCGCTCCGCGGCGTAAGCACGACCGACTTTATGACGGCGGATTTTTCGCGTATTCCTTACGACGTTTTGGAAAAAGTTTCAAACCGCATAGTAAACGAGGTCAAGCACATAAACCGCATTGTGTATGACGTTACTTCTAAACCGCCCGCAACCATCGAATGGGAGTAATAAAACGCATATAAGCTTTGCATAATTTAATGAAGAGTTAAAAATGAATGATTTTCAGGCAACGGAAACGAGTTTGGAACAAGGTAACCGCTACCTGGGCGAGGAAAAAATTTCCCGCCTTATGCTCAAATTTTCCGTACCGTGCGTGCTGTCGCTTGTCGTCAGCGCGCTTTACAATATAATAGACCAGATTTTTATAGGCAACAGCGAGCTGGGCACACTCGGCAACGGCGCGACGGGCGTCGTGTTTCCGCTTTTCGTAATCGCGCAGGCGTTTGCCTGGTGGTTCGGCGACGGCTGCGCGGCGTATTTAAACATTTGTCAGGGCGAAAAAAGTTCCCAAAACGCACACAGGGCAATCGGCACGGGCATTGTTTTAACCCTTGCCGCAAGCTTGGTTTTAATTGCTGTTTTCTTTCCGCTTAAATATCCGCTTTTAACGCTTTTCGGCGCGCGCGAGAACAATATGGAGCTTGCCGTGCAGTATTGCGACATAATCCTCGCATTTTTCCCCGTGATGATGCTGATGAATATGCTTTCAAGCGTCGTTCGCGCGGACGGCTCGCCGGGCTGGGCAATGGCTTCGATGCTGGCGGGCGCGGCGGTTAATATCGTTTTGGACGCCGTCTTTATCCTCGTCTTAAAATGGGGAATGGCGGGCGCGGCGTGGGCAACGGTTATCGGGCAAATAACTTCGCTTGCCGTTTCCGTTTTCTATCTTTGGCGCAAAACAAAAACGTTTAAACTCGGCTTAAAAAGCTTTGTTCCCGACTTTAAGGAATTTTCGGGTGCGGCAAAACTCGGCATATCATCTTTTATCACGCAGGCAACAATAGTAATCGTCGCCACCGTCGGCAACAACGCGCTTGCGCAATATGGCGAGCAGTCGGTTTACGGCGCGTATTCGCCCATTGCAATAATGGGTGTCGAAAACAAGGTTTACGCCCTCGTAATCAACCTTGTCGTGGGTATCTGTTTGGGCTGCCAGCCGATAATCAGCTATAACGTCGGGGCGAAAAACACCAAAAGAGTAAAAAAATTATACCTTTCCATTCTTTTATGCACGTTAATAATCGGCGTCGTGGCAACGCTCGTGTTCGAGATTTTTCCCACGCAGGTTGCGGGGCTGTTCGGCGAGCCGAGCGGCGAGGGGGTAGACCCCGTAACTTACTGGCAGTTCGCCGAAAAAACCTTCCGCATATATTTAATGCTGGTTATATTTACGCTGTTCGTCAAAATGACGTCAATCTTTTTTATGGCAGCGGGCAAACCCGTGTTTGCAACCGTGGTTTCGCTTATAAGGGACTTAATCTGTTTAATCCCGCTAATATGCGTTCTTCCCATATATCTGGGGGTTGAGGGCGTTTTATGGGCGGCTCCCGTGGCAGACGGCGTTTCGGCTGTCGTAACCGTAATCCTCACGGTAATCTGGTTTAAATCCTTGGATAAATAAAAGGCAATCCTTGTCGTTTCATGCAAGCGAAGCGCGCCGAAAAATTTAATCAGCTCCCGCAAGGGGGCTATTAATTTACCTCTTGACTTTTTTAAAACTCTATGATATATTGAGGTGTATGGCAGATTTTAAGACTGTTAAAAACTTAATCGACCCGCATAAGGAACCGGATAAACAGTTCTTTACGGACTTGCTCGACGGCGAAAAACAACAAGCTTACGAAAACGAGCACATTAACGCCGTTATGCTCATGTTAAAGGCGCTGTATATCTCGCGGCTGCGGTTAAAAATCATACGGTTAAAGGAAGAGCGCGAAGAGCTTAAAAAATCACCCGATTACGACGCGGAAAAATATAAAAGGACGCTCGAAATCAACGCCGAAATAACCCGCCTTAACAAAAAAACCGAAGAATACAAGCCCTTTTTTGACGAGCCTTATTTTGCCAGAATGGACGTGACCGACGAAAAAGAGGGCTATAACAGCTATTATATCGGCAAGCGCGGCGACGAAGGGCTTGAAATAGTCGACTGGCGCGCCCCGCTCGCCCAAAAATACTACCAAAAAAGCCGCACGAGCTTTTCGATAAACGATTACGACTACAAGCTGGTTTTGCGCCGCGCTTTGCGTACGGGCAAGGGTAAAGTGCTCGACGTGAAAAACGAGTATTTAAACCTTTCCGACTACCTCACCAAAGAGGAGATAGGCGGGCGCGACGAGGCTTTGGTTTTCGACCCGTTTTTAAAGGAAATTCTGCGCACCCGCAAGGAAAAGCAGGAAATCTGCGACATAATCGAAACCATTCAGGAAAAGCAGTTCGAAATAATAACTCTGCCCGAAGAAGACAGGTTCATTTTGCAGGGCGTTGCGGGCAGCGGCAAAACCATGATACTTTTGCACCGTCTTTCGTATATCATGTACAACAACGAAAGCGTGCGCCCCACCGACGTGTTGGTAATCACCCCGTCCGATTCGTTTAACGCGTTCATCGACGAGCTTTCGCAGGTTTTAGAGCTGCAAAAAGTTAAAACCAGCACGTTGGAGAGGTACTTTATCAACCTTTTGAAGAGTACGGGGCTCGAAGTCGAAAGCAAAATAAACTTCTCCGCGCCCGTGCCCGAAAGCTATTTAAGCTATATCTATTCCCCCGCGTTCGTAAAGGACGTCGAGGCAAAGCTTTCTAAAATTTTCGACGGCGTTTACGGCATGTTTGCCGCGGACGACTGCCGCGGAGTAATCGACGGGGTTTTGGCAGTTTGCGAAGAACAGATTGAAGAGTACGAAAAGCTTAAAAACGCGGGCTTGCGCGTGCGCCGCTGCGTGCTCGGCGAAATAAAGGAAAAGCCCGACGGCGGACTTTATTATACAAAGCAGTTCCGCTATATGTTCAACTGCATTCTGGATTTAAAGGAATTTCTTTCGCTCGTGTTTACGGACGACAGAATGAAGGGCTATGCCTATTTCTACCGTCAGCTCCTTTCTTTTTATAAATCAATAAAATTTTTGCGCCGCTATTCAAATAAAATCTGTCAAACGGCGGTGGAAGATTTGTCGCGGCTTTTAGAATCCGTCGAAAAGGAAATAACCGACTTAAAACGCTATAAAATGAAGTTGGGCGCAACCGAAGTGCTTACCTATGCCGACGGAATTGAAAAGCGCGAACAGCTTAAAACCGAGATTAGCGCCGCAATATGCGCCGTTGAACGCATTTTAAGCGGGTTTTCGGTCTTTTACGATTTTGCCGACGTTTTGCGCGGCGAAACCTATTTCACCGCAATCGGCAAGTGTGAAAACACGGCGGACATTTTAAGATTTTTCTATAAGGAAACCGTGCGCAAGGCAAAGCAGAAATACGGCGTTGCCTTAAAGCCGTTAATAAAAAGCGACCCGTTTTCTATGTGCTTATTGCTGACCCGCCTCGGCTTTAACCTTTCGCCGAAGTATTCCTTTATTTTCGTCGACGAGGCGCAGGACGTTTCCCCCGCCGAATACGGGGTGTTAAAAGCGGTAAACGACAGAGCGGTTTTTAATATTTTCGGCGACTTAAAGCAAAATATCACCCCGTGGCGCGGCATAAAAAACTGGGAGGAAATAGGTTACAAGCTTTATAATTTAAAGTTAAACTACCGCAATACCGATAAAATAGTCAGCTTCGTTTCGCAAAATCTCGGCATAGACATGCAGTCGATAGGCTTCGAGGGTACGGAGGTGGAGCGCGTTTCGCCGCGCGCCGTTACAAGCTGGCTCAACGAAAAAAACGGGCTTAAAGCCGTGATATGCACGTGGCAATCGCTTTTTAAATACTCAAAAAAGATTTATAACGTAATAAGCGAAACGGGCAAAATTTCGAAAACCAAAATTAATTTAATGACGGTTTACGAAAGCAAGGGGCTTGAATTCACCGCCGTTGCCGTCGCCGACGCCGACATGACGGTAAACGAAAAGTATATTGCGTACACCCGCGCTTTAAAAAATCTGGCAATTATAAATTAAACGCGCAACGGCAATAAAATTATTTATTCGCTTGTCTAATCCTTTAAAAAGTGGTACAATCAAGAAGAATATTTTAGTCGCATATCCGTGCGAAAGAGGGGCATATATGGCAGCTAAAAACAAAAAGCAAATCGATACGATAGAAATCGAGGGCGAACTTTTAAACGTCGTCGGCTACGCAACCTATTATTCGCGTTTGCCGCTGTTTACTTCGTTTAAAATCTTTAACACCGCCACCGAAAGCGCGCGTGATTTAACCGTTGTTGTCACGGGCAGCACAAAGCTCATTTTGCCGTGCGAGGTTAAAATTGAAGAAATTCCCAACGAAAGCAGCGTCGAGGTCAGCTTCCCCGCCCTTTTAAACCCCAAATATCTTGCCGAAACCGAAGAGGTTGAGGTGTGCACCGTAGGGGTAAAGCTTCTTTCGGGCACGGATATCGTCTGTTCGCTGTCGGCGGAGGTAACGGCAATCCCCATCGATTGCTGGAGCGGGCTTTCGGGCAACGCCGAAATGCTTGCGTCCTTCGTACGCCCCAAGCTTTCCGACTGCCAAAAGATTTTGGCGGAGGCGGGCCTGCAGCTTAGAACGTGGGGTTATTCGTCCGAGTTTTCGGGCTACGCCGGCACGGACAAAAGCGGCGTGCGCGGCGCGGCTGCGGCGGTTTACGCGGCAATCCACCGCTTAAATATAGAGGGCGAGCCTTTGGAGGATTTAACCGCCTTCACCCGCACGGGGGATATTACCGAAATTTTAAAAAGCAAGGCGGCAACGCCCCTTCAAATGGCGCTTTTTGTTGCAAGCTGCTTCGAGGCGGCAAAATTAAACCCGCTCATTTTAATAGGCAAAAACCGCGTAGGGGTGGGAGTATGGCTTGCCGAAAGCTGTTTCTCGTCAGCTTCGCAGGACGACATGCAGCTGCTCGATAAATACGTTTCGGAGGGTGTGAACAACATAACCGTTTTCGAGACGGAGGATTTGTTCGCCCACAAAAACGCCAGTTACGCCACCAGCGAGGCGCACGCAATTTCAAGGCTTCGCGGCGGCGATTACGAAATTTGCATAGATATAAAGCGTTGCCGCATAGGCGGAATTTATCCCATGCCCTTAAAGGTTAAAACCGCGGCGGGTTACGAGTTGCTTTCGGAAAGCAGCTTTTCCTACGACGTGCGCCCCGAAGAGGTAATCGACGCTTCGAAATACGTTTACGACAAGGCGGCTTCAAAGGATTCCAACTGGCAGCGCCGCCTTTTGGACTTATCCTTAAAAAACAACCTTTTAAACTTCCGCTACCGCCGCGACTGCCTGCACCTTTTAAGCGCGGAGCTTTCGGAATTCTGCCAAAAGATAGAAGAAAAGGGCAAGTTCAACCTTTTGCCCGTTGCTGCGCCCATTAAAGACGCCGTTTACTTCGGCACAAGCAAAGAAGTTTTCAGCATGGCGGAGCTAATTCGCCTTGAAATGCGTTCGGGCAAAATCCGCTGCACTTCGTCAGCCGAAACCTTGCAGGAGGTTGCGGGCACGCTCATAAGAAAGGCCCGCTCCGCCGAAGAAGAGGCGGGCGCAAAAACGTTATATCTCGCGCTCGGCTTTTTAAAGTGGAAGCACGAGGACGACAGAGAGGATAAATACGCGCCCCTCGCGCTTTTACCCGTAACCGTAAAACGCCTTAAAACGCAGGGCGTGGTTTTGGAAACGGGCGAGGAATACGAAGTAAACACAACCCTTTTGGAATTTTTAAAGCAGGAATTCGGAATAGATATCCGCGGCGTAGAGGGCAAGGGGCTTTCGCCCAAGGAAATAATCGCCGTATTCCGCGCAAAAACGGCAAACATGAAGGGCTGGTACGTTTACGAGGACGTATACTTGTCGCAGTTCACCTTTGCAAGATACGCAATGTGGGCGGACGTAAAAAACAACGTTAAGCTCTATTCCAAAAACCCGCTTGTCGCAAGTTTGATTTCAAACGTAAACAAGCTTGGCGAAAGCAAGACGGAAGCGATAAGCGAGGACGACGGCGACCCCTGCGATATCCTTGTCCCGCTCCCCTGCGACAGCACCCAATACGCGGCGGTTGCCCGCTCGCAAACGGGCGCGTCGTTCGTTTTGCACGGGCCTCCGGGCACGGGCAAAAGCCAAACGATTACAAACATAATCGCAAACGCAGTCGCCCACGGCAAACGCGTGCTGTTCGTCGCCGAAAAACAGGCGGCGTTGCAGGTAGTTAAAAAACGCCTTGTCGAAACCGGCATAGGCGAATTCTGCATGGAGCTTCATTCCGGCAAGTCTGCCGACAAGAGCGAAATTATAAGAAACATCGAAAACACGCTTTCGCTGACCGCCGAAAACGACGACGATAAGTTTGCGGCAACGGGCGGAAGAATAACCGAAACCCGCGCGGCTCTCCGTGCGCCCCTTGCGGCGCTCCACAAAAAGCGCAGGCTGGGCGTTTCCGTTTACGAGGGAATAGTCTATTATCTGCAAAACAAGGACGCGCCCGAGCTTTTAAACATTGAAAGCACCTTTTACGACAGCTTGACAAAGGAAAAGCTTGCCGAGTGCGAAAACATGCTGACCACCGCGCAGGCGGCGGCAAAGGAGTGCGGCGGGGTTTACCGTTCGCCGTTCTCCGAGGTTAAGCTCACAGAGTGCGACGAAAAGACGAAAACGGCGGTGCTCTGCGCCTCCGGCGTGGTGCTTGCCGAGCTTAAACACTTCAAAAACTACCTCGGCATGTTTTTGGAAACGTTCAACCAAAAGGTAAGCAAATTCACCTATAAAAAGCTTGAAAATTTAATCGCCGTCGCCACCGTTTTAAAGGAGGACGGCTTAAAGGCGTTTTTTACCTGCAACGAGGACGAGCTTTATAAATTCTACAACGCAAATTTAAGGTACGACAAAGAAACAAAGCATTGGCTCAAACACTTTAAATATTTGCCCGACCTCGACAAATACGGCGCGGAGCTTGAAAAAGAGCTTGACAACTGGGGCGAAAATTACCGCTCCTCGCGCACCGTTTTGCAGGTGTTAAAGCGCATAAACCGCTGCGGCGGGCAGGTTACCGAAAAGGAAGAGCTGGAGTGGGTTCGCCGCGCCTTGGAAATCGATAAGTCCCGCAATATGCTGCTTTCAAACACGAATTTAAGCGCAAACTTTACGGGCTTTGGCGGCATAAACGAAAAGAAGCGCGTAGAATTTATGCGCCCTATATACGAGTTCCACAAGCTCTGCGCCGAAACGTTTATGGACTACAACGCCGACGCGTTCAACAGCGTTTGTGTAAAATCGCAGGGCGGCGCGTTAAAGCCCCTCATAGTCGGGTTAATCAACGCGGCAACGTCCTTCGTCCGCGCGGCGGACAGCTATTTAAAGACGGTAAAAGCCGAAAAAACCGCCTATGTGGACGAGGACGTCTTCGAGTGCTACACCAAAAAATGCACCGCGCTCATCGACAATATAGACATGCTCCCCGCGTGGTGCATGTACAAGCAAACGGCTAAAAAGTTAAACGAATACGGCTTAACCTTTATGACCGACGCAATGGAAAGCGGCAAAATTTCGGGCAAGCAGCTTTTGTCCGCCTTCCGCAAAAACGTTTACCGTAACTTCATTCAAACCAACATACCCGCGGACGAAAGTCTTGCGGCGTTCTCGGCAAGCGTTCTCGACGAAAACGCGGCAATCTTCTCGCAGCTTTTAGAAGAATTTTCGCGCCTCACCAAACAAAAAATCCGCTCAACCTTAATTTCAAGGCTGCCCGCGCCCGAAACCGAAGGCGCGCTCGCGCTCGAACTTATGACCTTCCAACGCAAAATAAAGGGCAATATAAGGGGGGTAAACCTCCGCACGATATTCGCGGAAATCCCCGAGCTTTTAAAGGTAGTTGCGCCGTGCATGCTCATGAGCCCCAACACCGTTTCGCAGTATTTGCCCGCCGACCCCGAGCTTTTCGACCTCGTCATCTTCGACGAAGCTTCGCAAATGCCCACGTGCGAAGCCGTTCCTTCGCTCGCAAGGGCAAAGAGCGCAATCATCGTCGGCGACCCCAAGCAAATGCCGCCCACGGCTTTCTTTACGGGCTTCGGCGCAGACGAAGACCACCCCGAAGCCGAGGATTTGGAAAGCGTTTTGGAAGACTGCCTCGCTTTGGGCATGCCCGAAATGCACCTTATCTGGCACTACCGTTCCAAGCACGAAAGCCTTATAGCTTTTTCAAACATAACTTATTATTCCTCGCGCCTTTGCACCTTCCCCTCGCCCGACGCGCTCGACAGCAAGGTCACGCTCCGCTATATCGAAAACGGAGTTTACGAGCGCGGTTCAACAAAGTGCAACAAGGAGGAGGCGGAAGCGCTCGTGCAGGAGGTTATCCGCCGCTTAAAGGACGAGCGTTTGCGCCGTTCCAGCATAGGTATAGTAACCTTCTCCACGCCCCAGCAGGTATACGTCGAAAGGCTGCTATCCAAAGAAATTATTAAGCGCGGACTTGAGGAAGCGGCTTACGAGCGCGAAGAACCGTTATTCGTTAAAAACTTGGAAAACGTTCAGGGCGACGAGAGGGACGTGATTTTATTCTCCGTCTGCTACGGTCCCGACAAAATGGGCAAAATTTCACTTAACTTCGGCCCCTTAAACCAGTTCGGCGGCTGGCGCAGGCTTAACGTTGCCGTTTCCCGCGCAAGGGAAGAAATGCTCGTTTTCTCGTCCATGCGCTATTCCATGATAGACCTCTCGCGCACAACCTCGCGCGGCGTGGCGGGGCTTAAAGCCTTTTTGGAATTTGCCGAAAAGGGCAGGTCTAACATTTCGGTAAAGTCAAACGACATAATCTTAAACAAGCAGGGCATAGGCAAATTCATTGCCGAAGAGCTTCAAAGCTACGGCTACGAATGCCGTTGCAACGTCGGCGTTTCCGACTTCAAGCTTGACGTCGCCGTCGTCAACCCCAAAAACAAGCACGAATTCATTTTGGCAGTTCTCTGCGACGGCGCAACCAAATTCTCGGTTAAAGACCGTTCCGTAATGCAGGCGCAAACCTTAAAACGCAACAACTGGAACGTTTACCGCCTTTATTCGATAAACTTTTTCAACAACCCCAAGCGCGAAATCAAAAAATTAAAGGACTATCTTGATAGATTAACCGCCGACGGCAAGCCCGCGCAAATTAACTTCAAAAAGCCTTACCGCACGGTTAAGTACGAAGAAAAAACGGTTGACCCCGCATATATTTTAAGCGGCGAAAACGACGCCGAGGTTACAAGGGCGATAAAAGCGGTTGTCACCGCCGAAGAACCTGTATCACAGCAGTTTTTAACGGAGCGCACACTGTCGCTGTTCGGAATCGAAAAATGCGGCGTAAAGCTCCAAAACAAGCTGCGCGCGCTGACAGAAGCCTGCAACTTCCCCTCCGCGCAAATGCTCGGCAACGTCTATTACTTCAAAACGGACAAGTTCGGTGCGTTCGATAAATACAGAGTGGAAGAGGGAACTTCGTTCCGCTCCAAGGATACCGACTACACCCCGTTTGACGTAATTTCTTTAATTAAGGGAATTTTAATCAGCAAAGTCAGCGTTTACCTCGACGAGCTTATCCCCGCCGTGTTAAAGGAGCTGAAAGTCCCCCGCGCAACCGCGCAGCTTTCTTCCTTCGTCCTCGCGTGCGTGGAAGAGGGGGTAACCCGCGGCTTGTTAATCCGCTCCGTCTCCGACAGAATTTCCCTCGCCTAAAACGCATATATGCGTTTTTATGTAACCGTTTCCGCCCTTGTCATTCTGGCGTAGTATGCTTTGTCGTTCCGCCTTGTCATTCTGAGGCTTGCCGAAGAATCTTTTTGCGCAAAAATAACCGCAACAAAAAGCCCGCGATTGAAAATCGCGGGCTTTTAAATTATATTAAATTAATCTTCCAAACCCAATAAATAATCGGCTGAAACTTCAAAATATTTTGCCAATACAATAATTGCGTTAATATTCGGCGTTCTTTCGCCGCTTTCCCAAAAAGAAATTGCGCTCTTGCTTAAATTAGTCGCTTTTGCAAGTTCAACTTGTGTTAAATTCTTTTCGGTTCTTAATTCTTTCAGTCTTTCCGCAAAAGTTTCCATAAAAAGCACTATTCTTCCAAACCCAACAAATAATCGGCTGAAACGTCTAAACACTCGCACAAAAGATAAAGCGTTTCAATACTCGGATAAGTTCTGCCCGTTTTAAAATTCGAAATATTTTGCCTTGTTGTCTTGCAATATTTTGCAATTTCACTCTGCTTCATATCGGAATATTTAAGGCACTCGTTAAACCTTTCAGTAAATTTCATATAATAACTAATCTTTCAATCCCAACAAATCGGCTGGGTCTACATCAAGCAACAAACACAAATCCACAAAAGTCGGAATTGACGGCATAATGTCGCCTTTAACGTAATGTGCCACGCACGACGGCGAAACCGCGAGCATTTCGGCAAGTTTTGTCTGCGTAAGCCCGCTCGTTTTTATAGCGTCACTTATTCTCTTTTTAATCAGTTCTATATTCGCCATAGCTTTGACCTTAATATTAATATATGATTATTAATCATTAATTGCTTGACTTGTGATTATAAATCACATATAATTAAGAAAAAGCATGAGGCGAGCTTATATGAAATCCGTAATCGAAGAAATTTATTTAAATAAGCCAGATAACGAGGACGGTGAAAAAACCGAAAATTACCGCAAGATACGTAAAGAGGCGGAGGAGGTAATCGAGCGCATAAAAGCTTTTTTGCCCGACGGACAAAAGGAGCAGCTTGCAAAGCTATATAATTTAATGTGCTATCTTGTCAATGAACAAGGTCTTGCCGCATATAAACAAGGCTTTAAAGAGGGCGTGCTCCTTGCCTATGAAACCTTTAACCCGTAAGTTGCCATCAAAAAAAGCCCGCGATTTTCAATCGCGGGCTTTCATTAATCCCGAAAATTAAATTTACAAATTCTCCAAAACGTCGGTCATGTCGTAAAGCCCCGCGCCTTTGCCGCAAATCCATTTTGCCGCCTTAATAGCGCCCGCCGCAAACACCTTTTTCGAGCGCGCCGAGTGCGAAAGAGTAATAATTTCGTCCTCGCCCGCAAACATAACCTCGTGCTCGCCCACGATAGTGCCGCCGCGCACCGCGTGAATACCTATTTCCGCCCCGCGTTTCCCTACTGCGCCCTCGCGTCCGTTTACAAAATCCTTCTTTCCGCCAAACGCCGAGTTTGCGCCGTCCGCAAGCATTAACGCCGTGCCCGAAGGCGCGTCAACCTTTTTGTTGTGGTGCCGTTCTATTATTTCGATGTCGAATTTCTCGCCCAGCGTTTGCGCGGCTTCCTTAACAAGCTTTACAAGCAGGTTCACGCCCAAGGAAAAATTCGCCGTCTTAAAAACGGCGGTCTTTTTCGCCGCTTCGTTAATCATTTTTACGTGTTCTTCGTTATATCCCGTCGCCGCCAAAACCATGGGCTTTTTGTTTTTAACCGCCCATTCCAGCTCGCCCTTCAAAGCGGCGGGGGAGGAGAAGTCCACAACCACGTCCACAGGCTCGCAAACGTCGTTAAACGAGGCATATACAGGCGTCTTTGCGCTTTCGGGCGCTCTTAAATCGACCCCGCAAACGACTTCAACTTCGCTGTCCGCGGCGCACAAATCAACAACGTTTTTGCCCATCGCGCCGCCTATGCCGCAAACCAAAATCTTTACCATACTTTTTTCAACCCCGCATTGTCAATTGCGTTTTGTAAAATAATTTTGTTCTTTTCTTCAAGCTCCGTCAGCGGCGAACGCGGCGTTCCCGCCTTAAAGCCAAGCATATTATACGCGGCTTTTACGGGTATGGGGTTCACCTCCAAAAAGCACGCGTCCTCCAAAGGCAGCAAAAAGTCCTGAACTTCGTTCGCCTCGTCAAGGTTGCCCGCCTTTACAAGGTTATACATTTTCTTTACAAGCGCGGGCGCGATGTTGGAGGTGACCGAAATTAAGCCCGCCCCGCCTATGGCAAGCATTGGCAGGTTTAAAAAATCCTCGCCGGAATACAAATCCATCTTCCCGCGGATTCTGCGCATGGTCTCGCACACCTGCGCCATGTTGCCGCTCGCTTCCTTTATGCCAGCCATATTAGCAAGGGTTGCTAATTTTTCCGCCGTTTCGGGCAGAATATTCACAGCCGTGCGCGAGGGCACGTTGTATGCGATTACGGGGATTTTAACCGCGTCGCAAACCGCTTTGTAATATTCGAAAAGCCCCGCCTGCGTGCATTTGTTGTAATAGGGAGTAACCACCAGAACGCCGTCCGCGCCCAGTTCTTCGGCGCGCTTCGAAGCGGCAACCGCCTTAGCCGTGTCGTTGCTGCCCGTGCCGATTATAATTTTAATTTTTCCCGCGGCTTTTTTAACGGCGTACTTAATGGTGGCAACCTTTTCGTCCTCGGTCATGGTTGCAGGCTCGCCCGTCGTTCCCAAAACCACCAAAGCGTCGGCGCCGCCGTCAATCTGATATTCAATCATTTTGCCGAACTCTTCAAAGTTCACGCCGTTTTTATCGAACGGCGTAACCATCGCCGTAATAATCCCGTCACAAAACCCAATCATCATAAACCTCTTTTTGTTTTCAAAATAACCGCGTAATCCGCGCGTTTTTTAAATTGCCCCGTATATATATTGTAATCAATCGCCTTCGCAAATGTTACGCGCCTAATCAAAATACCCTTTCGCCGCAAGCAGTTCGGCAAGTAAAACCGCGCCGCCCGCCGCGCCCCTTAACGTGTTGTGCGAAAACCCGATAAACTTGTAATCGAACAAATTATCCTCGCGCAAACGCCCCGCGCAAACCGCCATGCCGTTTTCGGTGTATCTGTCCAGCTTGGGCTGGGGGCGGTTGTCTTCCTCGAAATAATGAATAAACTCAGCGGGGGCGGAGGGCAGCTTCAAGGTCTGCGGCTCGCCGTAAAATTCTTTCCACGCCTTTAAAATCTCTTCCTTTGTCGGCTTAGTTTCAAACTTAACAAAGCACGCCGCCGTATGCCCGTCCGAAACGGGTACTCTCACGCATTGCGCCGTGATGACGGGCGCGTCCGCGGGCACGATTTTGCCGTCTGAAATTTCGCCCCAGATTTTTAAAGGCTCTTTTTCGCTCTTTTCTTCCTCGCCGCCGATGTAAGGTATAACGTTGTCCAAAATTTCGGGCATCGTTTCAAAGGTCTTGCCCGCGCCCGAAATTGCCTGATAAGTGCAAACCGCCGCGCTTACAATTCCGAATTTCTTCAACGGGTGCAAAAGGGGCACGTAGGATTGCAGCGAGCAGTTGCTCTTAACCGCAACAAACCCGCGCTTAGTCCCAAGCCGTTTTTTCTGCGCCGCAATAACTTGCAGGTGCTCGGCGTTTATTTCGGGAATAATCATCGGCACGTCGTCCGTAAAACGGTGCGCCGAATTGTTCGAAACGATAGGGCACTCTGATTTAGCGTAAGCCGTTTCAAGCTCTTTAATGTCGTTTTTGGGCATGTTCACCGCGCAAAAGCAAAAATCCACTTTTTGTGCAATGGCTTTCATGTCCGCCGACGCGTCCATAACGGTTACGTTTGCAAACTTTTCGGGCATAGGCTCGGCAAGGTGCCACTTTTTAACCGCGTCCTTATATTTTTTGCCCGCCGAAGAGGCGGAGGCGGCAAGGCACGCAACCTCGAATTGCGGGTGGTTTGCAAGCAGCAGCAAAAACCGCTGTCCAACCATGCCCGTCGCACCGATAACGCCAACTTTATACTTTTTCATAATTTTCTCCTTTTTAAAACGCATATAAGCGGCGCAATACGGCGTTGCGTTCCGCTTTTTTCGGTTACATACTTCTGTGTATGCGCCCTCAAAAAATGCTCGCGCTCCTTGTCTTGCTTGCTTCTCTGCGTTTTATGCTAGTCGTTTCCCTCTGTCATTCTGAGACTTGTCGAAGAATCCCGAAAAACAAAAAGACAGCTTGCGCTGCCCTCCGAAACGTCATAAATCAAAACGGCATTAGCGCAACACTAAAAGTGACAGTCGCAAGGGTATTAACCCGTGCGCCCGACGCGGGGCAAGGCAGCCCGCACCTCGGCGGAGGCGCCCTTTTGCCGCAACTTCAACGGAATTTCCCTTAAAAATCCCTCCGTCCGCGGTTACTTTTGCCCGTCCGCTCCTCTGAATGCTCTTAAATAATATCACGCCGCGGCGATAAAGTAAAGAAATTTCACTCACAAAAAAATTTTTCCACTCGTTATTTTGAATTGACATAGCCATTTTATTATAGTAAAATAAACAAGTACAATTATAAATAGTAACGCGCCCGCGGGCGCAAATGTGAGAAAGATATGAAGTCTTTAAAAATCAGGTTAAGTATAATTTTGGCGCTTGCCGTAACATTCCTTGCGGCAGTCGGCGCATTTTTCGGCACGGGCATGTTTGCCAGCGCCGACAGGGACACCACGGTAGACGGTTCGTCCACAACCCTTTTCAATGCTTCGGCGGGCGCTGACCTGCGCGCTCACGAACAGGACGGCGAGGGTGAAGAAAAAGAATATTACACCATGTTCGCCATCAAGGAAAAGGACGGCGTGATTTCCTATAAAAAGAACCTCGCATACTGGTGGTATTCCAACACGGCAACCACCACCGAAACGGAAGGCGAGGGCGAAGGCGCTGTCGAAAAGACGGTGGAGGACTTAAAAAATCCCACCCGCAGCGAAAAATCCTTCTTCAATATGGAAGTCGGCTTCGAAAATCTCAATTTCGAAAGATATATCATCAAATTCGAAAGCCAGCAATATTACAAAACCAAGGACGAAAAAACCTCCAACTACGTAATTTTCGTTCCCTCGAAAACCGAAGAAAATAAAGTCAACGTAATAATAACCGACAACAAAGACGAAAAAAATCTTACCGCAGACACGGCTTTTAATAAAGACAAAATCAAAATAGAATTCACGGGCACAACCGAAAACGGCTATTCCGTAAAAATTTCCGACGAAACTGCAAGCGTAACGGGCGAGTTCGTAAACGTAGGCGGCACCCACGCAAAGTATACTTCAACTTCTTCGCTCACGGTAACGCCCCTTTCGTTCGAGGCTGAACTCAAAGCTCCCGCCGAAGGCGAAACGGCAGCTCCCGCGCTCTTAACGCTTTATTCGTTAAACGGACAAAGCTTCAAGCTCAAATCCGCAACAAAGGAAGAGGGCAACGACTATTTCACGGGCACAACCGTTATCGACAACACGCCCCCCGTGCTCTGCCTCGACGACAACGTATCCTTTATCAAACGCGGCGAACAAATGTCGTTCGGCTATACGGTAATCGACGTTTTGCAGGCTTACCCCAGCAGCACGCTTTCCTATTATATACTTACCGACAAGCAGGCAAAGGGCGAGGTTGAAAACTTCAACCCCGAGGACATGTCCGATACAAGTCTTTTCACCGAAATAGTTTCGGGCACCGTCCAGCGCGTAATTCCCCGCGTAGAGCACTACGTTCCCGAAGCAACGGATTACAACACCCCCAAATTTGACGACAACGTAAAGGTAACCGCGGCTGTTAAGGCTTTCATAAAGCTCACCGACTATTCTTATACCGGCGGTCTGTCCACTTACGTTTTGGTGGACTGGTATGCCGATAGCGACCTTCTCTTAACGGTAGACGGCAACAAATACCTCGCGGTTGCAAACGATAATCAGGGCGCAACTTTTGCCTATACCAAAGGCAACGCAAGCACCCCCACCGCGCAGGATTGGAAGGATTTGGTAACCGCTTACCAAAAGGAAGTAAACAAGGCGGCAAAAAACATAAAGGCGGGCAGCAAAAACTATTTCTATCTCCCCGCTCTCGACAATATCGATACGGGCGCAGCCGAAAAGCAAAGCCTTCTTGCCGACAACGTTACCGCTTATGAAGATTTAACCTTTTCCATATATTATAATAACGGCTCGCAGCAGTCGCCCGTAACAGGCAAAAAATACAACGACTTGTCAATCCCCGTCACAAGGGAAGGCGATTACGGCTTTACCATTTACGCAACCGACGCAGTCAGCGGCGAAATGTATTACTTCGACGAAAACGGCGAAAAGCAGGAGTTTGCGGCAAGCGACATCTGGGAAATGCACGACGACACCGACGTAAACGACGCGGGTATAAGCAAGAGCGATTATTTGCCTTGGTTCACCTTCCACGTAGGCGCGGCGGAATTAAGCATCGAAGAGCCTAAGGAACAGGATATCGCCTACGTTGAAAACGCCGCAAGCGTTTCCTTCGAAATAAACGGCGTTTCCGGCACCTACAACGCAACCTACACGCTTTATCTGTTCGACAGCGCCGAATATTACAATTACGCTCACGAAGCGCTCACTTACGAAAAGTTTATGGAATTAAAACAGCAGCTTTTCGAAAATAAAACCGACTTAAAGGACGAAAACGGCAACCCCGTCAACAGCAGAAGATGGTTCGAAACCATTCAAATAACCTCGGGCGACAACAGCGTCGACGAAAACAGCGCCGATTATAAAAAGTACGAAGATTATAAGTGGAACGGCTCTTCGAGCTTCGAACCGCAAAACCCCAACTCGTTCTATCTTGTAACGTGCGAGGTAAAGGGCAACGACGGACAAACGGCTAAGGCGTATATGGGCATAGCCGCAGCTCCCAAGGTGCGCGACCTTGTCGGCGAAGACACGTGGGTGCAGGACAATATGGTTTCCGTAATTCTCCTTTGCATCGCGGGCGCGTCGCTCATAGGCATAGTCCTTCTTCTCGTAATCAAACCCAGAAACAAGGGCGACGTAGACGAGGAATTCGAGCTTGAACAAGACAAAAAAGCAAAGAAAAAGCGCAAATAAGCTTGCTTTTAAGTAACAAAATTAAATAACCTTTTATGCCGAGGCGTTTCCGCCCCGGCATTTTTTATGTAAACACTTGCTAACGCAATTACTGCAAAGGATGTTTCGATTACGCTACGCTCCACTCAACATGACAAACATAGTGTGTCATTCTGCACCTCTCTCTGTCATTCTGCCCGAGGGCTTTGCTCGAAGGTTTGCGTGTTGCCACGTTTTGTTTAACCTTACCAAGTGGTCGCAAAGCGCGCCGCCCGCCTATGCCCCGTCATTCTGAGCAAGGGCGAAGCCCGCGTCGAAGAATCTTTTTGCACAAAAATCTTTTCAAAAAAATAAATAAAATCCTTGACAATTACATATACATATATTATTATACTATTATCATATGAATATAGCTTCATATATAAACAAAGGAGTACTTATGTCAAACACAATAAAAAATCAAATCTGCGACGAAGAAGAGGTGCATAAGGCGCGCGTAAAGTCCGCCCTCGGCAACATGCCGTCGGAAGAAAACATAGCCGAGCTTTCCGAACGCTTTAAAGCCTTGTCCGAAGCTTCCCGCCTTAAAATACTGTTCGCTCTTTCGGGCGGCGAGCTGTGCGTCGAGCACATCACCGAAGCCGTAAACGGACTTCAAAGCGCCGTTTCGCACCAGCTCAAAACGCTGCGTTTAAACAAAATCGTCAAGTGCAGAAGAGAGGGCAAAAAAGTCCTCTATTCCGTGTCGGACGACCACGTAATCACAATGATAAACGTTGCAAAGGAGCACTTAAACTGCGATGAATAACGTAATTAAAATAAGCGGGCTCGACTGCGCCAACTGCGCCCGCGAGCTTGAAGAAGAAATTTCAAAAATAAAGGGAGTAACTTCGGCAACCGTCGATTTTATGGCACAAAAGGTATATTGCGACTGCGACGAAAGAACTCTCGAAAAGATAAAATACTGTTGTAACCATTTTGAAGAAGTCAAAGTGGAGGAAGAGCAAGCCGTCCCGCAAACAAGTTCCCCAACCGCGCAAAACTCCCGCATATACGGCGAAAAAATCAAAATAGCCAACCTCTGCTGCGCCAACTGCGCCCGCGAGCTCGAAGAAGAACTCAACAAAATCGAGGGCGTTTCCGCCACGGTGGACTTCATCAATATGCGCGTAATACTCAACGCCCCCTCGCCCGACCTGCGCGAAAAGGCAATTTACGCAATCACCCACTTCGAAAACGTAAAAATAGTGGACGGCAAAGCTCCGCAAAAGGGCATAATCAAAGCTCACTTAAAAGAAATTATCTTAATAGCCGTCGCCACCGCGCTGTTTATTCCCGCGCTCGTTTTGCAACTTACGGGAATAACGGAAGAGCTCGCGGGTAAAATTGCCGCATGGGTGTTATACGGCGTTTCATATCTGGTAATCGGTTATCCCGTGCTCTGGAACACGTTAAAAAATATCGCCAAGGGCAAAATCTTCGACGAAAACTTTTTAATGACGATAGCCTCGCTCGGCGCAATCGCCCTAGGTATATTCGCGGACGACGGCTTTGTCGAAGGCGTCGCGGTCATGCTCTTATACCAAATCGGCGAGCTGTTGCAGTCCGTCGCCGTCGGCTCGTCGCGTAGCTCCATTTCCGCGCTCATGGACATGAAAAGCGACAGCGCAACGCTGCTTGAAAACGGCGTTCAGCGCGTAATATCCCCCGACGAATTGCGTTTGGGCGATATAATAATGATTAAAGTCGGCGAAAAAGTCCCCGTTGACTGCCGCATAACAAGCGGAGCAACCTCGCTCGATATGAAAAGCCTCAACGGCGAACCGCTCCCCCGCGACGTAAAGGAAGGGGACGAAATTCTGTCGGGCAGTATAAACCTTTCAAAGGTAATCGAAGCGGAGGTTATAAGGGAATACAAAAACTCCGCCGTCGCAAAAATTTTAGAGCTTGTCGAAAATTCCACCGCAAAAAAATCCAAGCCCGAAAAATTCATAACCAAATTCGCCAAATATTACACGCCCGCCGTCTGCGCCGCGGCTTTAATTGTCGCCGCGCTCGTTCCCACCGTAATATGCGCCGTCCGCGGCGCTTTCGTGTGGCCGACCTACAAAGAATGGCTTTACAACGCGCTCAGCTTCCTCGTCATTTCCTGCCCGTGCGCGCTCGTCATTTCGGTGCCGCTGTCCTATTTCGGCGGCATAGGCCGCTGCGCCAAATCGGGCATACTCGTCAAAGGCTCAACGTGCCTTGACGAACTCGCCCTTTCCACGGTCGCCGCGTTCGATAAAACGGGCACCTTAACCGTCGGCGCCTTCCAAATCAAAAATTCAACTAACGAAAAAACCTTAAAGCTCGCCGCCGCCGCGGAAAAATTTTCCTCGCACCCCATCGCAGCCGCGTTTAACGGCGTGGAAACCGATTACGTTGCAGCCGAGGCGGAAGAGGTGGCGGGCAAGGGCGTAAGGTGTGTGGTAGAGGGCAAGCCGCTCCTTTGCGGCAACGCCAAGCTTTTAAAGGAAAACGGAATTGCCTTCACTCCCGTAAAAAGCCCGTCAACCCTCGTATATGTCGCGTTTAACGGCGAATATATCGGCGTAATCGAAATAGACGACAGCCTTAAAGAGGGCGTAAAGGAAACGGTTTCGCAGCTCAAATCTCAGGGCGTGGTGTATACCGAAATGCTCACGGGCGACCTTCCCGAACGCGCCGAACTCGTTGCCAAAGAGGCGGGGCTCGACGGCTTTAAAGCCGCGCTTTTGCCCGACGAAAAGCTCGCGCGTGCCGAACAGTTAAAGGAAAAAGGCAAACTAATTTACGTCGGCGACGGCGTAAACGACGCCCCCGTAATGACGGCTGCGGATTGCGCAGTTTCAATGGGCAGCGTGGGCAGCGACGCGGCAATCGAGGCAAGCGACGTAGTTATCATTTCCGACAATATTTCCCTTCTTCCCAAGGGCAAAAAAATCGCCAAAGCCACGCGAAGAATAGTAATACAAAACATAATCGGCTCGCTCCTCGTCAAGCTTGCAATCATGGCGCTAAGCGTTGCAATAGCCGACTTCCATCTCATTGTCGCGGTCGTCGCGGACGTGGGGGTTATGCTCCTCGCCGTTGTCAACGCAATGCGCACAGCGTTAATCAAGTAAAACGCATATAAGCTACGCATAACTTTGTTGCGCTGTGGCAACTTTCAGTCACTTGCGCCAAAGCAAGCTCCTTCAAGTTTTCCTCGCGCTCCTCGTTCTGCTTGCTTCTCTGCGTTTTACGGTAACCGTCCCCGCGGGAAGCATCGCTCCCGCACTTGTCATTCCGAGCGAAGCGAATAAGCTCTTCCAATCAAATAAAACCCGACAAAATTCGGCAAACGTTGTTTATACGCTTGCCGAATTTACTTTTGTGTGTTAAAATTGTGATAACTGAGTGAACAAAGCCCCCGCGGGGGCTTTTGCGGTTTAAAAAACCGCATCAAAAACACTTAAAAGAAAAAAATTTTTGGAGGTACTTTCGATGAGTGAAGAAGCGAAAGACGAAGTAGTTTCCGAACAGCCCGAAGTGCAGGCAGAGGCAACGGCCGAAGCTCCCGCACCCGACGGAACTGTGGCGGAAACGCAAAGCCCCCACAAGGGCTTTTTGGGCAAGGTCGACAACTGGTTCGGCATCACAAAGTCAAAGTCGAGCTACAAGGCTGAAATCATAGCCGGCTTAACGACTTTCATGGCAATGGTTTACATATTAATCGTAAACCCCAGCATATTCGTATATGCCGACGGCGTAACGATTCCCGGGCTTTCGTTCGACGCAATGTACATTGCAACGTCGCTCGGCGCAATCGTCGGCACAATGCTCATGGCGCTGCTCGCAAAAATGCCGCTGGCGCAAGCCTCGGGCATGGGCGTAAACGCTTTCGTGGTGTATAACCTCGTGGGCGGCGGCTTAACCTACGCCAACGCAATGGTGTTCACGCTGTTAGACGGCGTAATCTTCATCCTCTTAACGGTAACGGGCCTCAGAAAATACATCTTCACGGCAATCCCCGACGAAGTTAAAAAGGCAATAAACGTAGGCTTGGGACTTTTCATCGCTTTCATAGGCTTGCAAAACGCGGGCGTAATCGTAAACAGCGATTCCACGCTCGTCGGGCTTGTTTCCTTCAACATGCTCAAGCTCAAGGATTTATTCAATCCCAGCTTCCTCGTAACTTTCAACAACGGCACGGTCGGCGGCATGCTTCCCGCATTCGTTGCAATCGCGGGCGTAACCGCAACCGCAATCATGACGAAAAAGAAGATAAAGGGCGCAATCCTCTGGGGCATACTCGGTTCAACCGTCCTTTTCTATATCCTCGCGGGCTTCGGCTGCATAGGCGCTGGCGACCCCGTGCTTGGCGCAATGGCAACCAACGGCGAAGCCTGCAAGGCAATCTTCAACAACATCACCATTTCCAACCCCTTCACGGCGTTCGCTTCATGGGGCACCGAATCGGCGGGCAAAGTGTTCTACGAAGGCTTTGACTTCTCGCACTATCTCGGCATAGAAGGCAACAACGCGGGCTCGCTCGTCGTTCTTTTAATCACTTCCGCGCTTTCGCTCTGCATGCTCGACATGTTCGATACGCTCGGCACGTTATACGGCGCTTGCACCAAGGGCGGACTTCTCGACGAAAACGGCAACCCCAAAAACATGAACAGATGCATGCTTGCCGACGCAATCGCAACCACCACGGGCGCAATCGCGGGCACTTCCACGGTTACCACGTTCGTGGAATCCTCCGCGGGCGTAGCGGCGGGCGGCAAAACGGGCTTCACCGCTTTGGTAACGGGGCTTTGCTTCGTCGTTGCAATGTTCCTTTCGCCCCTTGCAAAGCTCATTCCCTCGGCGGCAACCGCAACGGCTTTAATCTGGGTCGGCGTACTCATGATGAGCACGGTTACCAAAATCGAATGGACAGACCCCGCGCAGGCGCTTCCCGCATTCCTCACTCTCGCAGTTATGTCGTTCGGCTACGAAATTTCTTACGGTATCGGCATCGGCATCATTTCCAGCGTAGTGGTAAGGGTATGCACCGGCAAGATAAAGAGCGTTTCCATAGTAACCTGGATAATCGCCGCATTCTTCCTTGCAACCTTCCTTTTAACCCACTAATTAAAACGCTCTGTAATTATTTTCGCGCCCCGCGGCATAAATGCCGCGGGGCGCTTCATTTATTAACTTTAATCTTCCTCGCTCAACGCTTCAAAGGCGATTTTAAACCCAAACTTAAACCCGTCCTTAAATTTTTTTGCATAACCCGCGTCGGCAACCCCTAAATGCAAATAAAGCGCCTCGTCAAGCTCCTTTTTCAAATCGTCGTTCAGCTTGCCCGAAAGCCGCTCATAAGCCGCCGTAAATTCCTTTTTCGCCGCCGCATTTTCCGCCGCGTCGTCCGTTTCGTCGCAAAACGTGTTGTAATAATTAAATATTTTTTCAATAACCGAGTTTGTCATAACTGCTCCTTTTAAACAATGTTAATACTAAATTTTAGTATTGTCAACTAAAATTTAGTAGTTTTATGTAAACTGAACTTATGAAATACGAAATTAAGTACAGGTTAAAAACTTTGCGTATTGAAAAAGGTTTAACACAAAAGGAGCTTGCAAAGTTAATGAATAAGTCTACAACCGGACTTGCAAGCTGGGAACAAGGACTATCTGAGCCGAGCGTAAACGATTTAATTCAACTATGCAAAATTTTTGAGGTTTCAGCCGATTATTTATTGGGATTAGAAGATTAACAAATTTTCGCGCCCCCGCTTGAAAAAGCGGGGGCGCTGTGTTATAATTAAAAGGCACTCAAAAATATTACAAACCGAGGTTTTTTACTATGTTGGAAAAATACGTCAAAGCCGCCCGCGGATTAGAAAAGGCGGACTTGGTCTTAAAAAATACAACCTATCTCGACGTGTTCACGGGCACGCTCAAAACGGGCGATATTGCCGTCGTCGGCGAAAAAATCGTCGGCACGGGCAAGTATCAGGGTAAAGAAGAAATCGACTGCTCGGGCTTAACCGTTATCCCCGGCTATATCGACGGTCACGTGCATATCGAAAGCTCGCAGCTCTCCCCCGAAGAATTCGCCTCGCTCATAGTTCCCCGCGGCACAACCACAATAATAGCCGACCCGCACGAAATAACCAACGTCTGCGGCATGGCTGGCTGCGAATATATCGCCAAAGCCTCGCAAAACGTCCCTCTGGAAGTCAAATTGCAGCTTCCCTCGTGCGTTCCCGCAACCCCGTTCGAAACGAGCGGCGCGGTTTTAAACGGCAAGGACATAGAAAATAATATAAACAACGACTATATTTTCGGCTTGGGCGAGTTTATGAATTATCCCGGGTTAATCTACTGCGACCCCGACACCTTAAAAAAGGCGGAGGCGGCCCATTCGGCGGGTAAAGTAATCGACGGCCACGCGCCCGCAATAAGCGGCTACGACTTAAACGGTTACCTCGCGTGCGGCGTAACAACCGACCACGAGTGCGTAACAAAGGAAGAGATAGAAGAAAAAATTTCAAAGGGCATGTACGTGCATATCCGTCACGGCTCTTCCACGCAAAACCTCGGCAATGCAAAGTATATAACCGATAAAAACATGCGCCGCTTTATTCTCTGCACCGACGACAGACATGCCGCCGACTTAAAGGAAAAGGGACACTTAGACGACGCTTTAAGAAGGCTTGTCGCAAACGGCTTAAACCCCGTTACCGCCGTAATATGCGCCACTTTAAACGCCGCCGAGTGCTACAACTTAAAGTGGAGGGGCGGCATCGCGCCCTTCTACCTCGCCGATTTGGTCGCGGTGGATAACCTTAAAAACTTCAACGCAAAATACGTTGTAAAAGGCGGCAAGCTCGTTGCAAAAAACGGCAAACCGCTCTTCGATACGTCAAAGCGCTACCTGCCCGCAAACGTCTTAAACACGGTGCACTTAAAGCGCCCCTTAACCGCCAAAGACTTCGTCTTAACGCTTAAAGGCACAAAGGCAAAGGCAATGACCATAGAACCGGGCGGCGTGGTAACGGGCTGCGAGATAGTGGAGGTTAAAAGCGAAAACGGCGACGTAACCGTAAAGGACACCGATTTGCTTAAATTAGCCGTCGTCGAAAGGCATAAATTAACCGGCAACATAGGCAAAGGACTTTTCAAGGGCTACGGCTTCAAGGGCGGCGCACTCGGTATAACCATCGCCCACGACTCGCACAATATTATATTGATGGGCGACGACAACGAGGCTATGGCAAAAGCCGCAAACCACCTCAAAGAAATCGGCGGCGGCATGGTAATAGTGGAGCGCACCCCTTGTCATTCCGAAAATTCTTCATGTCATTCTGAGCGCAGCGAAGAACCCCCCCAATACAAAATATATTCTTTAACGCTGGATATAGGCGGGTTAATGTCCTCGCGCGACGCCGAAAGCCTGCAGCGCGACAGCAAGGCGTTAATCGAGCGCGCCTACTCAATGGGCGTCAAGCGCGACTACGAAGCGTTCATGTCCTTGGCGTTTTTATCCCTCGCGGTTATCCCCAAACTCAAGCTCACCGACGCGGGACTGTTCGACGTTGAAAAATTCACCTTCACAGATATTAATGTTTAAAATTCCCCCCAATTCTACTTTAATTCGACTTAATTCTATTGCGCAAACGCCGTAAAGCGAATAAAATAACCGTATAAAACCGCAAAAAAGGAATAAAAAAATGAACAACTTCGGAGATTTTTTATACAAATTGCGCAAAGAAAAGGGTATAACGCAGGCGGAGCTCGCCCAAATCCTCGGCGTAACAAACAAGGCCGTGTCCAAATGGGAAACGGGCGAAGCCATGCCCGAAACTTCTCTGCTTCTGCCCATAGCCCGCACCTTCGGCGTAACGGTTGACGAACTCTTAAACGGCTCCCGCGCAGAACACACGGAAAACGAGCCCGAACCCGCGCCCGTTCCGCCCGAAGACGAAATCAAAGCGCACCTCTTCACCCGCGGCAACGACGAGCCTCCCAAAACAAGGGCTGACGCTATCGTCGGCGCGGTGTGCGGCGGTGTGTTCTTTGCGGGCATGCTCGCCTATCTCTTGCTCGGCGCGCTTGCAAATTTGTGGCACCCTTGGTGGATAATAGTAACCGACGCCGCGCTCTTATGCGGTTTAATAGGCACCGTTTACGACGTCTGCAATCCTTTAAAGCGCGCAAGGCGCATGGCTAAGGGCGAAAACCCCTACACGGGCGCGGCGTGCGGCATAATAATGCTGACGTGCGTAATAACCTATATAACCGCGTCCGTCTTTACAAACCTTTGGCACCCGCTTTGGGTAATCGT
This sequence comes from Clostridia bacterium, assembly GCA_029059705.1. Classification (GTDB taxonomy): domain Bacteria; phylum Bacillota; class Clostridia; order Christensenellales; family Borkfalkiaceae; genus Coproplasma. The sequence goes on from JAIDVM010000015.1 coordinate 112,895, forward strand.
CTGCGGCGGCGGCATAGCCTGCTTCGTCGTCGGTACCTTGGGCGATTTCCTGTTTCTCCGCAAATAATCACATTCTTCGGCTTATTGTTAAAATATAAAATATTTTTTCAAAACTGTTGACTTTTTCCCCGAACGGTTTAAAATAAAGTTGTTACCGATAATGTTTTTATAAAGGAGATAACAATGGTTACATTTTACGGTCCCGACGGCGACACGGTTGAAAATCCCGACGAGGAATTTATTAAGGACTTAATTTTTAATAAGGACGAGGATTTTTGGCAGGATGGCAGCGGCGATTCCTCTTTAGAAGTAGAAGGCTGCGACGAATCGCTCTTATTTTTCTATGACGAGCCTTACGGTTTCTTCATTATGCGCCACCCCGATTACCTTGTTCCCTATGACGAAGACGGAAGCACCGAAACAGTTGAACACGACGTGGGCGGCGAGCCTATGGTTGTGCCTCAATGCGCTTATGTCAACCGCGAAACAGCTTATAAAATCATAACCGAATACGTAAAAAACAAAAAATTTTCAGATTGCGTTAAATGGATTGACTTATACGACATAGATTTTGAAAACGATTTTTAAATTACCAAACCCCCGAAGACGTTTCGGGGGTTTTCCTTTATTTTCCAAAATTTTACCAAAAAACAAAAAAAACAATTTTACTTATTAAATTAAATATAGTACAATTAAAAGCGGGAAAAAATCTTTAAAAGAGGAAGTATATGGGACTTATAAAATATATACTCGGCGCGGACTCGCGCAGCGCCTTAAAAAAGCTCAATAAAATGGCTTTAAAGGTAGAAGAACTCGACGAAAAATACGCGGCAATGTCCGACGAAGAATTAAAGGGACAAACCCAAATTCTCAAAAACCGCCTTGCGGGCGGCGAAACGCTCGACGATATCATGTACGACGCGTTCGCGGCTTTAAGAGAGGCAAGCTGGCGCGTGCTCAAAATGAAGCACTTCCACGTGCAGATTGTCGGCGGCATATGTCTGCACCAAGGCAGAATTGCCGAAATGAAAACGGGCGAAGGTAAAACCCTCGTTTCAACACTCCCCGCATACCTCAACGCGCTCACGGGCAAGGGCGTGCATATCGTTACCGTCAACGACTACCTCGCCAAGCGCGACGCCGAGTGGATGGGCAAGGTTCACAAATTCATGGGCTTAACCGTCGGCGTGGTCGTCCCCGGCATGGACGACGAGGACAAAAAGAAGTCCTACGCCTGCGACATAATCTACGCCACCAACAACGAGCTCGGCTTCGATTATCTTAGGGACAACTTAAAAACTTCAATCCCCGCAATGGTTCAGCGCGAGCTCAACTATTGCATAATCGACGAGGTTGACAGCATTTTAATCGACGAGGCGAGAACCCCGCTCATAATTTCCGGACGCGGCGGCGAAAGCTCTATTTTGTACGAACAGGTAGATAAATTCGTCCGCACCCTGTCGGGCGGCTTCGACGACGACAAAAAGGACGCCGAAAAGAACGCGCCCACCCGCAAAAAGAAAGAGCTTTCCGAAAAGGAGCTTCAAGCGCAGCAAAAGCTTCAAGCCGTCCTCGAAGAAATGGAAAATTGGGACTATATAATCGACAGAAAGGAAAAATCGGTAACCATTACCGAAAAGGGCGCCGAAAAAGCCGAAAGATTTTTCAATATCAAAAACCTCGGCGATATTGAAAACGCCGAACTCAACCACCATATTCAGCAAGCCTTAAAGGCTCACGAATTATTCCACAACGGCGAAGAATACATCGTCTCGCAGGACGGTGAAATTTTAATCGTCGACGAATTTACGGGGCGCGTTTTAAACGGCAGAAGATATTCCGACGGACTTCATCAGGCAATCGAAGCCAAGGAAAAGGTTAAGGTAAAGGAAGAAAACAAAACCCACGCAACCGTAACCTTCCAAAACTATTTCCGTTTATACTCAAAGCTCGCGGGCATGACGGGTACGGCAATGACCGAAGAGGACGAGTTCCGCACCATTTACTCGCTGGACGTAGTTCCCATTCCCACCAACCGCCCCGTGCAGAGAATTGACGAAGCCGACATGATTTACTCCACAGTAGAGGGCAAAAAGAAGGCAATCGTCAACGAGGTGGTAAAACGCCACGAAAAAGGGCAGCCTATCTTAATAGGTACGGTAACCGTAGAAAAGTCCGAAGAAATTTCAAGGCTTTTAAGAAGAAACGGCATAAAGCACAATATCTTAAACGCAAAAAACCACGAGCGCGAGGCTGAAATCGTCGCGCAGGCGGGCAGATTAAACGCCGTAACCATCGCCACCAACATGGCGGGGCGCGGCACCGACATTCTTTTGGGCGGCAACCCCGAATACCTCGCCAAAAAGCGCATGCGCGAAGAGGGCTACGACCACGAAATGGTAGAAGTTGCAATCTCCTATGCCGACAGGGAATTCACCCCCGAAGAGCAGACCGCGCGCGACAGATATGCCGAGCTTTACAAAAATTACAAGGCTGAAACCGACGCCGAAAAGCAGGAAGTAATCGCAGCCGGCGGCTTGTGCATAATAGGCACCGAGCGCCACGAATCCCGCCGTATCGACAACCAGCTCCGCGGACGAAGCGGTCGTCAGGGCGACCCCGGCAGCTCCGTGTTCTTCATTTCGCTCGAAGACGATTTGGCAAAACGCTTCGGCGGCGAAAGCATGAAAAGGCTTTACGAAGTCTTTAAAATCGACGACGACCAATGCCTTCAATCAAAAATGCTCACGCGCAGCGTCGAAAACGCCCAAAAGGCAATCGAGGGCAGAAACTTCGGCATAAGAAAGCACACCCTTCAATACGACGAAGTAATGAACGAACAGCGCAAAACCATCTACGGCGAGCGCATGAAAGTGTTAAAGGGCGAGGACGTGCACGGGCAAATGCTTAAATATATCCCCGACTATATCGCAAAAGTTTTAAGCGAAACGGTCGATACCTCGGCAATGCCCGAAAAGTGGGACGAGCTCGCCTTAAACGCCGCCCTCGCGCAAAAAGTCTACCCCGACGAATGCACGTTCGAAATCACGCGCGAAATGTTGGAGCGCTGGGATTACGAAAAGGCTTTAAACAAAATTTCAAAGGAAGTAATCAAAGCCTACGAGCAGAAAATAGTCAACATTGCCGACATGACCGAAGGGCAGGTAGACTATCACCAGATAGAGCGCAACGAGCTTTTGCGCTCGGTAGACCGAAACTGGATAGACCACATCGACGCAATGGACCAGCTCAGAAAGGGCATAGGCTTGCGCGGCTACGCCCAGCAAGACCCCGTAATCGCCTACAAGCAGGAAGGTTACGAAATGTTCGAAGAAATGATTGACCGCGTCCAAACCACAACCATTTCAAGGCTATTAAAGGGCAGAATAGTAAGGGTTGAACAACCCCGCCCCGCAATGCGCCCCATGCCCCAAACTCAAACGGGCATGAACCCGTCTGTTGCGGCTCGCGCCGAAGAAATCGCCAACAAGCGCGCTTCCGAAAACCCCGCGCAGCAAAATAACGCAACCGAAAACGCGCCCGCACCCGCTAAGCCCGCGCAGGGCAGCGCCCCCTTAATAGGGCAAGCGCCCCAGCCCCCCAAGGACTTGTTCACCAATATCGGCGGCAAGCAAATCCCCAAAACCGCGCCCAAATCGGCAAAAGTCGGCAGAAACGACCCCTGCCCCTGCGGCAGCGGCAAAAAGTATAAGGATTGTTGCTACTGGAAAGACAACAAGTAAAACGCATATAAGCTACGCATAACATTGTCGTGCTTGCGTTTTCCTCGGGTCATGTACTTCATGTACACTCCCCGTCGTCGAGCCGCGCACTCCTCGTTCTGCTTGCTTCTCTGCGTTTTAGGGTTAGCGTAATCGCTCCCGCAATTTCACCCCCCCTTGTCATTCTGAGGCTTGCCGAAGAATCTTTTTGCGCATTGCAAAGCAATTTCTTGCGCAAAAATCACACTACAATCAGGAATTACCCCATGTTCAAAGCAGACGATTACAGATTAAAATTAAAAGCCCTCTCGGATACCTTGTCCGAGGCAAAATACGCGCTCGATATCGACAACCTCGGTTCACGCCTTTCCCAATTAAAGGAAGAGCAGGAAAACCCCGAAGTCTGGCAGGATTTGGAAAAATCCAAAAAAATCGCGCGCGAAATTTCGGCTGTCGAAAATAAAATCGCCTCCTACGAAAGCGGCAAATCCGCGCTTGCCGACGCGTCCGCATTTATCGATTTAATCGAGGAAGCCGACGACGAAAGCTTAATCCCCGAGCTCGAAAACATGATTACCGCCGCCGCGGACGATATCGAAAACATGCGCATACGCGCGCTCCTCCGCGGCAAATACGACGGCAACAACGCAATTTTAAACCTCCACGCAGGCGCGGGCGGCACCGAAGCGTGCGACTGGACGCAAATGCTTTACCGCATGTACAGCCGCTACTGCGAACAGCAGGGCTTTAAAGTAACCGAGCTCGACTTCGAGGACGGCGACGAAGCGGGCATAAAAAGCGTTTCCTTCAAGGTCGAAGGCGAAAACGTCTACGGCTTTTTAAAGGCGGAAAAGGGAGTGCACCGCTTAGTCCGCATTTCCCCCTTCGACAGCAATAAACGAAGACACACCTCGTTCGCCTCGTTAGAGGTAATGCCCGAAATCGACGACGAAAACGAAGTCGAAATCAAGGACGAGGACATAAGAATAGACGTATACCGTTCAAGCGGCGCGGGCGGGCAAAAGGTAAACAAAACCGAAACGGCAATAAGAATTACCCACTTCCCCACGGGCATAGTGGTAACCTGCCAAAACGAGCGCAGCCAGCTCCAAAACAAAGCCATGGCTTTCGAGTATTTGCGCGCAAAATTAATCGAAAGGCAAATCGCCGAGCGCGAAGCGGCCGACGCCGAAATCAAGGGCGAAATCAAAAAGATAGAGTGGGGCAGCCAGATAAGAAGCTACGTTTTCTGCCCTTACACCCTCGTAAAGGACCACCGCACGGGCTACGAAAACACCAACGTTCAGGCGGTTATGGACGGCGACATTCAGGGTTTTATAATCGACTACCTCAAAAAAACAGTTTAAACCGCATATAAGCTTCGTTATGCTTTGTCAAACTCCGCGCCGCCACGCATATGTTTCACCCCGCAAGTGCAAAAAAACGCACTTGCCCCAAAACACACTTATAATTTCCCCGCATATGTACGACAAAACAACCTTCAAACTTAAAGAAAACCCCGTAATTTTGGGCTTGGAATCGAGCTGCGACGAAACCGCCGCCGCAATCATATGCGGCAGAAAGTTGCTTGCAAACCAAATCATTTCGTCAGCAACCGAACAAGCCAAATACGGCGGCGTCGTGCCCGAAATCGCCTCGCGCGCACATACCGAGGCTGTCGCACATGTCGTTTCCCGCACGTTAGCCGAAGCGCATATGCCCGCAACCGCAATCGACGCGGTCGCCGTCACCTACGGCGCGGGGCTTCTGGGCGCGCTCCTCGTCGGGTTGTCGTTCGCAAAAGCCTTTGCCTACGCCTTAAACGTGCCTTTAATCGCCGTCAACCACATCCGCGGTCACATGGCGGCAAGCTATTTAATCGATACAAGCTTAAAGCCCCCCTTCGTCACGCTTTTGGCAAGCGGCGGGCACACCGCAATTCTCCACACCCAAACCCCGACAAAATTCAAGGTTTTGGGCGGAACGTGCGACGACGCCGCGGGCGAAGCATTCGATAAAGTCGCCAGAGTTCTCGGTTTAAGCTACCCCGGCGGGGTAAACGTCGAAAAGCTCGCAAAAAGCGGGCAAAACGCCGTCCCCCTCCCCAAATGTTTAGTTAAAAACTCGCAAAGCATGCAGTTTTCGTATAGCGGCTTAAAAACCGCGGTAATCAATTACTGCCACAATAAAGAGCAAAAGGGCGAAGAGGTAGACAGGGAAAACGTCGCCTGCTCCTTCCAGCACGCGGCAATCGACCCGCTCGTCAAAAAAACGGTGGAGTGCGCGCAAAATCTGCGCGTAAGCACGGTGACCGCGGGCGGCGGGGTAATCGCCAACGGCTATTTAAGGGAGCAGCTCACAAAAGAGTGCCAAAAGGCGGGCTTAAAACTCGTCCTGCCCGAAAAAAAGTTCTGCACCGACAACGCGGCAATGATAGCGGCGGAAGGCTTAATCCAATATCAGGCGGGTAACTTCGCCGATTTATCCCTTAACGCCGCCGCCCAAATCCCATTAGTTTAAAACGCGTATATGCTTCGCATAACTTTGTTGCGTTCCGCTTTTCGTCGGGTCGTTTACGCAAAGTAAACTCCCCTTGAAAATGCTCGCGCGCCTCGTTCTGCTCGTATCTCCGCGTTTTAATGCTCCCGCACCACCTTGTCATTCTGAGCGTAGCCGAAGAATCTTTTTGCGCGTTGCAAGGCAATTTTTGCGCAAAAATTCCCCTATTTTAAAAAATAATTTCTTGTTGACAAAGCAAGAAAATTATTATATAATTTAGCAAATCATACCAAACGGGAGGAGTATTTTATATAAGATATTGCGCCGAAGGTAAATAACCATTTTCATGCTTTCGGTAACGTACAACTTAATAAAATTGTGAACATAATTTAAAAGCTTGGTGCAAGTCTCTCTAAAATTCTTGTTCCGCAAAAACAATACGTTTATGAAATTATTTTGTTAAAAACTGTATTAAACAGCTTTTTAACTCCCCACGTTTATTCCAACCCGATAACGAGCTTAAAGAAAAGCGTGTCAGTCGTTTAAACGACGTGATATCCGTCTTAAAGAAAATTGTAATTGGTTAGGAAAAACGTTCATGAGTAAGTCGAAAAACCCTTAAAGGCAAAAACGAATTATCCGAATAATTTATTTTCCGCTTATTCTTAAACATAAAAATAATTCGTCATGGCGAAATTGTATTTTCGGTTATGAAGATTATTTAATCAGACGGCGCGGCACCGTGCGGCGCTCGGGTTCAAGCTTTTAAATTAGTAACCGTTCACTCCTTTCGTTTTGTTGTGATTGATATGAGGTAAAAATCATGAACAAAATTCACTCAAACGAAACGGTAATCGCCCTTTTAATCGACGGCGACAACGTGCACAGCCGCTATATCGACGTAATCGAAAAAGAGCTTGCCATCACCGGCAATACGTCCTATAAGCGCCTTTACTACACGTCTAAAAACGGTATGCCCGGCGGCTGGGACGAGATGTGCAACGCGCACGCCCTCACCGTAAGGCAAATGCTCCCCTATGCAAAGAGCAACGGAAGCGTTAAAAACGTTGCCGACGCCGCGCTCATTATCGATGCCATGGACATTTTGTACAGCGGCAACGTCAACTGCGTTTGCATAGTCGCAAGCGACAGCGACTACACCACCATCGTCAAAAGGCTCAGGGAATCAAACATCAGCGTAATAGGCATGGGCGCAAAGCACACCCCCGCGGCGTTCGTAAAAGCCTGCACCGAGTTCAAGTGTTTAGAAGATTTATTGTCAAAATACAACGCAGGCGAAGCTGTCGAACAGCTTTCGGTAGACGGAGTTTCGGCTGAAACCGAAGAGGAAGAAACCACCGTAACCCCTAAAAGCGAAATCGAAAACTTCGTCGTAAACCTTCTCGAAGACGCCGGCGAAAAAATGGACTGCGGCGAAATCAAAAAGAGAATTTGCAAAATGTGGCCGGGTTTCAACGTAAAAATTTACGGAGTAAACAAAACCCACAAGCTCTTCGACATGATGAAAAGCCTTCGGGTAATTCACGAAAAGGGCGGCAACATCAACATCGATTTGAAAAACCGCGACTAAAAACACGGCAAAACAAATCTCACCTAAAACAACAGGGTTAAAAATTCGGATAATTTAAAATCGCAGGGCGCGGCTAAAAGCCGCGCCTTGTTTCGTTTTTTAAAAATCTTTTTAAAAACCTTTACTTTTTACCGCGCTTTTTATATAATTGAAAATATAAAAATCGGAGTATTTTCTATGTATAAAAAGGTAGACACCTCCCTCGATTTCGTCGAAAGGGAAAAGGAAGTAATCGAATTCTGGAAACAGAACAAAATCTTTGAACAAAGCGTCGAAAAAAACGAAAACGCCGAAGAGTTTTCCTTTTACGACGGCCCTCCCACGGCAAACGGCAAGCCGCACGTCGGGCACATTTTAACGCGGGTAATGAAGGATTTAATCCCCCGCTACCAAACCATGAAGGGCAAGCACGTTTTAAGAAAAGCGGGCTGGGATACTCACGGGCTTCCCGTCGAGCTCGAAGTCGAAAAATCCCTCGGCTTGGACGGCAAACCGCAGATAGAAAGCTACGGCATAGAACCCTTCGTAAAGCAATGCAAACAATCCGTATGGAAGTATAAAAACGAATGGGAAAAAATGTCCTCCCGCGTCGGCTATTGGGCGGATATGGACAACCCCTACGTAACCTACGACGATAACTATATCGAAAGCGAATGGTGGGCGTTAAAGCGCATGCACCAAAAGGGCTTACTCTATAAAGGCCACAAAATCGTGCCCTATTGCCCCCGCTGCGGCACCGCGCTCTCCTCGCACGAGGTAGCGCAGGGCTACAAAACGGTTAAAGAGAACTCCGCAATCGCACGTTTCAAGGTTCGCGGCGAGCAAAACTCTTATATCCTCGCGTGGACGACCACCCCGTGGACGCTCCCTTCAAACGTCGCCCTCTGCGTCAACCCCAACGAAACCTACGTGCAGATTGAAACATATGGCGTAAAATACATATTGGCGGAAGCCCTTTTAAGCAGCGTTTTCGAGTCCGACTATTACGTAACCGCAAAAATGCAGGGCAAACAGCTCGAAGGGCTCGAATACGAACCCCTCTTCGAAGAAACCACGGCTGAAATCAACCGCATAACCCCCGCAAACGTGCAGGCAAAATCGCACTTCGTCGTCTGCGACGACTACGTAACCATGTCCGACGGCACGGGCGTTGTCCACATCGCCCCCGCCTTCGGCGAGGACGACTACAAGGTCGGCAAAAAATACGGCTTGCCCGTCGTCCAGCTCGTAAACGAGCGCGGCTGCTTCGACGAAAGATTTGAAAAATTAAACGGCTTGTTCGCCAAAAAGGCGGATAAAACCATACTCGAAATGCTCGAAGAAAAGGAGCTTTTATTCAAAGTTCTGCCCTACGAGCACGACTATCCCCATTGCTGGCGCTGCGACACCCCGCTTTTGTATTACGCGCGCTCAAGCTGGTTTATCGAGGTCACAAAGGTAAAGGACGAAATAATCTCCGCCAACCGCTCGGTCAACTGGATGCCCGAAAACATAAAAGAGGGCAGAATGGGCAACTTCTTGGAAAACGTAATCGACTGGGGACTTTCCCGCGACAGATATTGGGGCACGCCGCTCCCCGTCTGGGTCTGCCCCGACTGCGGCGAAATCGAGGTAATAGGCAGCAAGCAGGAATTAAAGGAAAAGTGCAGCCTTCCCTTAGAAAGCGAAATCGAGCTTCACCGCCCGTATCTTGATAACTTAACTTGCGCCTGCCCCCGCTGCGGCGGCAAAATGAAGCGCACGCCCGAGGTTATCGACTGCTGGTTCGATTCGGGCTCGATGCCGTTTGCACAGTACCATTATCCGTTCGAAAATAAAGAAACGTTCGAAAAAACCTTCCCCGCCGACTTCATTTCCGAAGCCGTAGACCAAACCCGCGGGTGGTTCTATACGCTTCTCGTAATAAACACGATTTTATTCGGCAAAGCGCCCTTCAAAAACTGCATAGTTTTGGGGCACGTAAACGACAAAAACGGCGTAAAAATGTCCAAACACAAGGGCAACGTCGTTGACCCTTGGACAATTTTGGATAAGCAGGGCGCCGACGCAACCCGCTGGCACTTCTACACGGCTTCCGCGCCTTGGCTTCCTTCGCGCTTCGCCGAAGAAACGGTTTCCGAAGCCCAAAGAAAGTATATCGGCACGCTCTGGAACACCTACGCGTTCTTCACACTCTACGCCGAAATAGACAAATACAACCCCGCGGAATATAATTTAAGCGACTGCAAGCTGTCCTTAATGGATAAGTGGATTTTGTCCGCTTTAAATTCCCTCGTAAAAGAGGTGGACGAAGGACTTGCAAATTACGAAATTTTCGAAACCTCGCGCAAAATTCAGGACTTTACCGACGTGTTGTCAAATTGGTACGTCCGCCGCGGCCGCGACAGATATTGGGGCGCGGAAATGACCGAAGACAAAGCCGCGGCTTACACCACGCTTTACGTCGTTTTAACAACGCTCGCAAAGCTCACCGCGCCTTACACGCCGTTCATTTCCGAAATGATTTATCAAAACCTCGTGGCAAATCTTTTCCCCGCCGCTCCCAAATCCGTGCACTTGTGCGCATATCCGCAGGCGGAAGAGGAGTATATCGATAAAGAGCTCGAAAAAGCCATGGAGCAGGTTCAGGAAATAGTCGTCTTGGGCAGAGCCGCAAGAAACGCAGGCAACCTCAAAAACCGCCAGCCCCTCGCAAAAATGTTCGTCGTCTCCGAAAAGGATATCAGCCTTTCGGAAGAAGAGCAAAGCATCGTCTTGGACGAGCTCAACGTAAAGGAATTTAAGGTGGCGGAAGACGCCGAGCTCTATATAACTTACAAGTTAAAGCCCCAGCTCAAAACGCTCGGTCCAAAATACGGCAAGCTCCTCGGCGAAATTTCAAAGTTCCTTTCAACCTGCAACGCAAAAGAGGTCGTAACCGCAGTCAAAAACGGCGGCTCGTATACTATCCCCGAAACGGATATAACCTTACTTTACGAGGACTTGCAAATCTTTACCGAAAGCGCAAACGGCTTTGTCGCCGCCGAAGATAACGGCGTAACCGTCGCCTTAGACTGCGAGCTTACCGAAGAGCTCATTTTAGAGGGCGTCGAAAGGGAGCTTGTTTCCAAAATCCAGAATATGCGAAAGGAAGCGGGCTACGAGGTAACCGACAGAATAGAAATATATTACAAGGCGGAAGGCAGAAGCTTAACGGTGTTAAAGCGCGCAAGCTTCGCCCCCGACGTTCTTGCAGAAAAGGTTGCCGCGGGCATACCCGCAACCGCGCCCGCCCTCGGCGGCTTCGGGGTAATCGTCCTCCCGAACGCGTTCACCCGCGACTTGTCCGTCAACGGCGACAATGTAAGACTAACAATTTTAAAACGCATCTAAGCCGCGCATTATCCCCCCTGTCATTCCGCCCGCCGCCCCTTGTCATTCTGAGCGGAGTGAGCGTATGCCCTTGTCATTCTGAGCGTAGTCGAAGAATCTCGCGCGCAGCGCGGACAAGGCATTGGTACGCCGAAGAATCTTTTCGTGCAAAAATCACCCGATTTTTAAAGCGGACATATCCGAAAATTACATGAAAAGTGCGGATTTTTCCATATAACAAACTCAAAAAACACCGCCGCGGAAGGTTAAACCTTCCGCGGCGGTATTATTTTTTACGCCCCGTAATAAATTATACAAGGTGATTATGACTTTATTTAATTTAAAAAAGGGCGAAAAAGCGCTTATAAAATCCATTTCTTTCGGCGGCGGCGCCCGCGCAAGGCTGTCTTCCTTGGGCGTAACCGAGGGAAAAACGGTTACCGTTTTGTCGTTTTCGCTGTTTAAAAGCGCGGTTTTAATTTCGTGCGGCTATATAAGATTGGGGATAAGGCGCGCCCTTGCAACCCAAATCGAGGTGGAAAAATGTTAAAATTAAGCTTAAAAAACACCAAAACCGCGCAAAAAGCCGCCCAAACGGTTCAAAAACGCGTCGTTTTGGCGGGCAACCCCAACGCGGGCAAAACCACTCTTTTCAACGCGCTCACAAAAAGCAATCTGCGCACGGGCAACTTCCACGGCGTAACCACCTCGCCCGCGCGAAAAACCGTTGAAGAAATTTCCTTTGCCGACGTCCCCGGCATGTACTCGTTCACGCCCTATTCCATGGAAGAGCAGTCGGCAATAGACGAAATAAAATCCGCCGATTTGGTAATAAACGTAGTCGACGCCCTAACGCTTGAAAACAGCTTAAACTTAACCCGCGCGATAATCGCGTCGGGCGTTCCCACTGTCGTTTATATAACCAAATACGCCGCGCTTAAAAGGCGGGGCGGCAAAATCGATTTCGAAAAATTGTCCTCTTTTTTGGGCGTTCCCGTGGTAAATTATTCCCCCAAAACGCTTAAAAACGCAATAAAAAGCGGTTCTTTTGCCCAAATCCCCCAAAATAAAACGGCGCAGCCCGCGCTTAAAGACTGCTATTCTGGCGGCAAAGACGGCGTTTCAAAAGCGGACAAATTGTTTTACAACCGCTTTTTTGCGCTGCCTTTTTTCGCGCTTTCGGTCACCTTAATGTTTTTCCTCGCGTTCCACCCCGCAATGCCCGGCGCGCTTTTAAAGGGGCTGTGCGAAAAGTGGATATGTGAGGACTTGTGCAATTGGATATGTGCGCATATGCAGAACAAAGCGGTTATTTCGCTCGTTTCCGAAGGGATTTTGGGCGGCGTGGGCACGGTTTTGTCCTTCGTGCCACAGCTTGCAATTTTATACCTCGTTTTAATACTTCTCGACGAAAGCGGCGTAACCTCCGCGCTCTCGTTTGCAACCGACGGACTTTTCGAAAAAGCCCGCCTTTCGGGGCGCGCCGCGTTTTCGCTCGTTTCGGGCTTCGGCTGCACCGCCGCGGCAATCTTAACCACGCGCGGCTATTCCACCGTGAGCGCGCAAAAGCGCACCGTCGCAATTCTGCCCTTTATCCCTTGCGGCGCAAAACTGCCCGTGTTTTTAACCTTTTTGTCGCCGCTTTTCAAAAATCCCTTTCCCGTGATAACCTGCTTTTACTTTGCGGGGCTTGCCGTGGCAATAATCGCCTCCGTGCTAATAAAGGGCGGCGGGGAGGGAATGCTCTCGGAAGTAACCCCCGTATGCCTGCCCTCGCCCAAGGCGGTGGCAATAAAGTTGCTTTTTCAGATTAAAAGCTTTATAATAAAAATCGCGGGCGTAATAACCGTTTTTTGCGTGCTTTCGTGGTTTTTTTCGCACTTTTCGTTTACGTTTTCTTACGTTGAGGGCGAAGGCAGCATGCTCGCGGGAGTAAGCCGCATGCTCGTTCCGCTTTTTTATCCGATGGGCGTAACCGACTGGCGGCTTGCTTACGCGGCTTTGTGCGGGTTTATCGCCAAGGAAAACGTTGCCGCAACCGTTGCGCTTTTAATGCCGCTCGGCACGGGTTTGGGCTTATCTGCAAGCCTTGCCATGTGCACGTTCGTGCTCTTGTGCCCCGCGTGCGTTTCGGCTTTTTCGGCTTCCGTGCGCGAAGTGGGCGCAAAATTCACGCTTAAATGCTGCGCCGCACAGCTTTTTCTCGCCTTTTCGGGCGCGTATCTGGTGCGCTTAGCCACGCTTTTTATATGAAAAAATTTGTAGTTAAAGAGAATTCAACCTTAAAACGCTTTACTGACGGAGTTTATCCGCAAGGCTCGTTTTGCCTTGCCGCGCTGCTCCGCGCAAAGGATATAAAGGTAAACGGCGTTCGCGTTTCAAAGGATTTGCCCTTAAATGCGGGCGACGAGGTAACCTATTACACCTCGCCGAAGCAAGAGGCAATGTTAAGCCACAACGTGGTTTACGAGGACGAAAACGTTTATATCGCGGACAAGCTTTCGGGCGTTTCTTACGAGGGGCTTTTATCCGAGCTTTGCGAAAGGGGCGAATTTTTCGGCGTGCACCGTTTGGACAGAAACACGCAGGGCTTGATTGTTTTTGCAAAGAACAAGGCGGCGGAAGAGGAGCTTTTAAGCGCGTTTGCGGAAAGAAGAGTTATTAAAAATTATATTGCGCTGTGCAAAAATAATTTCAAAAAAGAGCACGAAACGCTTGTTTCGTACCTGAAAAAGGATGAAAAGAGCGCAACCGTTAAAATTTTTAACGAAGAAAAGAGGGGTTCGGTTAAGATTATAACCGAGTACCGCGTGGTTGAAACGAGAAAAGATTTGGCGCTTGTGAGAATTACCCTTTTAACGGGCAAAACGCATCAAATCCGCGCGCACATGGCTTTTATCGGCTGCCCCGTTTTGGGCGATAATAAGTACGGCGACGGCGAACTGAACAAAAAATATTCGGCAAAACGGCAATGTTTAATTTCTAAACAGCTCGGCTTTTGCCTTGACGGAAACTTGAAATATTTAAGCGGAAAGCTGTTTAAAAGCGTGTTCGAGCTTTAAAATTTTAAAAAACACATAAAAATTTTTAAATAAGGCAAAAAAACAAGCCGCCCGCGGGTTTAAACCCGCGGG
>JAIDVM010000016.1 GCA_029059705.1 Clostridia bacterium
ATATAACGCGCCGCGGGCATTCGCCCGCGGCGCGTATTTCAATTGTGTAATTTTTTAACTATACTCTGTCATTCTGAGCGGAGGGATTTTCCCGCCCTTGTCATTCTGAGCGGAGGGCGAAGCCCGAAGTCGAAGAATCTTGTAGATGCTTCGGCAAGCTCAGCATGACAGAATAAATTAATCTTCTAAGCCGAGAATATAATCGGTAGTTGTTTCAAGCACGACGGCAAGTTTAGCCAAAACGTCTATGCTTGTTTTCGAGGTGCCTTTTTCGTATTGTGCAAGCGTATTTTGTGCAACGCCAACGCTTTCGGCAAGTTCTCTTTGCGAAAGCCCGCTCTCGATTCTCAATTTTTTAATGCGTTCGCCAACGTTTTGCATGTTTAAATCTATCATACAGATATTTTACTAAATTTATTTAAAAATGTCTTGACTTATCTGTGTTACAGATATATAATTAAATTAATCTATAACACAGATAAAGGAAACTGAAATGCAATCGATTATAACGGATATTTATTTACATGACAACGCGGATTTCGAAAGTATAAAGCCAAACGGCGAATATGTTAAAATTGCAAATAAACTGGCTGTATTATGCGAAGAGTTTGAAAAGGGACTTAATAAAAAGCAAGTTAAAAAATTTCGCAAAATATTTGACTTGCATATAGACCTTGAGGGAGCAACGGAAGAGGAGCACTTTAAAGAGGGCTTTAAGCTCGGTTTAAAAATTGCCGCCGAAACGTTTTTACAATAAGTTTAATTTTCGAAAATGCGCGTGCATAAAACCGTCATGTCGTCGGCGGCAACGTTTCCGCCGTTTGCAAGCGCGCCCGCAAGAATTTTGTCGGCTAAATTTTGCGGGTTTAAGGGTTTAAGCCCTTGCAAAAATTCGTAAAGCTCGGTCATGGAAGGAAAGGCGGAGGTTATTCCGTCGCTCATAAAAACCACTATGTCGCCCGCTTTTAAAATTTCGGAAGAGGTTGCGGGGCGCAGGTTATCCAAAATTCCCAAGGGGAGAGAAGAGCTTTCCAAAACCTTTATTTCGCCCTCGCGCAGAATTACGCCCGCGGGCGAGCCGATTTTTACAAAGTCCGCTCTGCCTGTTTCAAGGTTTACGGCGGCAATGTCTATGCACGTAAACCGTTCGTCGCGGTTAAAGGATAAAAGCTTGTTAATCGTGTTTAAAACGTTGTCCTGCGGCATTTCCGCGCGGTAAAAGGCTTCAATTAGCGAAATCGCGCTTTCGGAAACTTTTCTCGCATATTCGCCGCTGCCCATTCCGTCGGAAAGAGCCATTAAAAAGGTGCGGTTGTTAATTCTAATCACCGAGTGCGTGTCGCCCGAAACCTTGCCGCCGCTTTTAATTGCAAACGCAACCCCGAAAGCCGCGTCGAGGCGGGGAGGCGCGCCGAACACAAGGCAGTTTTTGTCGCCGCCGACAGGAATTTTGTCCTTTAAAACGTATTTCCGCCCCAAGGTTTCCGAAATGATTTTCGCGCAGCCTTTTATATTGACTTTCCCCAAAATAACCGCGCTTACTTCGTCGTCGTTTTCGCCGCCCGTGTACACCTCGGGGCACGAAACGCCGTTTGCGGCAAGCGCCTTTTTAACGCTTTCGGCAGCGCCGCAAAGCTCGGTGTGCGTGCGGCACAAGTCCACCGCGCAGCCCTTCATAACTTCGGAAACGCCCTTAGCCTGTTCCGCCAAAAGCTTGCGCCCTGAACGCGCGTTTTCTATTTCGGAAACGTATTTACGGTAATCGGAAAGAATTCCGTTTAAGCAGCTTAAAAGGTCGGCGGGGTGCGAGCAGTTTGCGGTTATTTCCGAGGGCAAATCGATTAAATTCACCCTGCCCTTTAAACAGCCCGCGTCAATCAGCTTTTTTATGCCCGAAGAAACGTTTGAAAGCTCGCATCTTCTTGCGCGCTCGCAGCTTTTGCAGCACTTTTCAAGCAGTTCTTTTTGCATTTTATCGCGCGAGGAACCGTCGTTTATTTCCTCGTCCAAAGCCATAAAAGCGCACTCGATTTCGCGGAATACTTCCGAAATTCTGTAAAGCTTTTCGCCCGTTTTGCGGCGGCTTCTGTCCATTGCCGTCTGCGGCAGCAGCTCTTCTACAAGCAGCCTGCGGCGCAGTTTTTCAAAGTATGCGCTTTTTGGAAGGGAGGGGATTATAAAAGCCGCCGCCAAAAGTAACGCCCACAGCACGATTAGCGGAACGGAGCACTTGAAACAGCCCGCAAAATAGGCGTAAACGGTAAAAAGCGGCGTTGCGGCTATTCCCGCGGCAAACCTGCCCGTGCCCGAAAAGAGGAGGGCTATTGTCGAAATCGTTACGCAGACGGTTACGTATTCCAAAGAAAATTTTATTAAAGCCGCGGGCAAAGCGGTTATCAGCGCAAAAATCAAAGCCGCGGGCGAGCGGGTGAGCCGCACGGTGTAAATTATTATAAATAAGGAAAAGCAGACATAAAAGCTTTCGCCGAGCAGCGAAAACATGCCCGCGCCGCATACGGTAAAGGTTACCGCAAGGCATAAAAGCTCGTCCTCTTTCAAGCGGCAGCGGTTTAGTCTGAAAAGTATCGCGTAAACGGATTTAAAGGCAAAATAGCCGAAAATTACGGTAATTGCCGCCGCGATTGCTTTTAAGGCGTACTCGTTTTCCAAAATAAAATTTTGCGTGGAAGTCCACGGTGCAAACGCTATGTAGGGCGCGAGGGCTATTATTAAATAAGCAAGCCCTTCGAATTTGATTTTTTTGCCCGTGCGGCGGTATAAAAACACGATTACCGTCAAAAAAGCCGCTTCGAAAAGGCTTAAAAGGGAGTGCACCCAGTTAAGGCTTATTATTGAAGCCAGCACGAAAAGTATGGGCGTGGCAAAAATATTCGTCCCGCATACGAGCATGGCGAACTCAAGCCCCAGTGAAAGGGGCACGCCTTGCACCGCGCAGTTTGCAAACACGCACGCGGCGGCGTATAACGCGTAAACAATTACGCTTTTTACGTTAATTTTAAACGGCATGCCTCAATTTTAAGGTATGCCGTTATAAATAATTTGTCTTTTAATAAATTAAAATGTTATTTTTTATTGTTTGTGGCAAGCCAAACCATCAAAACGGTTATGTCGGCGGGGTTTACGCCGTAAATTCTGCCCGCCTGCCCAAGCGTTACGGGGCGCACGCGTTCAAGCTTTTCGCGCGCTTCAAGCCTTAAACCGCTGATTTCGGAATAATTTATATCCTCGGGCAAAACCTTTTTTTCAAGCTTTTTCGCCCGCTCGATGGCGGCGCGCATCTTTAAAATGTAACCTTCGTACTTAACCGTTGTTTCGGCGGTTTTAATTATGCTTTGCGGCACGCCCTGCAAAATGCCGAAAAACGGGCAAAGGTCGGCGCATTTTGCACCGCGGCGGATTAAATCGGCATAGCTTGCGCCCTGATTGCCGCCCGAAATCGCAAATTTTTCGTTAAATTCTTTCAGCTTTTCGTGCGGCGCTTTTTTGTTAAGCTCTTCAAGCGCGCTTTCGTAAGCTTCCTTTCTTTTTAAATAACTTGCCTTTCGCGCCTCGTCGAAGAGGGAAGTATCGAAAATTTTGGGAGTTAAGCGGAAGTCCGCCGTGTCGTGGCGCAGAACAAGCGAGTATTCCGCGCGCGAGGTCATCATTCTGTACGGCTCTTCCGTGCCCTTGGTGACGAGGTCGTCTATTAAAACTCCTATATAAGCTTCGTCTCTGCCGAGGATTAAAGGGGGCTTTTTCATCAGCTTAAACGCCGCGTTTATGCCCGCAATAAGTCCTTGCGCCGCCGCCTCTTCATAGCCCGAAGTTCCGTTAATCTGCCCCGCCGTGTAAAGGTTTTGCACTTTTTTAAATTCCAGCGTCGGCAGAATATCCAAAGTGTCGATGCAGTCGTATTCGATTGCGTAGGCGTAGCGCATAATTTCGCAGTTTTCCAGCCCCTCAACCGAGCGGTACATCTGTTTTTGGATTTCGTGCGGCATGGAGGTGGACATGCCCTGAACGTAAACCTCGTTGGTGTCCGCACCCTCGGGCTCTAAAAACAGCTGGTGCCGCTTTTTGTCGGAAAACCTTACTACCTTAGTTTCAATCGAAGGGCAGTAGCGGGGGCCGGAGGAGGTAATCGAGCCATTGTAAAGGGGGGCGCGGTCAAGGTTGTTTAAAATCACGCCGTGTGTGTTTTCGTTTGTGTAGGTAATGTAGCACTCGCTCACGTTTTCGGGCGCGCAGTCGTTTAAAAACGAAAAGGCGGGCACGTTTTCTTCGCCGCTCTGCTTTACGCATTTTTCAAAATTAATATATCGTCCGTCAAGTCGGGCGGGAGTGCCCGTTTTAAAGCGGCGCACGTTAAAGCCGAGCTTTATCAGGTTTGAAGTGAGCGCGTTGGCGGGCGCAAAACCGCTCGGCCCGCTTTTTTGGCGGACTTCGCCCGTAATCGTTTCGGCATTGAGATAAACGCCGGTTGCGATTATTGCGGCGGAACATTCAAGCACGCCGCCGTAAGTGGTTTCAACGCCGCACACCTTGCCCGATTTTACGAGGATTTTTTTACATTCCCCTTGCAATATCTTGAGGTTTTGCGTGTTTTCAAGCGTTTTTTTCATTTCGCGGTGATATGCGTTTTTGTCGCTTTGGCACCGCAGCGATTGCACCGCTTCGCCCTTGCCTTCGTTTAACATGCGTATTTGCAAAGCGGTTTTGTCGGCGTTTTTCGCCATTTCGCCGCCAAGCGCGTCAATCTCGCGCACCAAGTGCCCCTTTGCCGTACCGCCGACGGAGGGGTTGCACGCCATAAAGGCTATGCTGTCCAAATTCAGCGTTAAAATTGCGGTTTTTAAGCCCATTCTCGCGCTTGCAAGCGCAGCCTCGCAGCCCGCATGCCCCGCGCCGATTATAACAATATCAAATTGTCCTTCGATAAATTTTTTCATTGACACAAATAAATTTATAAAATGTCATTCTGAGCGCAATATGCCTTGTCGTTCTGAGCAAGCGTAAGCGAGCCGAAGAAACTCTTCAAGATGTTTCGCTTTCGCTCAGCATGACAGAGGATTAGGCGTCACTTCGTTCAGAATGACATCTACAATGTTTTATTTCTTTAAAATTATGTTTTTGATGTCGTCTACTTCTTTGGCGATTTTTTCGTTTACCCTGCACATATCCTCTATTTTATCGCGCGAATAAAGGATTGTGGTGTGGTCTCTGCCGCCCAAAACCTTGCCTATCGAAATGAGGGGGAGGGATAAAAGCTCGCACATCAAATAACAGCATATCTGGCGTGGTATAACAATTTCCTTTTTCTTGCTCTTGCCCGTCAGCTCTGTTTTGGAAATGTGGTAATAGGAAGTAACCGCGTTTAAAACCGCGTTTTCGTTAAGCTCCTCTTTTCCGCTTTCCGAAACGGCTTCGCTTAAAGCGTTGCGGGCAAGCGAAACGCTTATCGGTTCTTCGTGAAGCTTTGAAGCGAATATAACCTTCGTCAGTCTGCCTTCGAGCGTTCTCACGTCGTCGCCCGAGTTCTGCGCAAGGAAGGTTAAAACTTCCTCGGGCACAATGCACTTCTTTTCAAAGGCTTTGCGCTTTAAAATTGCAACCTTGGTTTCGAAGTCGGGCGGGAGTATGTCGAACAGAAGTCCGCCCGAAAAGCGCGTTCTTAAACGCTCTTCCAATGTCGTCAGCTCCTTGGGCGGGTGGTCGGAGGAAATTACAATTTGCTTGCCGCGCGCAACCAGCTCGTTAAAGGTGTGGAAAAATTCTTCCTGAACTGCCTTTTTGTTTTCGATGAATTGAATGTCGTCAATAATCAGCACGTCGCAGCTGCGGTAATAAGCCCTCAGTTTTATGCTCTTTTCGCGCGCGTCGGGACCTCTGCCCGTGAACATGGTGTCAATTATTTCGTTTACGAACTGCTCGCAGGTTACGTAAATGACTTTAAGCTCGGGCTTTTCGGCAACGATTTTGTTTGCAATCGCCTGCATTAAGTGCGTTTTGCCCAAGCCCGTGCCGCCGTAGATGAAGAGGGGGTTATAAGTTCCCGCGGGGTCGTCGGCAACCGAACGCGCCGCCGCATAAACGAATTCGTTGTTTTTGCCTACGACAAAGCTGTCGAAGGTGAACTTTTTATCAAGATTGGTCGGCGCCGCGGCGTATTCTTCCGTGGGCGCGTTATAGGCGTAGCCCTCGCTGCCTTCAACCTTTAAGCGGAAGTCGGAAACGCCGACGTTGGCTTTGATTATCGCCTCGCGCATCTTTTCGGCAAGGGTGCCCGTTATGAATTTTGCAAAGACTTCGGTGGGCGTTTCCAGCACGATAAATCTGCCGTCCACGTCGACGGGCGTCAGCTTTTCGATGTACAGGGAATAGTTTGCGGGGGAAATAAGCTCCTGCATTTTTTCCTTGATTGGTTGATAAATAAAGTCAAAATTGCCCTTATTCTGCATAATCTTTGCGATTTTCCTTTGAGTTTTTTCCGTAAATTTGTTATAATGTGTTTAAGCTTTAAAAAGCACGGATTTGTTTAACAATTATAATACAAAATTAATTTAAAATAAAGTGTTTTAACCGAAAATGCTCATAAAAAATTTGAATTTGAAAAATTTCAGAAATTATTCTGAAGAAAGCATAAGCTTTTCGGGCGGGTTAAACGTTTTGCACGGCAAAAACGCGCAAGGCAAAACCAACTGCGCCGAGGCTGTGTTTTATCTTTGCACGGGCATTTCGCCGAGATGCAAGAGGGATAAGCTTTTAATAAAGCGCGGCGAGGAGTTTGCCGAGCTTTCCGCCACGGCGGAGGGCAGATACGGCAAAATGGAAATTTACGCCAAAATAACCGAAACGGGCAGGGAGTTTAAGTTAAACGGCAACAAAATAACCCGCAACGCGGACATAATGGGCAACCTTTTTTCGGTGTTCTTTTCCCCGCAGGAGCTGCGCCTTATTCAGGACGGCCCCGACGAGAGAAGGCGGTTTTTAAACGTTTCCATCTCGCAGCTTTCAAAGCCCTATTACACCGCGCTGTCACGCTACAACAAAATTCTGGAACAGCGCAATAACCTTTTAAAATCGCACGATTTGGAAGCCGTTTACGACAGCTTGCCTGTGTGGGACGAGCAGCTTTGCAAATACGCGGCAATCGTCGCCTTTAAGCGCGCGGAGTATATCGAAATGCTTGCGCCCTTGGCTGCGGAAGCGCACTCGTTTTTGACGGACGGAGGGGAAGAGCTTAAAATTTCGCCTGAAAAGAAGTATAAGGGCAGCGAGCAGGAGCTTGAAAAGAGGCTGTTTTCCGAGCTTTCGGAAAATTACGCAAGGGATATCCGTTTGGGCTACACGGCGTCGGGGCCCCACCGCGACGATATCGATATTTTTATAGACGGAACCGACGCAAAGACGTACGCCTCGCAGGGGCAGACGAGGACGGCGGCGCTTTCGATAAAGCTTGCCGAGGTTGAAATTTTTAAAAACCTTTCGGGCGAATATCCCGTGCTTATTTTAGACGACGTTTTAAGCGAGCTAGATTTGCCCCGCCGCAAAAAGCTGACAGAGCGCACGGGGAATTTGCAAACGATTTTAACCTGCACCCACGCGGAAAGGGTGTTGTGCGGCAGACAAGCCAACAAAATTAAGATAGAAAGCGGAACGGTTAAAAAGTGAAAAACCAAGGGATATTACGGGGGCAAACAGCGGATTTGCACGTTCACACTTATTATTCCGACGGTACTCAAAGCCCGCTTGCCGTAGCCGCGGCGGCAAAAATCGCGGGGCTTGGAATTTTGTCGGTAACCGACCACGACACGGTAAAAGCGTTTGGAGAGGTTGAAAAATTTTGCTTTGAGCGCGGGATTAAGGCGGTTAGCGGAATAGAAATTTCCGCCTACGACGGCGACGTTAAGGTGCACACGCTCGGCTATAATTTCAACGCCGAAAACGCGGATTTTAAAGAGTTTTTAAAGGGGCTTTATCTCGGTTCGTTAAAGCGCGCCGAAGAAATTTTGTTTAAGCTTGAAAGGTGCGGCGTTAAAATTACCTTTGAAGAAGCCGCCAAAGAAAGGTTTTGCAGCAATATCCCCCTGCATGCAATGCATATTGCAAGGGCGGGCAGCAAAAAGGGCTACGCGCCCACGCCGTTCGCTTTTTACGCAAATTATCTGGCGCACGGCAAGGCGGGATTTTGCAATTTAAACCGCCCCTCGCCCGAAGAGGCGGTTAAAGTTATCCGCGCCGCGGGCGGTTTTGCCTCAATCGCGCACCCCGCGCGGGTGGATTTAAACAAAGCAGACTTAAAGGCGCTTATTTTAAGAATGAAAGAAAGCGGGCTTTGCGGCATAGAAGCCGTTTATTCGGGGCATACTAAGGACGAAACGGCATATTACAAGCAGCTTGCGGCGGAGCTTAAGCTCGTGGTTACGGGCGGTTCGGATACGCACCGGCAGGAGGGCAGCCGAAAAATCGGTGCACCGCGTTTCGAACCGTCGGAAGCGCTTTTAAGATATTTATGACAAAATTTATTTTTAAAAAATTAAAATTACTTGTGTTTATGCTCGCTCTTTCGGCGGGCGTTTTTTGTTTGTGCGGCTTTGTGTTCGAAGCGCGCGTGCCAAAGGGCGTAACCGTTGACGGCGTTGCGGTGGGCGGCATGGCAAAAAGCGCGGCGGCGGAAATTATACGCGCCGAAACGGTTAAATTTTTAAAGGAAAAGAGCCTTAAAATTACGGCGGGCGAAAACGTTTACGAATTTACTTACCCCGAAATAAACTTTAAAGACGACGTTTACGCGATTTTATCCAACGCCGAAAAGGGGCGCAGCTATACCTCGCAAAAGAGCTTTTATCTGTGCGCGTTAAACGAGGTTGCCGCGGGGATTTGTCAAAGCGAAAGCGTTTCCGCAGTGGAGCCTTACGCCGATTTTAAAGCTTACGGCGAACCCTTTATTTACAACGCCGGTACGGACGGCAGAATTGCGGACAAGACAAAGCTTGCCGAAGATATCAAAGCCTCGCTTTGCGGCAATTTTGAAAGCGTAACCGTAAAATTCAAGCCCGTCTACCGCAAAACGAGCTTGGAAACAGTTAAGAAAAACACGCGCAAAATAGGCGGGTTTACAACCTATTTCGACGGCGGCAACTTAAACCGTACAAGCAACATAAGGCTTGCCGCGGCTATGCTCAACGGCACGGTTTTGCAGGCGGGCGAAACGCTTTCGTTCAATGATATTGTGGGGGTAAGGACGAAAGAGAGGGGGTTTTTACCCGCGAAAATAATTGAAAACGGCGAGTTTACCGAAGGCGTCGGCGGCGGGGTTTGTCAGGTTTCGACAACTCTTTACAACGCCGCGGTTTTAAGCGGCATGAAGGTTGTGGAATATCACCCGCACTCGCTTGCCGTGGGTTACGTTCCGCCCTCGCGCGACGCAATGGTAAGCGGCAAGGCTTTCGATTTAAAAATTAAAAATCCCGCAAAAACTCCCGTTTATATCCGCGCAACCACTTTAAACGGCAGCGTTAATTTCACTTTTTATGGTGCGGACGACGGCGCGGAATATTCTATTAAATCCGCGGTTACGGGCAGTATTCCCGCGCCCGAAGAAATTACCGAAGAGCGCGACAGGGCGCGCGACGGGCGCGACGGCATCACCAGCGAGGGCTACCTTGAAATAACCCGCGGCGGTTACACCAAGCGCACGCTTTTGAGAAAGGACAAATATCTGCCCGTCAAAAAAATAATTTATGGCGGCGCGGACGAAAACTTCGAAAACGGTGAAAGCGTCGAAAACGCCGAAGGCGCGGAGGACGGCGCGGACGAAAATATTGGTTAAAATAATTGTGTTTTTTAAGTTTGCATGTTATAATAAGGAAGTGTTATACGCAAAGGTGGGAACATGATTAAAATTTTATTGGACGCATTCGGCGGCGACAACGCCCCCAAGGCGGTTATCGACGGCGCGGTTGCCGCGCTTAAAAAAGACAAGGACTTAAAACTGATTTTAACCGGCAAGAAGGAAGTTATCGAAAAAGAGCTTGCAAATTACGAGTACGACCGTGAGAGGATTGAAATAATCGATTTGCCCGACGTAATCGCAATGGACGATATTGCGACCGAAGCGGTAAAGCGCAGGCAGTCGTCGCTCATGGGCGCTTATTGGAAGCTGAAAACCGAGGACGACGTAGACGCTTTCGTAACCGCCGGCTCGACGGGCGCGACAATCGCGGGCGGGCAGCTTATTTTGGGGAGGATAAGGGGAGTTAAGCGCGCCGCGCTGTGCCCCGCAATTCCCAACGTCCGCGGCGGCGTTACGCTTCTTTGCGACTGCGGCGCAAACGCCGAGTGCAAGCCCGTTATGCTTTGCCAGTTCGCGCTGCTTGCTTCGGCTTACGCAAAGGTGGGCTTTGGAATTTCCAACCCCAGAGTCGGGCTTTTGAATAACGGTACTGAAGAGCACAAGGGCGACGCGTTGAGGCTTGAAACCTTTAAATACCTTTCAAAGATGAAGGGCATTAATTTTGTGGGCAACGTCGAGGGGCGCGACATAATGTTGGGCGACTGCGACGTGGTGGTTGCCGACGGATTTTCGGGCAACGTTGCGCTTAAATCCATGGAAGGCTGCGGCAAGCTTGCGCTTGGGCTTTTGAAGGAAGAAATAAAGGGCAGCAAGCGCGCGAAAATCGGCTACGTTTTCATGAAAAAGGCGCTAAAAAATTTGTATAAGCGCATAGATTTTGACAGATACGGCGGCGCGCTGTTGCTCGGACTTAAAAAAGTTGTAATTAAAAGTCACGGCTCTTCAAAGGCGGTTGCAATAGCCAACTCAATCGAGCAGGCGGCGGCAATCTGCCGCGGCGGGCTGGTTTCCCGCGTGGAAAAATCGCTTGCCGAAGAAAACTGGGAAGAAATAATAGACGGTGACGGGCAATGAATTTCGATTTAACCGAAAAAAACCTCGGTTACGTCTTTAAAGATAAGCAGCTTTTAAAAAGGGCGCTCACGCTGCCTTCGGCGTGTAAAAGCTATAACAACCAAACGCTTGAATTTTTCGGCGACGCGATTTTGGAATTTATCGTTTCGGAACAGCTTTTTGATAAAAGCGCCGACGAGGGCGAACTGACCGACAGACGCAAGGCGATTGTTTCAGACAAGGCTTTGGAACCCGTTTCGCGCAGGCTGGGACTTGATGAGGCGCTCTATAAAGGCAACGGCGACGACAATAATAAAAAGGCGGTGCCCTCCGCTTACGAAGCTGTGGTTGCGGCAATTTATTTAGACGGCGGCATGGCGGCGGCAAAAAAGTTCGTTTTGAACACGCTTGATTTTTCCGTGACCGACGACGACCCGAATTACAAAGGCGGTTTGCAGGAATGGTTGCAGTCGCGCGGCAAAGAAAAGCCCGTTTACCCCAAGGTGCAAAACGTTGGAACGGCGCAAAAGCCGTGGTTTAAAACAGAAATAAAGGTTGAGGGCAATGTTTTTAAAGGCTGCGGAGCAACAAAAAAGCAGGCGGAGCAAAACGCCGCAAAAGCCGCGGTTGAGTGGATTAAGGAACAAGGACTATAAATGATAACTTTTAAGCAAATACAACTGATAGGGTTTAAATCGTTTGCCGATAAAACCACGATTAATTTGGGCGAGGGCGTAACCTGTATCGTCGGCCCCAACGGTTGCGGCAAAAGCAACGTTGCCGACGCAATCCGCTGGGTTTTGGGCGAACAGTCCGCCAAGATGATGCGCGGTTCGCAGATGATGGACGTCATTTTCAGCGGTACCGAAGCAAGAAAAAGAACCTCGTTTTGCGAGGTTACTTTAACGTTTGACAACTCCAAGCGCATTTTCGACATCGATTGCGACGAGGTCGAGATGACGAGAAGGCTTTACCGCTCGGGCGAAAGCGAATATCTTTTAAACCGCCAGCCCTCGCGCATGAAGGTTTTAACGGGGCTGTTGCACGGCGCGGGCGCGGCGAAAGAAGGCTATTCCATTATCGGGCAAGGCAGAATAGAGCAGATTATGAACGCCAAGCCCGAGGACAGACGTTCCATTTTTGAAGAAGCGACGGGCATCGTTGTTTTTAAGGACAGAAAGGCTGACGCCGAAAGAAAGCTTAACGCGGCAAGGGACAACCTTTTTGTGTTTTCGCAGCGCATGCAAGAGGTTGAAAGACAGTTAAATCCCTTGAAAAAGGCGGCTGAAAACGCGCTGAAATACAGGGAAATTTATTCCGATTTGCGCATGCACGAAACAAACCTTTACATAATCCGCCACGACGGCGCCGAAGACGAAAAGGCGAAGCTTGCGGACAAAAAGGACAAGTGCGCCGCCCGCGTGGAATTTTTAAACAAGCGCATGGAAGAGCTGTTAAAAGAGTATCACGAGTGCCGCAACGGTTTATCCGAAGCGGACGTAACCTTGCAGGACTTAAACGACCGTATCCGCCGCTATGAAGTAGGCATTGAGCACCGCAGCGGCGAGGCTAAGCTGTTCACCGAAAAGGCGCGTTCGGTAAAGCAAAAGTTGCAGGCGGCGCAGGAGGATATCGCTTTTTCAACCAAGCGTATCGACGACATCGAGCGCGAAGTGAGAAGGTCGGAAGCCTTGGGCGAAAAGAACGGCGAAAGAATAAACAATATGGGCGCGGACGTGGAAACGCTCCGCGGGGAAATCGGCGAGCTTTCGAAAAAGATTTCCGATTACGAATACATGACGGGCGAGCACCGCAAAAAGGTTTTGGACACCTTTAAGGACTTAACCGAAATGCGCCAGAATATGGGTTCGCTTTCGGCGCAAAAGGAGCTTTTGGAGGACAGACTTGCCGAAATAGAGGGGGATATGGAAAAAATCCACCTCCGCCGCGACGAGAGCAAAAAGGGTTACGAGGACTGCATAGAGCGCAGCCGCAGCTTAACCGGCTTTTTGGACAACGAAGAACAGCTTTTAACCGAAGCCGAGGACAAGGTTACCAAGGCGGAGGATAAAATTTCGGCTCTTGTAAAGCAGGTTTACGACACCGAAGCGCAGATTGCCTCCATTTCCGACAGCTTAAAAACTTATATGGGGCTTAGGGACAGGTTCGAAGGCTACATATATTCCGTCAGAAATTTGCTTTCCGCCGCAAAAAACAATTTAGAACTTTCCGCACGCATAAAGGGCATGATTGCCGACGTTGTTTCGTGCGATAAGCAATACGAGGTTGCTGTCGAAACGGCTTTCGGCGGCGCGATGCAGAACATAATAACCGAAACCCGCGAGGACGCAAAAGAGCTTATTTATTACCTTAAAAAAGCGCGGGCGGGGCAGGTTACTTTCCTTCCCATCGACGCGTTAAAGCCGCATTACGAAAACGACATGATTAAAGCCGCCGTAAAGGACACGGGCGCAATAGGCTTTGCCGTAAACTTAGTAAAATACGACAGACAGTACGAAAACGTTATACATAACCTTTTGGGCAATACGCTTGTTGTGGACAACATTCAAAACGCAACGCAGATTTCAAAGCGTTACCCGAGGGTTTTTAAAATAGTTACGCTGGAAGGCGATATAATTGCCGTAAACGGTTCCATGACGGGCGGTTCGCGCCGCGACACTGCGGGCAATCTGTTAGCCAACGAAAGACGGATTAAAGAGCTTGAAGAAAGCTTAGACACCAAAAAATCCTTCCTTTTGCGTTCTTCGGCAAAGAGAAACGAACTTGGCGAAGAAAAGCGCGTTGCGGCGGAAGAGCTTGCTCTTTTAAGAAACAAACTTCAAAATTCCCGCTTAGAGCTTGCAACGCTCACCGAAAAGCAAACGCAGCTTTTATCCGCGGTTACTTCCGCCGAAAGCGAATACGCCGCTTACGGTCAGTCGGTTGCCGCTTTAAAAGAGCGTTTAAGGGGATTGGACAGCGAATATACGGGAGTTTCGGCGGGCGCAAGCCAGCTTTCCTCGCAGTCGGACGCGGCTTCTTCGGCAATAAACGACATGAGCGCGGAGTTCGACAAGCTTACGGGCGAGCGCAACGAAAAGGCCGACAGACTTAACAGCTTGCTCGTTGAAATAGCGGCTTTGCAAAGCGCCTTAAAGGCGGGCGCCGAAAATATTGCAAGGCTTAAAAACGAAAAGGAAACGCTTTTAACAAAAATAGAAAAAACGCGCGCCGCAATTCCCGCGATAGAGCGCGAAATAAACGACTTAAACGCGCAGGCGGAACGCACGGCGTTAACTGAGCAGGAGCAAGCTGTCGTAAACGATTTGCGCAGACAGATTAACGAGGTAAAGGAATCCAAAAACACCTTAAACGAAAGAATTAAGGCCACGGATTTTGAAAGACTTGACGCCATTAGAGAGCGCGACGAGCTTACCGAAAAGGTTCACAACCTCGATATGGCGCTCACGAAAATAGACAGCGACCTCGAATATCTGCGCCAGCGCATAGAAGAGGAGTACGGCGAGAATTACGAAGGCTGCCTTAAATATAAGGTGGAGGGCTACGACGCTTCCACCGCAAACTCGCAGATAGTAAGCTGCAAAAAGCGCTTAACAATGCTCGGCGCAGTCAACCCCAACGCGGTTGAGGAATACGACGAGGTAAGCGCGCGCTACGAAAAGATGACCGCGGAGCGCGAGGATTTGGAAAAAGCCATTTCAGACTTAACCACCGCGCTCGAAGATATCAGGGGCGAAATGCTCAAAATTTTCGACGAGGGTTTTAAGCTTATCAACGAAAACTTCAAACGCACCTTTAAAGAGCTTTTCGGCGGCGGCAAAGCCGAACTGCAGCTCGATTACACCGACTGCGACGACCCTCTCAACGCGGGCGTTGAAATAATCGCGTGCCCCCCCGGTAAAAAGCTTTCTAAAATTTCGCTCCTTTCGGGCGGCGAGCGCGCCTTAACCGCAATCGCAATTCTGTTTGCAATCATAGGCATGCGCCCCATGCCCTTCTGCGTGCTCGACGAAATCGAAGCCGCGCTCGACGAAGCCAACGTTGCGCGCTATGCAAAATATCTTAAAAAGTTTGCGCAGGAAACGCAGTTCATAGTAATCACCCACCGTAAGCCCACCATGGAAAACGCGGACATTCTGTTCGGTGTAACCATGGAGGAAAAGGGCGTTTCAAAGGTCGTTTCTGTAAAGCTTTCCGAAGTGCAGTCGCGCCTCGGCGGCGACACAATGCAATAAAAAGCAAAGGATATGTGCGGGGTAATCTAATTTTTAATAATTAACATTGCGGGTAAAAACCACGCTTTTTTGCGCCATATTACAAGAAGTTTTTACATTTAGGTGCGCAAAGTGTCGCTTCGCTCGCGTGCCCGCAGCCCCAATTTGCGCATACTTGCGCCTCGGCGAGGTGAAAGCCCGCAATTAAATAAAAAGTTTGCCCGTAAGATTGCGGGCTGAGGGCGAGTAGCCCTAAAATTCACGGCAAATCGCAGCCGCAGAATAGGCGAGATTTGCGTGAGGAGTTTCTATGGGAATATTTTCTAAAATTAAGGACGCGCTCAAAAAAACGCGCGAGGGGTTGTCCTCGGCGCTTTCGGGGTTGTTTTCAAAAAATAAAATCGGCGACGAATTTTACGACGAGCTTGAAGAAATTTTAATCAGCGCCGACATTTCGGTTACAACGGCGGAAGAAGTCGTTGAAGAAATCCGCGCCGAAGCCAGACACGAAAAGTTAAAGGATAAGGAATTTGTAACCGACCTTTTAAAGGACGTTTTGGAAGAAAAACTTACCGAGGCGGAAATTCCCGAAATCGAATACCCCGCGGTTATCATGCTCGTGGGCGTAAACGGCGTTGGCAAAACAACAACCGTCGGCAAGCTTGCAAATTACTTTTTAAGGCAGGGTAAAACGGTTACCGTTGCCGCCGCGGATACCTTCCGCGCCGCCGCCGCCGACCAGCTCACCGTGTGGGCTGACCGCGCCAAGGTGCGCATAGTCAAGCACGAGGAGGGAAGCGACCCTTCGGCTGTCGTTTTCGACGCGCTTTCGTCCGCAAAGGCGAAGGGCACCGACGTGGTGATTATAGACACGGCGGGCAGACTTCACGTTAAAGCGCATTTAATGGAAGAGCTAAAAAAAATGTCGCGCGTAGTGGAAAGGGAGTGCCCCCAGGCCAGCTTTTACAAATTTTTAATTCTCGACGCAACCACGGGCAACAATGCCACCTCGCAGGCGCAGCTTTTTGACGAGGCGGTGGAGCTTGACGGCATAGTTTTAACCAAGCTTGACAGCTCGGCAAAGGGCGGCTTTGTAATTTCTTTATGCGGCGAACTGCAAATCCCCGTCGTTTTTACGGGCGTGGGCGAAAAAATGGAAGATTTGGAACTGTTCAACCCCGAAGAATTCATCGACGGTATATTATAATATAGACGGTATATTATAATTTGGATATAATAAAATAAAAAGCATATTTAAAAACACAAAAACGCGGAAGCCAATTTTGACTTCCGCGCCTTTTTTGCTTTTGCAGTTTTGCATGATTTCAAACGGTTTGCAAAACAATTGATTTTGTTTACAAATCGTCCGCATCCTGAACGGGCTTTCCGCCGTCAATGGGCGAGCCCGTGTAACTGCCGTTCGGGTCGTAACAGTCCGTAAACGCACTCGGCTTTGATTTAGCCGACTTTAAAGACTTTGAATTCTTTAAATTATTTGCAGTTTTTCGTGTTTTTGCCACAGCCCTTACCGCCACAGTTCTTTGCGCTCTTCGCGCAGTTCGTCTTTTCGGTGTTCTTTACGTTCTGGGTTTTGTTTTCGGTCTTTCTCATATTTTCTCCTTTTTAAACGGAATGTGCAACTCAACTTCGCCCTGACTTGCACCGCAAAGAGGGCACTTTGTCCAAGCTTTTGTTGACGTGTGCATATATCCGCAGTCGCCGCAAATATACAGTATGGGGGTTTCGTTACTATACAAAACGCCCTTACTGAAAGCCTCGGCAAGGTACCTGAAAATCATTTCATGGTGCTCCTCAACTTTTGCAACAAGTTTAAAAAGGTTAGCAATATCTTTAAAACCTTCGTCCTCGGCGTCTTTGGCAAACGCGGGATAAATCTTAGAATGTTCCTCGTGCTCGTCGTCGGCGGCAAAGGCTAAACTTTCGGCGATATCTCCGCCGTGATAAGGGTAGCCCGCGTCGATGTCGATATTGTCGAGAAACTGTCCGCGTTTTTGAAGCTCTTCGATAAACCTTCTTGCGTGTACCGTTTCGTTTTTTGCAAGAACTTTAACAGCGTCCGCCAAAGCAACATAGCCCTGCTGGTTGGCAGCGCGCGCAATCAGCTGATAGCGCATGCCCGCCTGACTTTCGCCCGCAAAACTTCTTGCAAGATTTTTATAAGTCTTGGTTTCGTCAAATTGCATAACTTTCCTCCGTCAAAATTATTTTGGGTAAGGAACCGTGTTTTATGCCGCAAACCGTTTGCCATTTTTTGGCGTGTCCTTGTCGTTCTGAGCGAAGCGAAGAACCTAATGAGATGTTTTGCAAGGCTCACATGACAGAAAAGCCGCGGCGCAAATTTGCGCCGCGGCTGCCTAATTTTTTTACCGAAATTCACAATTATGTACATATATTATGATAATAGATGAACAAATGGGCTTTAAATTTTCAAATAAATAACAAAAATACGGTGTAAAAGGTAGTTTTT